>CAYNDD010000008.1:0-32450 GCA_964395425.1 uncultured Frankiaceae bacterium
ATGGCCGGACCGGTCAGCACCGCGGCGAAGAGAAAGGCGAAGCGCTCCGTCGACAGCCGGGTATTGGATCGCGGGCGGTAGTCGGTGACCGAGGCGGCGTGCGGGTGTAGCGCGGCCATTCCGACCAGGACGTACGAGGCCATCCACAACGCATCGGGCGCGCCACCGAAGTGGTAGGTCCCGGCGGCTAGCTGGGAGGTGTAGATACTGTCACCGAACAGGAGGCTCACGAGGCTTGCGGCGAGCATTCCGATCGCGCCGTTGCGCCAGCCGCCGGCGACGACGAACCGCACCAGCAGGATGAAGACCATCAGGTCCATGCCCGGATAGGCGATCGACACCACATGCGAAGTGAGCGACATCGGCGTGTGCACGATCGGCGCGATCAGGTATTGCCAGGTCGTAGCCGCCCCGGCCACTGCCAGGATCGCCGCGTCGAGGGCATCGCCGAGCCGTTCCGCCCGCCGGCGGCGTTGGGTGAGTGCCCACAGCGCGACGCCGAAGCACGGATACATCGCCAACCACGGGAGGTCGACAATCGATGGGAAGGGTAGCGGCCGTCCGGTCACGAGTGGGTAGGCGTAGTACGGCACGTTCGCAGCGGTCGACAGCAACATCGCGGCGGCGATTGCCGTCCACGCGATCCGGTTGGTCCCCCGACTCCGCACGGCTGCGAGCGTCGCGGCAATCGCGGCGGTGAAGTTGACCGTGTTCATGACCGCTGCCTGGCCCGCGCCGGCTCGCGTCAGCGAGTAGTAGCCCGAGATGGCGACGACGCCGACTGTCGCGTACCACGCCCAAGCCATTCGGCTCCACGCCGGCCGCCGCGAGCGGCTGGGCGGAGTGGCCACCCAGTGAGAGGCCATACAAAGAGTGTCGACAACGGCGGAGGCTTCGGGTATGGGACCAAGGTCCTGAACCGCCATACTTTGGTCGGTAAGGTGCGTAGCGATCGGGCTAATCAAGAGGCATCCGCGCGCCGTCTCGTCGGCCTGAACGCAGACGACGCATCGCTGACAGCCGCGCCCGGTCCGCCTGTCGCCGCACCAACGCCGACAGGCAAGGAGGAGCGCATCGGAGCAAACGTCAGGCGAGTTCACCCGGCGTTCGCCGACGGGCATCGCCGTCGATCGACGCTGGGACGTGCTCCGAGGCCTACTGCGGTAGGCATACCGTCGAGTGGATCGCCTTGGCGAGTTCATGGATTGCATCGGTCACCTCGGTGTTGTGCTTGAGCTCGAGCTCTTGGGCAAGGAAGTCGTGATCGGCTTTGGCCTGTTGAAACGAGGACTGTCGGTTCTGCCCGATCATCACGAAGGTCGATAGGAAGATGGCCTCGAGCGACACGATGAGAGTCAGCTTCTCCCATGGGCTGTTCTCGACGAACAGCATCCAGAGGGCGAATATCACGATGTGGAGATACACGAAGGTCATTGAGCCGGCGAACTTGGTGATCGCGTCCGCCACTCTCAGCTGCACGTCCTGAGCGCGCTTCTCCGCGTGCTCGACTACGACGGGGTGATGAATCTGGGGCTGAGACATGTAAAGCCCTTCTGCATAACGACCAATGGGTGGATCCATCATCCCTCGCACGCGGCTTCGACCTCGGTACGCGAAGCGGCTGGGTCGTGGCGGATGCATCGGTTCGGATCGGTGCTGAGATCCGTGCACATTTGTTGCGTGGACGGGGATGATGTCGGCATGGCGGAGGAGTCGACGAGCCCTGATGTCGCGGTTGATCGTTCGGAGGGATTCGGTGAGCGGCTGCTTGGCGGGTTCATCGACCGTGCGCATCAGATGCCACCTCAGCTGATCGCCTCGTTGGTGGCGGAGGAGATCGCGTTGATCGGGGGAACGGATGTCACGGTGTTGCTGCAGGACTACGACCAGTTGACCTTGATGCCTTTGCCCGGCCGGCGCCTTCAGGTTGGGCCACCACAGCTGATCGATGGATCATTGGCCGGGCGGGCGTTCCTCACCGATCAGCTGGTCGAGCAGGTTGTCCCCGGTGGGATCAGGGTCTTCGTCCCGCTGCTGGATGGCACTGACCGCGTCGGGGTGTTGGCCTTCACCGCTGAGGTTCTTGACGAGAACGACCGGCGTCTGGCTCGGCGCTTCGCGGGCCTGCTCGCCGACGTGTTGGTCACCAAGGGCATGTACACCGACCGGTTCTTTCAGGCGCGACGTCGGCAGCCGATGAGCTTGTCGTCAGAGATGCAGTGGTCGCTGTTGCCGCCGCTGACGATGACCACCCTGCAGGTTGCAGTGGCTGGGATCCTTGAGCCGGCCTATGACGTCGCCGGTGACAGTTTTGATTACGCCCTCAATGACGGCATCCTTCACGTCGCGATCATCGATGCGATGGGCCACGGCATGGATGCTGCGACCATGGCAACGGTTGCGATTGCCGCCTATCGGCACGCGCGGCGCGGTGACGTCGATCTGCCGGATCTGTATGCAGCGATGGATGAGGCCGTGGCCACACAGTTCACCGATGACCATTTCCTCACCGCCCAGATGGTTCGCCTTGACGTGGACACCGGAGAGCTTCGCTGGGTCAACGCCGGACATCCGGCTCCCCTGTTGTTGCGCAACCGTCAGGTCGTGCGCACCCTGGAGAGCCCGACGACGCTGCCGGTCGGCTTCGGGGGCGCCGACCCGCTGGTCAGCGTGGAAGCGCTTGAGCCCGGAGACCGGGTGCTGTTCTTCACCGACGGCATCATCGAGGAACCCCACGCCGCGGGCGGCCAGTTCGGAGACCTTCGACTGATCGACCATCTCGAACGCGCGCAGCAGGGCAGTGAGTCCGTTCAGGAGACCGTTCGCCGGCTTTCGCACGCACTCAAACGCGCGCGGGGAGGAGCCACCACCGACGACGCGACCCTGTTCCTGCTCGAATGGCGCGGCGGTCGACCGGACCCGCTCGCCCAGCGCGACCCACCGTCGTAGGCAATGTATGCGGGTCATCGCCGCGCGAGAGCGTTCCCGAGCTACCGCGACGCTACCGCGACAAGCGGATCATCGAGTACCGCGGGCTGGACGACAAGTGCGCGACTCAGGATTCGATGCGCGTGGTCTGCGATGTCGGAGTTGCAGTCGGAACGGCGGTGCTGTAAGTCGTGACCGACCGTCGACGTGGTGCGAACACGGTGAGCTCGATGATTACGCCCGCAACACCAACGATCATCAGGATCACCCCGATGACATGGATGTTCACGCCACTGAACACAACATGGACCGCAAACGTGAGAACTGCTCCGATGGCGATGAGCACCAAACCGACTCCGATGCCCATCCTGCACTCCTAAGATCAGACCCCCGAGAGGTTGGTGGGGTTGACAAAAGTCTTCCCCACGGCGCTGAGATCAAACGTCACCGTTGGTCCTTCACCCGAATGCGGGACGGAGTTCTCGTTCGACGTCTTGGTGTGGCCCTCGACACCCAACCGCGCAAGCACCCTGAGTGCTTACCGACGCAGGGTTTGGGCATCCTGTCGGTGGGCGTCTCTCACGCCCTCAACGATCAAGGAGCGGCATGAGCACTCACGACAAGCTCAACAACAAGAAGCAAGAGGTCGGTGGCAGGATCAAGGAGAAGGTCGGCAAGGCGATCGGCAACAACAAGATGCAGGCCAAAGGCCACTCAAGCAGAACCAAGGGGAATCTCAAGCAGGCTGGCGAGAAGGTTAAGGACGCTCTCTAGACCTTCGTAAGCCGGATGGTGGTCCGGCCGGGTGAGAAACCTGGCCGGACCTTCGGCTGTGTCAGACCAACAATGTCTGCCTCGATGTGCGCATACCTCGCGCATCGTTGGGTATATCCAGAGTGCGCTGATTCTGCGCCGACCCTGGAGCCACAATGATCGTCCTAGGACTTGTCCTGCTACTTCTTGGCTTCATCGCTGGCATTCCCATCCTATGGACGGTCGGCGTCATTCTGGTCATTCTCGGCGTGGTCTTCGAGCTGCTAGGAGCGACCGGACGCGCCGTCGGCGGCCGGCGACACTATTACTGAGACCGAGCTGCTCGCCGGCTTCCGGGCTGCCTAGCTATGTCGTGAAGAACCTACCGAGCCCTTCGAGGGCCGAACGCAACCAACAGCGCAAGTTACGGTACCTACCGCCGGTCTGGCCCTTGCTCGCAGCAATCGCGCTCGTCGTCATCGTCGCGATAGCAATCTCGCACCGCTGATCACCACGCTGGAGACCCCATCTTCAAGCTCATCGGCCTGCTGCTGATTGTTTGGCTGGTGGTCGGCGGCGCAGCTGCCGGCCAACGCCACTACTTCAGCGGTGCTCACAGCAACTGCGCGAAGGACGGCACCACAGCAGTCACCGTCGTCGCCGGACCGCTCAACTACTTCGGCGCCAACCCAAGGGTTCACTGCAAACTGCCGCAGCCAAGTTCGTAGCGGTTTGTCGAATGCTCGCAGCGAGCTCGCAGCGAGACCACGGTCTTGTGGCGCTCTCCACTACACGGCCTACGCCGATCCAGCGCTCACCCGATGCGCGGGGACTTCTGCTTCGGGCCCGGATTCCTGGTGAGCCAAGAAGACGTGATCGACGATGAGCCCGAGCGGTACGGGCACAGGTCCGCGATCAGCCGGATCCTGTCCTGGATGGATCGAGTGGTTTCTCAACCACTCCTTGCCCTGGTGGTCCTGATGGCAAGCGCGGCGTGGCTAATCGGCAACGGTGTCATGGGGTTCCCGAGTCGGCCGGCGCGGGTCTTCCAGACCGTCGTGGGGGCCGTGACGCTGACCATGGTCTTCGTCATCCAGCACACCCAGGCGCGCCAGCAGAGTGCCACTCAACGCAAGCTTGACGAGATCCTGCGTGCTCTGCCAGAGGCGGACAACACGATGCTCACCCTCGAGCACGCCTCCGACAGTGAGCTGCGCGCTATCGGAGACTCCCACCAAGCAATCCGCCACGCCGCGATTGACACCAACAAGCAGGAGGTAGGGCAACTTAGTGACGGAGCCTCGGGTGCCTGACCGCCGCCGTCATCGACAACATTGCGGCGCACGATGTTTGCCAGTGACCGGCATTGTCGTGGACGCACATATGTTCCACCGTTGGTGGGTATAGCCATGATGACGCCACTCGGCCAGCTCTCGCGACAGTGACACGATGTCGCGAAAGCCGTCGCATCATCCCGCGATCAGGTTGGGCCGCGCTGGCTCGACGAGAGGGACGTCCAGTGAGCGTCACGGCCCCGAAATCAGTGTCGCGTAGCAGCGGAGGCTCCGTTGCGCAAAGCGTGGCGGCCAGTCCGTTGATGACGGGCATGGCTCGGTTCGGGTTGGCGTCGCGCGGCTTCGTTTACCTCGTTCTTGGCTGGCTGGCCGTCCAGATCGCGCGGGGTCGTGCTCACCATCAGGCAAACTCGCACGGTGCACTGGCGGAGGTCGCACGGGAGTCGTTCGGTCGTGGGCTGTTGTGGGTGCTGGCTATCGGGTTGGCGGCCTACGCGGTATGGCGGGTGAGCGAGGCGGTCTTCGGTACGACGAGCGACGGCAAGAAGGCCGGACCGCGTGTCGCTTCGCTGGTCGGCGGACTCGTCTACCTGGCGTTCTGCGTTGCCACCTTCAGTTTCATCGTCGGTCGCTCGACCCAGGGCGGTTCGCAGCAGCAGGTCACGGCCACGGCGCGGGTGATGAGTCACACTGGCGGTCGGTGGTTGGTGGGCCTGATCGGAGTGATCGTTGTCCTGGTCGGGCTGACGATCGTGTTTCAAGGCGCCGGGAGAAAGTTCGAGAAGGATCTGCGGATCAATCAGATGAGCAAGGCCGCTCGCGCAATCGTGGTTCCACTCGCGATCGTGGGAACCATCGCCCGTGGTGTCGTGTTCGCCGTCGCCGGGGTCTTGGTTGTTGACGCCGCGGTCACGTTCAACGCACGCAAGTCCACCGGCCTTGACGGCGCGCTGCACACCCTGGCCGAGCATGCGTACGGGCCGTGGCTGCTCGGGGTGTTTGCTATCGGCTTCATCGCGTTCGGGCTCTACGGCTTCGCCGAGGCACGATGGTCCAAGACCTGAACCCTTCCATCAGCGGACCGCGCCTGCCACCGCGCACTCGGCCTTTTCGCGGGGCGTACATCTAGGGTGTCGGCGGTGCGACCTCGCGTAGAAGTGCACGGTCTCCCGCGTCAAGATCGCGATCGGATCCGTTCCAGTGCCGGTCTTTCCATGAAGCCTGGCGGTCTTTCCTTGACTCCTCGCGGTCGGCGGGCGAGTCATGGACGACTCCCAGGATCTCGTCCTGTTCGGCGGCGTCATCCCGCAAGTGCGCGGCCAGGTCGCGTTCCCGGGCGGCGCGATCCCGCTTTCCGGCAGCGACGTCGCGCCGGTCAGCTGCTGCTATCGCCTGCGCAACGATGTCCCCACGCGTCTCGAGGGCGGCTTCGCGATCGTCGGCGGCGAACTCGCGTTCGGTAACAGCAAGGTCGCGCTTGTCGACGAGGCGCTCCCGCGCCTCGGCTGCCCGCTCGTGTTCGGCCAAGTCCAGCGCTATCTCCGGACCAGAGCCGGGCCGTGTCGGGCGTACGCGACGGCCAGTCGTTCTCATCTCGTCGACCACCTCAACTGCCAATGTAGTCGGATGCTCGCCGTCGGTTACGGCCAGGCCCGGACGGCGACGGGGCGGCGGGCCATCGTCTTGCTCATGCCGCCGCCAGTTCCAGGCGGGTGCCAACGCTGTTGGCGATGAAGGCCGCGGGCATCCGGTTGGCCAGCTCGTGCATTGCGCGCCACCCGGTGCAGTGCGCGGGCAGCACCACGTCGGGCGCGAGCGCACCGAGCGCCTCGACGGTCGGTGCGATGACCGGCTCGAACAGCGCACCGGTGAGGTGGAAGCCGCCGACGACGGCGTGCACGTGCTCGATGCCGGTCAGGGCGCGGGCGTAGCGAACGATGTTGACCACGCCGGCGTGCCCGCAGCCGGTGATCACGAGGAGTCCACGCCCCTCGATGTGCACGATCAGGGCCTGGTCATCGAGGATCAACGGGTCGGGCTCCCACCGGCCGTTTCGCAGCGCCTGGTGGGGCGCGAAGCCAAGCTCGAAGTCGGTCGTGCGGGCCACCTCACCGGTGATGAGGACGCTGCCGCCGAAGAGGAACGACGGCTCCGGGCGCTCGATGATCTCGAACCCGAGGCCCTCCAGCCCGGCGCGGCTGGTGGTGGGCAGCTCCCAGGGATCACGGCCGGGCAGCGCGATTCGCCGCCGCGACCAGAACTGCGGGTGCAGCACGACCGGCAGCTTGGCCGCGCCGCCCAACGCCCGGGCGAGCCCGTCCAGCCCGGTGGTGTGGTCGAAATGGCCGTGTGAACAGACGACCGCTGCCACCGAGTCCGGGTCCAGCGACAGCCGGCGCATGTTGGTGACCATGCCGTCCGGGCTTATCCCGGTGTCAAAGAGCAGTCGGTGCACCTGCCCGTCGCTGGCCTCGACCTCCACCAGCGCGGAGAATCCGTGCTCGCCGACCGGGCCGTCCACCACCCGGCCGTCCTGGTGGACGGCGGCCGGCCGCCGGGGCCAACCGGGCAGCGGGTGTCGTTTGGCCGGCCCGGAATCAGCCGCCAACACATCCAGCGTGTTGTCCACGAGCGTCGTGACATGGACCCGGCGTACCGGGTGCAGCGGCACCCGTTCACCGCGGAATGCGTCGATCTCCGCAGGAACCGCCGCGACACCTAACGAACTGTCGCTGCCCGTACACACAGGTCCCTACGGTATCGACAGAGGTCGGTGCTCGGGACTTTCACCGCCGGGCGATGACTACGGTGAGAGACCTTCGTCGGTCTCGATGAGCCAGTCCCGCAGTTGTATCCAGACCCGCGGGTGGTTCAGCAAGTCGAAGTGATGCAACCGGCCGAGGTGTCGGCCCTGGTCGGCGTCCAGCGGCAACTCGCGCCGCGCGCCCTTGCCGGAGGCGCTGGGGAAGGTGACGAAGGCGTCACCGATCGTGCGGGCGATGACATGATCCTGGTTGCGGCTCAACGTCACGCCGATGTAATGGTGCTCGGCGCCCTCGAGCAACGGCGCGCACTCGCTCGGCTCGGGTCGCCAGGCGTCCGGATCGACGACGTCCGCCCAGTCCTCCGGCCGCACGTCGCCGTATCTCAGGTCCTTGATGCCGACGCTACGGCTCGCGAGTGCGCCCGCGAGTGGGCGGGTCTCGGGTAGCTTTCGCAGGGCGGCGCCGGCCGCGGCCACGGCCACCTCGAGCGGGGCGCCGAGGTGCGGCGTACCGAGGTAGACCACCCGGCGAACGAGATCGACCCACGGCTCGTCGCCTTCTCGGCCGTGCCAGCATGCAGACCGGATCACCAGCCCGCCCATCGAGTGCCCGACCAGCGTCAGCCGGGTGACCTCGACCGGCCAGTGGGCGACGAGACCGGAGAGTACTGCGGCCAGCTGTTCGCCGTTGACCGAGATGTGCAGACCGGTGTTGTAACGCAGGTATACGGGGGTCGCGCCGGTTTCGGTGGCAAGTCGCGTCCCGTGCGAGGAGTCGCTGTCGCCGTAGTGGTCATCGGCCTTCCGCCACCAGGCCCGTTCCGTCTCACACAGGCCATGCACGAAGACGACAACGTGGGTGCTGGGCTGGGCGAATGCGGACCGCAACTCAGCGCCGGTCAACGCAACATCGCGGCCGCCGACCCGTACGGTCATCGTGAGCGCCAGCGGGTTTCGCCAGCGTGCGAGTCGGTCGCCCCACGCGCCGTTCAGCGCCCCGACCACGACATCGCTGCGCGGCCGATCGGCCAGCCGCAGGTAGTCCTCGGGGCGACTGCGCCTCGTCGCGACCTCACCGACCACGTGGCCTGCCGTGTACGACGCGACCCGAATACCGCCGGCGACCGCGGCGTACACCCCTTTGCTGATGCCGCCGACCAGTACGCCGATGGGCCGCACCCCGGGTCCGGTGAGGGAGAACACCCGCTCTGAGATCGCGGTGTGGAACTCGCCGATCGTTGCAGTCGTCGCCGCTAGGCCGCGGCCGGCGATTGCGGCAGCGGCATTGGCGTCAGATCGCCTCGGGTCGGTGGTCACGCGACCCACAACGCCGTCACCGCCTCATGATGGCGGTCTCGGGGCTGCTAGTGCGACATTTCGTGGCTCATCGGTGAGAGAAAGCTATCGCGGCAATGACGACGAGCGCGACGATGGCGACCAACGGCCACACCGGGGGGAGGTATTGCAGCTTGCGGCGCTGGTTGCGTTCTGCCCTCGATGGGCTCGGCAAGTTCTTCACGTTGCAACGGCCACAGGATCAAGAATCACCGCTCACTCCCTCTAACCAGTATCGCCTGCTCAGTGATGGTGGTGGGTGTGGTAGATGCTCACCCCGCCCGGACCGACCAGCAGGCCGACGATGATCAGCACGATGCCCCAGATCACTTGGCCTCTGAAGACGGAGAAGATCCCCGACACAACGAGGATTACCGCGATGATCCAGAGAATGAAATCCATGTTCGTGCCCTCCTAGGCAAGTAAGTCGGCCGACCGGCAGCCGCGTTCAAGTTCCGAACCGAGGACGCCGTGACACCCGCCGAGATGCCACGACGCCGCTTCTGGCGCCGGCGCTCCTGCTCAGCCCTCCGTCACCTCGGACCATCTGGTACCCGAAGCCGCAGGAATCTATGCGCGTCAGTGACGGATGGTTGTTGTCATTGCCGGAAAGCTCGAACCGCAGGCTCGAGAGCTTCTAGTCCTTCATCCACGCTGCCCACGAGATGGACATTGAGATGCGACGCGGCGGCCCAGGACTCCTCGATGTAGTCACCGATCTCGCGGATACCGTCGAACAGCCCGACGTACTTCGCCCATTGCCGTCGACCGTCGCGCTCGCCGCGTTCCATCAAGCGCGACTCATGCGTGGCTCGATCGGGTTGCCGCAACACGATGACCTGGGTGGACTCCGGGTCTACCTCCGCGAGCACCAGGGGGAGTAGGTGCATGCCCTCGGCGCCCGAGAGTGTCGTCGGTGAAGCGAGCCGCCGAAGGGCGCTCCCGGTTGCCCGCAGCACCGTGCGCGCCTGCTGTTGGTAGCGAAGGACAGCAGGCAGGCTGCTTACGCCGTCTTGGAACAGCTCGGGGTGCGAGGTCGGGTCTGCAACGGTGCGGATCGCTTCCCGGATGTCGCCGGTGTTGACCAGGCCGGTGATCCGATACCGGCGCCACAGCGCCGAGGCGAGGGACGACTTGCCGGTTCCGGTTCCGCCGGCGATCAAGACCTGCACGCCGCCACCCTAGGGATTTCGTCGGATCCGCGCCCGCCTATCGGCTCGACGAGGCCGGCGCCCGGCGGAGCCGCGGTTTCGGCGGGTGCGGTGTTTGTGTCGGTGCCCCAGGGCAGACTGAAGGTATGTCCCACGCCTCACCGACGCCTGCCGCGACCTCGGGGTCCCCGGCCGTGCCCCCGACCGCTGAGACCAACGACAACAAGTGGTGGACGCTGGTCGCGGTCAGCCTCGGCACCTTCATGCTTCTGCTCGACATCACGATCGTGAATGTCGCCCTGCCGAAGATCCAGGATGACCTGCACTCCAGCTTCTCGGATCTCCAATGGGTGGTCGATGCGTATGCGCTCACCCTCGCCGCCCTGCTGCTGACCAGCGGAGCGCTCGCCGACATGTACGGGCGGCGCCGGCTCTACCTCGTGGGGCTGGGAGTCTTCACCGTCGCTTCCGTGCTCTGCGGCGTCGCACAGAACTCGATCATGCTCGAGCTCTCGCGGGCCCTGCAGGGGGTCGGCGGGGCGATCATGTTTTCGGTTTCGCTGGCGTTGCTCGCCCATGCCTTCCGCGGCAAGGAGCGTGGCCTGGCGTTCGGCGTCTGGGGGGCGACGACCGGCTTCGCGGTCGCGATCGGGCCGGTGCTCGGTGGTGCGCTCGTCAGTGGGCTGTCGTGGCGGTTCATCTTCTTCGTGAACCTGCCGATCGGGATCGGCGCGCTCGCGCTGACTCTGAGACGGGTCGAGGAGTCGCGTGACACCTCGGCGCGCCGTCCCGACTGGTGGGGTTTCGTGCTGTTCACCGCCGGGTTGTCCGGCCTGATCTACGCGCTGATCGAGGCGGGACTGACGAGCTTCGGCTCGACCCGCGTTGTGGTCTGTTTCGTGCTCGCCGGCGTCCTGCTGGCCGGCTTCGTGATCGCGGAGCGCTACGTACGGCACCCGATGTTCGACCTGTCACTGTTCCGGCTGCCGACGTTCAGCGGTGGCGCGATCGCCGCGTTCGGTCTCTCGGCGAGCATCTTCTCGATGCTGCTCTACCTGACGCTCTACCTCCAGGATCTGCTTCAATACAGCGCGCTGCAGACCGGTCTGCGGCTCGTGATCATGTCGGGCGGCATCCTCGTCGTCGCGACCGTGGCCGGTCGGGTCTCCTCGCACGTGCCCGTGCGTCTGCTGATCGGTCCGGGTCTGTTGCTGGTCGGCGTATCGCTGCTGTTGATGCGGGGGCTGACTGCAACGTCGCCGTGGACCCACCTGATCCCGGGCCTGATCGTCGCCGGCATCGGCGTCGGGATGATCAACCCGCCGCTCGCCTCGACCGCGGTCGGCGTGGTGCAGCCGCGGCGGGCCGGGATGGCGTCAGGGATCAACTCGACCTTCCGGCAGGTCGGGATCGCCACCGGGATCGCCTTGCTCGGCACTTTGTTCACCAAGCGCGCCGTGCGCGACGTGACGAGTGGGCTCGCCCACACGCCGTTGGCGAGCCGGAGCACCGCCCTCGGCAACGCCCTCAAAAGCGGGCAGTCAACGGCGTACTTCAAGCAGCTTCCGCCGAAGGACATCGCGCTCGCTTCGCACGTTGCGCGGGCCAGCTTCACCGCTGGACTGAACGAGATCCTGCTGGTGGCCGCGGTCATCGCCCTGGCGTCCGCAGTCCTGAGCTTCGCGCTGATCCGGACCAAGGACTTCATCCAGCACCAGCCAGCCGGTGGCGCCGGCTAGAGCGAGGACGGCAGCTCGGCCGCCGCGGTTGAGCCGCGACTCTATGTCGCAAGAGGGGCGTTGCGTTCCGGCAACGGGAGAACCAGTCAGGGTCCGTGCGGTGACGGGTAGTAGACCATGACGTAGAGCGGATTCTGCAGGATGTCCGTGCCGAGGAATCCATTGCCGAACGAGAAAGTCCATTGCTGGTTGTTGGGGTTTGGGACGCCGTGGCACGGTCCCTCGACCGTTTCGCCGTTGCATGACAAGTACAGGTACGGCTGAAGGTTCGTGAACCCGTGCAGGTCGGTGCTGTGCAGCGAGAACGGCCGATGATGCTGCTCGGGCCGACGGATAATTGACGGGATGTCGTGAGTGAGGAGACTTGGCTTCCACGAGATAGGAAGGCCCGTGATGGCAACTGACAGCGACGCTGCTCGCGAGGCGATCTTGAAGCGGATCGTTGACCTGGCGCCACAGTCAAGCTCACAGAACATTGCCCATCTGGCTCAGGCATGGGCCTACCTCAGCGGTACGGCAACGCCGGCCGAGACTCCCGTTATCGACGTCGCTATCGGCTAGCTCGTCGAGCGCGTACACCGCGCACGGATCCGCGTCGCGTCGCGAACAGCTCTGGCTGACCTGGCCCGGCATTGCGCCCGGATGAGCGCACTCACGGCACAGTCGCCGCTGCTGGTGAGCGCGACCGGCTGGTGTCGTTCACGGCGCCAAGGGCTGCGAGCGTCTCGAGCCGCAGCCGGCGCACCTGTTGCTCGGTGAGCCGGTCGCAGACCCAGTCCCAATGCATTGAGACCCAGTCGCCCACGACCGGGTCGGCGGCCAGGTGCCGGCCCGCTGCGGCGATCCGCACGACCTCGTCTCGTCGGTGGCCGAGGTGAAGTGCGGCGCCATCCCACTCCAGCGGTCGGCTCATGACCACGGCCTCGTCGCCGTCGACGCTGACCAGCCGGCCCCAGCGGATCCGGCATCCGTCGAGGACGGTCAGGGGCTGGTCGACCACGCCGGAACGGATCAGCCCGAGCCAGGGGTAGACCCCGAAGACGTGGAAGTTGTGATGTGGCCGGGCCCCGGCCAGCACACCGGCGAGCAGGTCGTCCCAGGCGCGGCCGACCCGTGGGCGGAAGCGCTCGTCGAAGGAATCCCCGAGCGCCCCCGGCGTGACCTGGTCGAGCAGACGGCTGCCCACCCAGTACGCCTCGACCACGGCCGGTGCAAGCGGGTCCGCAGTGGCGTTGCAGTGCGCGATCAGCTCGAGGTATGGCCAGGCACCCGCGAAGCCACGCGCGGCCTCGCGCAGCGTCCCGTCGGCCACCCGGGCGGCGACCTGGTCGAGCAGCGCGTCGGGGTCGTCCGGGCCGCAGTAGCCGAGCGAGTTCGGCGGGTAGGCGTACCGCGCGAACATGAGAGCGCCGTCGTCGTTCGTGGCTGGCCTCATGCCCGACTGTGGACGGCCCTCCCCGAGCGCGTTCACCGTTCGCCGTCCAGCTCCGCCCAGACCGCGTTCGTCGCGGTGGCTTCGGACTCGTCCATCCGCCGTACGACGAGGCCCGAGTGCACGAGCACCCAGTCTCCGACGGCCACCGGCTCACCGGCAGCGAGCAGCAGCACGGTCCGCTCTCGTCCGCGCTCGTCGACGACGGCTCTGGTGCCGTCGATACTCACCACCCTGCACGGCGCGCTCGTGCACATCAGCGCGCTTCCGCAGCGCGCAGAACTTCGGAGGCGGCCCGGTCGACCGCGCCGGCCACCGCCTCGGTGAGGTCGGCGCCCGTCGTCACGTCCGCGAGCTCGACGCCGACCAGCACCAGCCGGGCCGGCAGCCGGTCGAGGGCACGGGCCAGCTCGACCGCCTCCGGCACCCCCAGCCCGTGCGTCCCCGCGCTGGGCCGTCGGGCCGGCCAGGGGCCCTCGTTGAGGACGCTGACCGTCACGGCACCCGGCTCCGCACCGGACCGGACCGCGTCCACGACAACGACGCTGTCGTACCGGTCGAAGACGTCGAGCAGCTCCAGCGGGGTGGCGACCGGCTCGACTGTGACCCCCGCCGCGCCGAGCTCGCGGACCCGGTCGGCGACGAGCGCGCCGATCGCGTCGTCGCCACGGTCTTCCGTGCCGACCCCCACGACGGCGCACCCGCTCATGACCGCTCCACGGTCAGGTCGAGAAAGTGCGTGGCGCAGGAGATGCACGGGTCGTAGTTGCGGATCGCCTGCTCGCAGTCGTGGGTGAGCTGGTGGTCGTCCAGGTGCAACCGGGCCTGCACGAAGCGGAGCAGGTCCGCCTCGATGCTGCGCTGGTTCTGTGAGGTCGGAGGCACGATCCGCGCGTCCAGGACGGTTCCCTCGGCGTCGAGCTCGTAGCGGTGGTAGCACACGCCGCGTGGTGCCTCGGTGACGCCGTGACCGACGCCGGCTCGGGGCGGCACGGGTACGGCGGGAACGGCAGCTCCGTGCCAGCCCTGCACGATCCGAAGCGCCTCCTCGCAGGCGTAGACGATCTCGACTGCCCGCACCACGATCGAGCGGAACGGATTGCGGCATACCGGACCGAGTCCCGCGTCTGCCGCTGCCGCCCTCGCCACCGGCCCGAGCCGGTCGGCGTTCAGGGCGTAACGCGCAAGCGGCCCCACGACGTAGGCGTCGACGCCGCGCAGCCGCGCATGCAGGGCGTTGGAGCGGGCCACGTGCTCCTCGGTGATGTAGTCGTCGAACTCGGCGGCGGTGAAGCTCAGGCCACCGGTGGACACGAGCGACCCTGACTCGAGCGGGTATTCCTCCTCGTACGCGCTGCGCAGCGAGACGTACTCGTAGGGCTGCTCGAAGTCGGGGAAGTCGAACCCCGAAACCAGCTTCACGGTGGCGACCGCGTCGGCGAGCGCCTCGGTCAACACGGGAAGCAGCATGGACAGCTCGTCGCGCGACGGCGTGCGGTAGAAGCCGCCGACGCGGACGTTCACGGGGTGAATGGAGCGTCCGCCCACGACCGACATGATCGTGTTCCCGGCCTTCTTCAGCCGTAACCCCTGCTCCACCACGTCGCGGTGGTCACGGGCAAGGTCGATCGCACTCTCGTAGCCCAGGAAGTCCGGTGCGTGCAACAGGTAGACGTGCAGCGCGTGGCTCTCGATCCACTCACCGCAGTAGAGCAGCCGGCGCAGCAGCCGGATGTCCTCCGGGACGGTCACTCCGCACGCCGCCTCCAGTGCCTGGCAGGCGCTCATCTGGTAGGCGACCGGGCAGATCCCGCAGATCCGTGCGGTGATGTCCGGCGGCTCGAGGTAGGACCGGCCGCGCAGCAGCGCCTCGAAGAAGCGCGGCGGCTCGTAGATTGCGAGCTCGACGTCGGTGACGGTGCCCGCCCGCACCTGGACGCGCATCGAGCCCTCGCCCTCGACCCGGGCGAGCGTGTCGACGGTCAGAATGCGGTCACCCGTCGACTTGTGCGTCATGGCTCCTGCTCTCGGCCTCGAAGACCGGGTCGGCTGAGTGGAAGGTGCGGAACACCCGCTTCAGCCCAAGCTCGTCGACCCCGATGAGGGCCAGCGACTTGCCCAGCGAGGCGGCGTTCGGGTTTTCCTTGGGCCCGAAGCACCCGTAGCACCCGCGATCGTAGGACGGGCAGAGCGCGCCGCAGCCGGCATGCGTCACCGGCCCCAGGCAGGGCGTGCCGTGGGCGACCATCACACAGACGTTGCCCCTGGCCTTGCACTCCACGCAGACGCTGTGGTCCGGGATCCGCGGCGTCCGGTCCTGCACGGCGGCGGTGAGGACCTCCAGCAGCTGCGCCTTGTTGATCGGGCAGCCCTGCAGCTCGAAGTCGACAGTGACATGCGCTGCGATCGGGGTTGAGGTCTCGAGGGTGCTGATGTAGTCCGGGCGCGCGTAGACGATCGAGGTGAACTCGCGGACGTCCGCGAAGTTGCGCAGGGCCTGGACGCCGCCGCTGGTTGCGCACGCCCCGATCGTCACGAGCTTCTTCGACTGCGCCCGGACCCGCTGGATCCGCTCGGCGTCGGCGGCGGTGGTGATCGACCCCTCGACGAGCGAGACGTCGTACGGACCGGCGACGACGCCGCGGGTCGCCTCCGGGAAGTACGCGATCTCGACCTCGCCGGCGACGGCGAGCAGGTCGTCCTCGCAGTTGAGCAACGTCAGCTGGCAGCCGTCGCACGAGGCAAACTTCCAGACCGCGAGCTTCGGGCGGGCCATCACAGCCCCCTCGTCGCGATAAGGGGAGCGAGCACGTCGTACCCGAAGACCGGGCCGTCGGTGCACACGAAGTGCTCGCGGAGCTGGCAGTGGCCGCACAGGCCGACGCCGCATTTCATGTTGCGCTCCATGGACAACCGGGCCTTCGGGGCCGGGACGCCGAGCCGGAGGACGGCGTCGGCGACCAGGCGCATCATCACCTCGGGCCCGCAGACGAAGGCGTGCGTGCCGGCCGGATCGATGCCGGCCACGGCGAGCAGTCCGGTGACCAGGCCCACCCGTCCGCGCCAGCCGGACGGGGCGGCGTCGACGGTGACAAGCACGTCGAGGTCGAGCCGGGCCCGCCACTCCCGGAGCTCGTCGACGAACAGGAGTTGGTCCGGGGTGCGGCAGCCGACGAGCAGCACTGCACGCGCATAGCGGTCCCGCTCGGCCAGCACTTCGAGCACCGCGGGCCGCAGCGGTGCCAGCCCGATGCCCCCGGCCACGATGAGGACGTCTCCACCGACGGCACGCTCGACCTCCCACCCGACGCCGTACGGGCCGCGCACGAGCAGGACGTCACCGGGCTCGGCCCGGGTGAGGGCGCGTGACGCGTCACCGACCGAGCGAACGGTGTGCTGCAGCAGCTCGGGCTTGCGCGGGTCGCCGCTGATCGAGATCGGCACCTCGCCCCTCCCGGGGACGCCGATCATCGTGAACTGGCCAGGGCCGAAGGTCAGCGGGTCGTCGTACCGGGGTTCGAGCCAGAGCGTGGCGGTGTCTTCGGTGTCCCGGCGCTTCGCGCGCACCACGAACGGTCGCGGCGTGAGCGCGTCGTCCGCCGGAGCCGTGCGGGCCTCAGTCGCTGACGGCACGCGGTGTCCCGTATAGGTCGAGCAGCCGGACGCGGGTCGCCTGCAGCCGGTCGTACATCACGTGCGTCACGCGCGTGAGCAGCTGGAAGCCGACGTTCGGGTCCGCCTCGCACTTGCCGCGAAGGCAGGCTCCGTCGAGGGCAATGACACTGGTCTCCTCGACCGCCTTCCCGTCGCCGAACCACTGGTACGGCGCGACGAGCCAGCTCCACCCGACCACCTCTCCGGCGTCCGCGGTCTCGACCACGAGGGGGTGTCGGCCCGGGGCGACCAGCTCGATCGCGACCCGGCCACTGCGGATGACGAAGAACTGGTCGGCCGGCGTCCCGCCGCGGAACAGCGCATCGCCCGCGGAGTAGTGAGCGTTCGTGGCGCAGCCGACGAGCAGTGCGAGAACGTCGTCGTCGAGCCCGGCGAAGAACGGGTGCTCAGCGAGCAGCTGGCCGATGCCTCGTACGCTCATGGCTCACCTCCGGGTTCCCTGAGTGCCTGTAGCTCCTCCAGGACGTCGATGCCCGCCGGGCACCAGGTGACGCACCGCCCGCAGCCGGTGCAGCCGCTCGTGCCGAACTGGTCGATCCACGAGGCGAACTTGTGCGTGAGCCACTGTCGGTACCGCTCACGGGTCCCGTCATGTACGGCGCCGCCGTGCAGGTAGGAGTGCCCTGCGGTGAAGCAGGAGTCCCAGACCGTGCTGCGCTCGGTCGTCCCGAGCAGGTCGGTGCTGTCGTCGACGGTGACGCAGAAGCAGGTGGGGCACACCAGTGTGCAGTTTGTACAGGACAGGCAACGGGATGCGACGTCGTCCCAGCGCGAGTGGTCGGGGTTGTCGTAGAGCAGGTTGCGGATGCCGTCGGTGTTGAGCACCCGGGGTGCCATGACGGCGACCGATCCGGCCACGACCTCGGCGGCCGCGGCGGTGTCGGCGGTCGTCACCTCGCGGCTCGGGAGCTGCGCCAGCACCTCCTCGCCGTCGGGGCTGCCGGCGGTGAACACGAACCGGTGCCCCGCGTCGTCGAGCAGCTCGGTCATCGCGAGGTCGTACCCCTGGGTCGGCGACGGACCGGTGCCCATCGAGGTGCAGAAGCAGGTGCCACCAGGGTGCGAGCAGGTGATCGCCACGATGAACGCGGTACGACGCCGGGCGGCGTAGTGCTGGTCGACGACTTGCCGGTCGAGCAGCACCCGGTCGTGGACGCCGATTGCCGCCAGATCGCAGGAACGCACCCCCAGGAAGGCATAGGAGATCGGCGCCGGCTCGGCGGCTGTAACCGTCCCGTCCGACGTGACGCTGTGCAGCGGCTGCCGGGACGGCATCAGGAACGGCTTCCAGGACTGGGCGGCGGCGGCGAAGGCGAACAGCCGTGCGTCGCCGTCCTGCGTCAGGCGGTAGTGACCGGGCGCCTGGGTGTCGCGGGCGCCGCTCGGCAGCTCGGCCACTGAGGAGATCGGTGCGTGGATGACGGCGCCGTCGCGGACGGTGGGGCCGATGACCGTGTGGCCGCGCTCCACCAGGACGTCGAGCAGCCGCTGCAGGCCCGCGACGTCGATCGCAACTGACCCGTCGTGCATGGCCACCACCCTGACGCACCCGTACCCCACAAAGCAGAGTCGAAAGCCCCTAGACGTGAAGTTCGGACTGGTATCAGTCTGGCGCAACTGGGTGCGCATACGCTTCGCTGACCGTGACCCAGTGCTCGGCGTGCGGGCTTCGCGAGGTCGTGATCGACGCGGCGTGCCCTGCGTGCTGGTTAGCGCTCGCCCGTCACCTCGACGCGCTCGGAGCTCAGCAGATCGGCGACAACCGAGGAGTTGAACCGGTGGTGCCCGCCGAGAGTTCTGACTGACGGGATCCGGCCTACGTCCGCCCAGCGGCTGACCGTCTTCGAGCTCACCCGCATCACCTTCGCCACCTCGGCAGGCGTCAGCCAGTCTCGTGCCATCCCCAGTCCCCTCCCGTGCCGCCGCCCGGTGATCGCCGTGCCCGCGGGCACCGGGCGGCTGCGCTTAACCTAGCCAGCGATCGCTGGGGCCGAGTAGTCGTTGTCAACCGCGCCGGAAGCCGTTCGTAGGGCGTTCACCGTCGGTTTCTCGACCTCCGAAACTGAGCACACATCGTCCGGTCGGATGCGTAGTGCCCGGCCTTGAGTCGAGAGACGTTGCGCGGCCCTTGGTTGGATCCAGACGCCCTCGACGGCTCTCGGGCTGATGCCGAGGTCGATGTACGCCAGATGAACGTCTCCGAACCATTTTCGCTTGCTGCGACGACGACTGCGCGGGCTCGTAGGGTTTGCCGCGTCTGGCGGTGACGGGGAGGCCGTGTTGGAAGGTCGGATCGCGCGCGCCCGGCACGCTGCCGGCCGTCGCCCAAGGACCCGCAAGGCCGTTGGCGGTCCGCTTGCGGCCCTTGCCGTGGCGGTTCTGTTGGCTTCGATCGCGCCCAACGCTGAGGCGCACCCGGCACACTCGACCCCGAGCCCGAGTCCGAGTCGGACCGAGTTGCCATCGTCGGTCAGCCTCTCCGAGACTCCCGATGGCACCGGGCACCCACAGGACGCCTTCCTGCTGAAAGCAGACCTCAGTCCCGCGCAGGCGTTCGGGCTGGTCACGCTCGCGGACAACGGCACGCAGATCGCGAGCGGCGTTGACTATGAGGTGCGGTGGACCTATTCGGCTCCTGGCATGAGCGTTGGTGTTCATCATCTGACGGTCGTGTTCACACCGGACGCGGCGACCGGTTACGGGCCGTCGCGGGCGAGCATCGACTATGTGGTCGAGGCCGTCTCACCCAGCCCGTCTCCGACACCAACCCAGAGCAGTCCAACTCCGTCCCATACCCCGACGAAGAGGCCGAGCGCCACGGTATCGGCGTCGGCGTCGCACACGGCGATCCCAGCGACCACCGGGCCAGTGAACAGCGCGGGTCCAACCGGCGAGAAGGCATCGTTGCCCTTCACCGGCCTCAATGCCGAGCAGTTGCTGCTCGACAGTGCCGTGCTGATTGGCAGCGGTGTCGCTCTGCTGCTGCTAGCGCGCGTGCGACGCCGCGATGCGAAGGCTCCCGGCCAGCACACCGCGTGACGCAGGGTGTCCCCAGCGATTGCTCACCTATGGGGCCGGGGCATCACGGCGCTGGTCGCCGGCCGGATGTGCTCGGTCGGGTGATCCCGGGGAGTCGGGCAGTCACCACATCGGGGATTGCCGCCGGTTTCGGGAACAGGGGCTTGGTGCTCAGAGGTTGAGGCTGGTATGACCAAGACCTTCGCCGTCACCTGGGACTACCGGTGCCCGTTCGCCCGCAATGCTCACGAGCATCTGCTCACCGGCCTGGCCGCCGGCGCCGACTGGCAGGTTCGGTTCGTGCCGTTCTCGCTCGGGCAGGTTCACGTCGCCGACGGCGCTCCCAGTGTCTGGGACAAACCGGAGCAGGACAGCGGGATTCTCGCCTTGCAGGCCGGGGTCGTGGTCCGCGACGAGTTCGGCGCCAAGTTCCTCGACGTGCACCGGGCGCTGTTCGCGGCCCGCCATGACGACGCCCGCAAGCTGGACGACGAGGCGGTCATCCGGGATGTGCTGACTGCCCACGAGATCGACGCGGGCGCAGTGTTCGACCGGATCGAGTCCGGCGACGCGCTCCAACGGGTCAAGGCCGAGCACGAGGAGCACGCTGACGGCCATGCCGTCTGGGGGGTTCCGACGTTCATCGCCGCTGACCAGGCGGTTT
Source organism: uncultured Frankiaceae bacterium (assembly GCA_964395425.1). GTDB lineage: Bacteria > Actinomycetota > Actinomycetes > JAFAQI01 > JAFAQI01 > DATAUK01. The sequence goes on from CAYNDD010000008.1 coordinate 20,755, forward strand.
TCGTCCGGCTGCTCAGCCGGGCGCCGCTCGGCGCCGATCCGGCCGTTTCGATCGCCGCAGTCGAACGCATCCTCGACCTGCTCACCGGGTGGACCGACCTCAACGAGTACAAGCACACCTCGATCCCACGCTGAGCCGGCCGGGATGCCAGGCACCGGTCCCGGCGGCGATTCCCGCGTCGAGTACTAGCGCAGGTTCAGCTGCCCTGACAGGTGATCGATCACCTCGCGGGCGTCGTCTTCGATGCCGTGGATGAAGGTCGACTTGCGTCGCCGCAGGACGGGCAAGCCCAGCGCGTAGAGCCCGGGACTGTCCAGCACACCGCCGGTATGCCGCAGGTGGCCCTTCGCGTCGATCACAGGTACGTCGAGCCACCCGTAGTCGGCCCGGAATCCGGTCGCCCATACGATCGCGCCGATCTCGCCGCTCTGCAGGTCCAGGTGCAAACGGGTGGCCTCGGGCACCACGGTCGGCGCAAATCGTTGCGGTGGGTCAACCTGCGCGTCCCGCCCGTTGGTTCCGGCCCACTCGTCGAAGGTGTCCAGCAGCCGGTTCATCTTCAGGTCCGCGAGCGAGACCACATTCCGCAGCCCACCCGAGAAGAGCGCCCGGCCGTCACGGATCGCGGCCCACCGCCCCACCACCTCCACGCCCATCGCGGTGAGCACGTTGAGGTCGAGCGACGTGCGTTCGGCAGTTCCGACAAGCTGCGGCGAAGGAAGCCGGCGCGCCCGGTCGAGGTCGTCGATCTCGTCGTACCGTTGATCCCAAACGCCGGCGACGTCCATCCACCACAACACGTCGCGGCCGCGGTAGAGCCGCGGCATCCGGACGTGTTCGCCGACGGACAGGGTCACCGGCCGACCGGACGCTCTGAGCTCGGCGGCGAGCTGGACTCCGGTTGCGGACGCACCCACCACGAGTACGCCGGCGTCGGGAAGCTGGCCCGGGGTGCGGTAGTCGAGCGCCGTGACCTGCTCGACTGACGGCGGCACTGCGTGGCTGAACGCCGGAACAGCCGCGCGGTTGCAGGCTCCACTCGCAATCACCACGGTCCGGCACCGGGTCTCGCCCTGGTCAGTGACCACCTGATATCCGTCGTCAACCTGTCGTACGGACGTGACGTTGGTGTGGGTGCGAACCGGAGCTCGCGAGGCCTTGGCGAAGTGCTCGATGAACTCGACCACTTCGCTCATGGTCATGTAGCCGTCGGGGTCCGGGCCTTCATAGCGGTGGGCCGGCAGCCGGCTCTGCCAGTTGGGCGTGAGCAACCGCAGCGAGTCCCACCGTTCGCGGCGCCACGAGTTCGCCACCTCGCCGCGCTCGAGCACGACATGCTCGATCGAGCGCTCGCTGAGAAAGTGGCTGGCGGCTAGGCCCGCGTGGCCCCCGCCGATGACAACTGCGGTGGTGCGCTCGATCGCTCGATCCTCAAGCCACTTCGACGGTGACGTCGGTCGGGTTCGTCAGGGCGTCGAAGACCGCGGAGCGCTTCTGCGATTGGGCCACCAGCGCGTTGATCTCTTCTTTGGATGCGTCCGCGTCGATGGTGAAGGTCACCTTCACGTCGTTGAAGCCGTTGCGGACATCGCTGTCGACGCCGAGGATCCCGCGGATGTCGTGGTTGCCCTCGACCGTCGCCTCGACCGAGCGCAGCTGGATGCCGCGGTTCTGCGCGACGGACGCCACGCCCGCGGTCAGGCAGCTCGCCAGGCCGACCAGGAGATACTCGATCGGCGTGATGCCGTTGTCCTGTGCCGCGAAGACTTCGGGGTGGTCGGCGTCGAAGACCGCTTCGGTCTTGTGACTTTGCTCGTCTCCGAGGCCGAAGAAGTTCTGGATCTTCGTCGTGCTGTGCACCCCGTTCTGCCAGGTGGAAGATGCCCGCCAGGTGAACTGGGCTGCCTCGGGAGCACCTTTCAGCACCTCGCGCGCGTCGAGCAGCGCCTGGACGTTGACCCCGTTGTCGGTCGTTGTCATCTGGGTGACCCCTCACTCGAATCGCCGTGGTTCTGCGCCAGAACCAGTTTCTATAGTAGCTCCGTCGAGAGGGTCAAGTATTACTAGGATCGGCGCCATGGCCTCTGCCTCGCCGACCGCAGCCGGATCCGTCGGCCAGGTCGACACCCACTACCTCGACCTTCCGGGCCCGGTGGAGCTCGACTGCGGGACGCGCCTGCATCCGGTGCGGGTGGCGTACGAGACCTACGGGACCCTTTCGCCTCGGCGCGACAACGCCATTCTGGTCTGCCATGCGCTCAGCGGCGACGCCCACGCCGCCGGCTACTCCCGGACGCCGGCGACGGAGAGCACCCGCGACGGGTTCGCGGCCGAGGATCGCGACGGCGCGGCCGGCAAGGCGCTCGGCTGGTGGGACGGGATGATCGGAGGAGGCAAAGCGTTTGATACCGACCGCTTCTTCGTCATCTCCACGAACCTCCTCGGCGGCTGCCGGGGCACCACCGGGCCGTCGTCGATCAACCCGGCCACGGGCGAACCCTACGGATCACGCTTTCCAGTCATCACCGTCGCCGACATGGTCCGGACCGAGCGCCTGTTCCTGGACGAACTGGGGATCGAGCGGCTGGCCGCCGTCGCCGGCGGCTCGCTGGGCGGGATGCAGGCGTTCGAGTGGGCGATCCAGTTCCCCGATCAGGTCGACGCGGTGGTGGCGATCGCCAGCACGCACGCCCTGCACCCGCAGGGCCTCGCCTGGAACTCGATCGCGCGGGACGCCATCATGCGTGACCCGGCCTGGCAAGGCGGCCACTACTACGGCACCGGCCGGACCCCTGAAGCCGGCATGGGTGTGGCCCGGATGGTCGGCCACGTGACGTACCTGTCCGCGCTCGCTCTGAACGAGAAGTTCGGCCGGCGGCTCCAGGTCGCCGACGACATCCGATACACCCTCACTGACGCGGAGTTCGAGGTTGAGAGCTATCTGCGCCACCAGGCCGACTCGTTCGTCCGGCGCTTCGACGCCAACACCTATCTGTACACCTCGCGTGCGCTGACCTACTTCGACCTCGCCAGACAGTACGGCGGCGGGTCGCTGGCCCGGGCGCTCGGGGACGTCAAGGCTCGGACCCTGCTGATCGCCTTCAGCTCGGACTGGCTCTACCCGCCCGCCGGTTCGATCGAGGTCGAGGTCGCGTTGCGCGAGCTCGGCAAGGAGGTCGAGCTCCACGTGATCGACGCGCCGTACGGCCATGACTGTTTTCTGCTCGAGGAAGCCCGGCAGACCCCCATCGTCCGCCGGTTCCTTGGCGGCGACCGGGATGATGGGTGATGACGATCCGTGACCTGCCATGGGTGACCCGACGGAAGGGGCTTTCGTGACCGGCGACCCGGGTCATATCGAGCAGACTCGCGAGTTCGGTTTCGAGACCCGGCAGTTGCATGCCGGGCAGCGACCCGACCCCAACACCGGCGCACGGGCAGTGCCGATCTTCCAGACCACCAGCTATGTCTTCGAGGACCCGGAGTCCGCAGCGGCGTACTTCAACCTCCAGGAGTACGGGAACACGTACTCCCGGATCATGAACCCTACGGTCGCGGTCTTCGAGGAGCGGGTGGCGAACCTCGAGGGCGGCGCGGGCGCGGTCGCGTTCGCCAGCGGCATCGCCGCGCAGGCGGCTGCGCTGTTCACCCTGCTCGAGCCGGGCGACCACGTCGTCTCTTCCTCGGCGCTCTACGGCGGGACGGTGAACCAGCTCAAGCACCTGTTGCGGAAGATGGGTATCGAGCTGACCTGGGTCGATCCCGATGATTCGGACGCCTGGCGGCAGGCGGTTCGACCGAACACCAAGGCCTTCTTCGGGGAGACGATCGGCAACCCGGCCGGCAACGTGCTGGATCTCGAGACGGTCGCGTCGATCGCGCACCAGCATGACGTTCCCCTGATCGTGGACAACACCTTCGCGACGCCGTACTTGTGCCGTCCGATCGAGTGGGGCGCCGATATCGTCATTCACTCGGCCACCAAGTTCATCGGCGGCCACGGGACCAGCATCGGCGGCGTGGTCGTCGACTCCGGAACGTTCAACTGGTCGAACGGCCGGTTCCCGGTCGTGGCGGATCCCTCGCCGGCGTACCACGGCCTGCAGTTCCACGAGACGTTCGGGACCTACGGCTACCTGATGAAGCTCCGGGCGGAGACCTTGCGCGATCTGGGCGCGGCGCTCGCCCCGTTCAACGCCTTCCTGTTCCTCCAGGGGCTCGAGACCCTCTCGCTGCGAATGGATCGCCACGTGGAAAACGCGGGAGTCGTGGCCGCGTTCCTTGCGTCGCATGAGCTGGCGTCGAACGTGACCTACCCGGGACTCGCGACCAGCAAGTACCGGCCGCTGGTGGAGAAGTACCTGCCACGCGGCGCCGGCGCGGTGTTCTCCTTCGACTGCGCCGGCGGCCGAGTCGGCGGCCAGGCTCTCATCCGCGGCTTGACGCTCTGGTCTCACCTCGCGAATGTCGGCGATGCGAAGAGCCTCGTCATCCATCCCGCCAGTACGACGCACCGGCAGCTCGGGGACGAGGAGCTTCAGGCGGCCGGGGTCAGGCCGGGGACGGTGCGGCTGTCGGTCGGCACCGAGTCGGTCGATGACCTGATCTGGGACCTCGAGCAAGGGCTCGCTCAGGTTGCCGAGGCAACCGGCAACGAGGCGACGCCGGCATGATCGACCTCAGCCGGTACCAGGACCCGTTGGTGATCCAGCGCGTGCTCTACACCGCCCGCACGATTGCGATCGTCGGGCTGTCGAGCAATGAACTGCGAGCCAGCAACTTCGTCGGCTACTACCTCAAGCGGCACAACTACCAGGTGATCGCGGTGAACCCACGCGAGACGGAGGTGTTCGGGGAGAAGAGCTACCCGAGCCTGCTCGACGTACCGGTGCCGGTGGACATCGTCAACGTGTTCCGCGCACCCGAAGCACTGCCGGAGATCGCGCGCGACGCGGTCGCGGTCCACGCCGGTGCGCTTTGGTGCCAGTTCGGCGTCATCAACGAAGAAGGCGCCCGGATCGCAGAAGAAAACGGCATCACCGTGATCATGGACCGCTGTCTGAAGATCGAGCACGCCCGCTACCAAGGCCGAATGCACTGGCTCGGATTCAACACCGGGCGCATCACCTCGGTCCGCTCCGGGCCGCAATAGCCGACGAAGTCACCGCTGAGTGACGGCCAGTGGCGCGGCCCGAGCTCCCGCGTGCCGCTGCGCATGCCTTGCGTTCGCCGGCGCCGTCAGCGGTACGAATGTTGCGCCGGCTGAACAGCGCTGAGGGGGCGCTTGGTGCGTTCTTGCTGGCTCTCGGCGAAGTAGAAGGTGCGCCGGGGGATTCGAACGTCGTACACCAGGTTCAGCCTGGCGAGGACTTGGATGAGGCGCCATGTCGCGTCGGGCCGCCAACCGCGGTCCGGGCGGGCGCCTTGCGCCAGCGCCGCGGCGTCGAGCCTGACCGTGCGGCCGTGCCGCGGACACGTCGGGTCCGCGTGGTGCCATGCATGATTGCCCTCGCCGCCGGCCAGCACGGCGACCAGCAGGTTGTTACGACTGTCGTCCCGGCGGTAGACATGGCCGGCGCTGTCGACGGCCCGTGCGCCCCACTTGTGGCACACGGAGTTCACCATCCCGGTGGTCGTGAGCAGCGTCGTCACCCGAAGCGCGCCGGCGATCAGCATCAGGTTCCAGCCGAACAACGGATAGAACGCGAGCATCAGGGGAAACTGCCCGATCGTGATCCACGGGAACAGCTTGCGCTCCAGCTGCACGAGCCGGTCCTCAGTCAGGTCGCGGTGGGGCGTCAGGGCAAGGCTTTCCGGCCGGGCGAAGAGCAGCCATACCCCCTGTGCCCAGGCGAGGCCTTTGAGGCCGTGCCATTGCTCGTACTCGTACGGCGAATGCGGGTCCAAGCCGACGATGTCGGCGTACCGATGGTGTGCGCGGTGCGTCAAGACCCATTGCTCGATGTCGCCCTGCATCGCCACTGCGCTGGCAAGCGCCAGCAGCACACGCAACGGCTCGCGCACCTTGAGTCCTCGATGCGTCCAGTAGCGGTGGTTGCCGAGCGTCACGCCGAACATCGTGACCACGTAGAGGCCCAACGCGATCAGCCACACCTCGACACCCGTGGCCGTTGTCAAAGTTCGGTAGATGGCCAACCCCGACCCAACCGGCAGGAGGACCGCGAGCACAACGACATTTCGCCAGACGACTCGCCGTCGCGCACCAAACGAGTCGTGAATGAAACCCAACGAGATTGCCCGCTCCCAACCGTGTGCTGACAGGAACACGTGACGTACTCCGCTTCCGGCGGACCAGCGCCGCCTCCTCACAGCCTCACCTCGTGACCGCGCGCGGCCCAGGGACCCTCGTCCTTTTTCAGCGGGCCGTTCGGCCCTTGCGAGGCTTGCGCCGTTGTGCGATCGGCCCGCGGGTCGGGAGCCACAGCCGGGAGCGGGCTCAGTGGCGCTTGGGCTGGTCGGCCCGCATTGCTGAGAGGTCATGGAATCCGGCGGTGGCGGTACCGAGCAAGAGAGCGCCTGCAGCGAGGCCGGTGGTGGCGGCGAGTGCCGAGCCTGAGATTGTCATGACGAGGATGAACGGGCCGATGGTCAGCGCCCAGCCGACCGGGCGCAGTCGGGGGATGTCGACCACGTGATCGAGCCACAGCAGCAGCGGCCCGATAGTGATCGCGATCGAGGGCAGCACCCAGTCGCTGTGCCCTGCGGCGATCACGACGACGGGAAACCCGAAGGACGCGAGCAGTTCGATGACGGTCGCGATGGTCACTGATCGTTCGATGCGTTTCGCTTCGGGGCTGGCCGGACGCCCACCGATACCGGCGCTGGCCCGGATGCCGTATCCGAGGACTGCGACGGATACCGCGATCCCGGCCGCCGCTACCACGGTTCCAATCGGGCCGGTGATGCTCAGGCCGCCGCGAACCAGCCAGAACGCAGCGAAGGCCAGCTGGATGAAGCCTCCGACCTTGCGTACCCGCTGCGACCAGGCAACTTTCGGGCTCAACTCGGTCGGCGTCAGCGCGGCTGTGAGGGTCATGCGGTGCTCCGTTGAGTCTGGTACCAAGCGATCGTGTCGGCGATAGCTGTGGCGAGCGGGGTCGTCGCGGTGGTGAAGGTCGCTTCGTACTTCGAGGTGTCGAGGACGAATGGCTGCTCGAACTCGTACGCCATCTCGGCCAGGCTCCGCATCATCGGGCTCACCATGCCGAGAACAGACAGCATCAGCTTCGGGACGTTTCGTATTCCGACCGGGTGGTTCACCTCATGCGCCACGAGCTCCAGCACAGCGGCGGTCGTCACGGTTTCCGGGCCAGGAAGATGCCATACCTGCCCGACCGCGCGTTCGTCGGTACCCAACGTCACCAAGCCGGTCGCGATGTCAGGCACGTAGCTGTAGGTGTGCAGAAGATTCGGATCGCCGATGAAATCAGCTCGCTTGCCGGCCACCGCATTGCCGAAAACCCGGGAGCCCAGCGTCGACTCGGTCACACCGGCTCCGAAGAAGTCCGACGCCCGTCCGATCGCGACCTGGACCCGACCCGATCGCGCGGCCGCAAGGAGTTCCTCGGTCATCGCCGCCCGCGTGCGGCCTTTGGACGTGGTGGCGGCCAACGGTAGGTCCTCCGTCATGGCCCTACCGTCGGTGGGTCCGTAGCCGTACACGTTCTCAAGTGTCACCAGCAGCGCGTCGGCGCGTTCCGCCGCGGCCAACACGGTCCGCTGCAGCGGGGGGAACAACGTGGGCCATTGCGTGTACGGGGCGTTGAGACACTGATAGACCGCGGTGGCGCCCTTGGCCGCGTCAACCGCCTGCTCTGAATCGGTGAGGTCGGCCGACCACCACGTCACATCATCGGCTAGCCCAGCAGGCTGCCGACGGGAGACCGCCCGTACCTCCACACCGGATTCGGCCAACCGATTCGCCACCGCACGACCGACCTGCCCGGTACCGAACACGACGTGCACTGACTCCTCGGTCATCCGGTTGCCCACTCGAACCTTGATCTGACCGGTGTGGTGTTCACGCGTCAATCCTCACCAGCGGCAGCTCCCGACGACAGAGGCTTAGGTCCGGACCTGACCCGAAGTGAGCATCAACCCGATCTGAGGGATTCGATGAACGGGCAAACGCTGATCCACGATCCGGACACTTGGGCCGCGCGGAACTCGATGGCCTGTCCGTCGGTGGGCCAGCCGCACGTGGTCCCGTCGAGCTGCTCGGCCGGCACGCCGTGACCGAGCACCTGAACCCACCACCCTGCCCGGGTACGACGGTCGATCCCGTCTGCGCCGAAGGCGAGCACGGTGTCCCGTAACGAACTGGGGGGTATCTTCTCGTGCCCAAGGCAGACCACCACACGGCGATTGTTCACGTAGTACTGCACCGGCAGGATCCGGGGCAGCGCGCCAACCGACAGGGCAACCTGGCCGAGCGAAGTCGTCGAAAGCAGCCGCCAACATTCAGCCTCGGGGATGACCCGTTGGTCACGGTCACTGATCACCGCCGGATCGTGAACGACCCGGTGGATCAACCGCTAGGGGCTTTGGTCACACCCTGGGGCCCTTTCGCGCACCGGCGGCCTCGCCGCACCGATGACCTGACAAGGACCGCAGCAAGGGCGGCACCAAGTGCTGATTCGCACCGCCGGGTAGCCGTCCGAGGCCGGCGGCGCGGCCTCACGGCAGACCCTTGAGGGCTCCGGTGTGGAGGATCGTCTGCCAGACCCGATTGCGGAGGTGGATCAGGATCTGGGTGGTGTAGTGGTTGACGTTTCGCCAGACCGGGATGCCGTCGATCATCGCCGTACAGGTCGGGCCGGTCGGACACACGTCGCGGTTGATATCGAAGGTGAAGACCTTGCCGGGGTTCGCTGCGGCCGCCGCCGCGTAGTAGCTGTCGCTGATCGGCCCGCTGCGGGGGAACGGCACCGCGCACTGGTGGACGTAGACCGACCGGGAGAGGCACTCCAGCGGGTCGAAGCTGCTGGTGATGATGCCGTCGAGGATGAGGGCTCGTGCGCCGGTGCTGGTGATCCGCGCGAGCGTCTCGTCAGTGGTGTCCTTGATGAGCTGGTGCAGCGTCTCGTTCGACCCGCCGGTGCGGAGCAGGCTGTGTCCGTAGGTCGCCGTGTCGTCGCGGGCGTAGGAGGCGAGGATCACCAGGTCCGGGTGCAGCTCGGGCAGCACCTGCCGGTACCACACGTCGCGGCTCGCGGTGCACTGTGCCTGTTCCTGCGGCGTCATGACCAGGTTGGTCAGTTGTGCCTGCCACGGGCATGAGGACATGGTGTTGATCGACAAGGTGAATCCGTGCTGGCGGGCCAGCTGGATCAGCATCGGCGCGATCATCCGGGCATGACTGTCGCCGACCAGCAGGATGCTCGGCGGGCCGCCGTCGACCACGATGCACTGTTGCGGTGTGCTGGCGTTGCAGGTGCGTTCGGGTCCGTTGTGGTTGGCGATTGCCTGCCAGTCGAGGTGGCTCGGGACCTTGATGCGGTACGCCGGCTGGCGGCGTTGAGCGGGCGTCACCGGGGGCTCAGAGTGAGTGGGTTGGGAAACTGCGGTGGTCACCGTCGGCCTGCGGTCGCTGCCGAGCACCGGCGGCACGAACGCGAAGGCGACGACGCCACACAGCGAGACCCCGGCCGCAACCGTCGGCCAGCGGAAGCGGTCGAGGATCGCGGAGCGGCGTATAGGGTTCTCCAGGATCAGCCCTGACAGTGCCGCGAGCGCAGTGGCGATCACGATCGCGATCGCAGCGAGCTCGAGCGGCGTGACGGCGTACAGAGTCGTCACAGCGATGATGACCGGCCAGTGCCAGAGATAGGTCGCGTAGGAGATCCGACCGAGGTAGACCGGTTCGCGGCGTGACAGCAAGGTGCCGAGCCGGCCGCCGTCGCCGATGTTCAGGCCACCGATCAGCAGTGTGCTCGCGGCGACGGCCGCGATCCCGCGCCCGGAGACGCTGACGTTCAGCAGCCCGCTGCCGAGCAGCAGGACGCCGGCCATCCCGGTGATCGTGGCAGCCTCCGCGGCGCGCGCGCCCCGCTGTGTCAGGCGTGACCGTTGAGCACGGAGCGCCAGCGCGAGCAGTGCGCCGGCGAGCAGCTGGTAGGCCCTGGTGTCCGTGCCGTAGTAGGCGTGGTTGGGATCGAGGCGGGCCCAGTAGATCTGTGCCGCCAACGAGAGGCAGAAGAGCGTGGCCAGGCCTGCGGCCGGGGCCCAGGTGAACCGCCGGCCGATCCGGGTCAGGAGCAGGAGCAGCAGCGGGAACACGATGTAGAACTGCTCTTCGATCCCGAGCGACCAGAAGTGCAGGAACGGGCTCTTGGCGAACCCGGTCGCGAAGTAGTTGTTGCTCTCGCTCAGGAACCGCCAGTTCGCGAAGTACAACAGCGCACTCTGCGCGTCACGGACCAGTGGCAGCCGTTGGACGATGCTGGCGATCAGGAGAAAGACCACCGAGGTGACGATGATCACGACCACCGCGGGCAGCAGGAGCCGACGCGCCCGGCGGGCATAGAAGCGCCCGAAGCGGATTCGGCCGCTGACGTCGATGTCGCTGAGCAGGACGTTCGTAATCAGGAAGCCGGACAGCACGAAGAACAGGTCCACGCCGATGAACCCGCCGCGGGCGACCGCCAGGCCGCTGTGAAACAACACGACCAGATAGACCGCTACTGTCCTGAGCCCGTCGAGCGCGGGCCGGTAGCGCCACGAGCCGCTCATAGGGCGCTCGGTCATTCATCCGACTCTATGACTACATCATGTAGTACGTCGGCAGCCACCGGCAGCGGCAGGTCAGGTCCTCGACGGTGTCGATGGCCTAGCTGACCGGCAGGCCTTGCCCCTCGACCGCTCCGACATCGCAGGCGAACCCTTGCGGGCGGGCGACTCCGCGCTGGTCCAGAGCGACCCGCGCCGGGGGCGTTGATTGGCTGGTGCAGTCAGCGACCGGGATCTTGTTGAGCAGCGGGCTGCCCGGCTCCGGCAGCAGGGTGTCGGTCGGACCGCCGTTCGACGCCAGCGGTCCTAGCAGTGGCTGCACGTGCGACTGTGACGAGCCGGACAGGCCGCACGTGCCGTCGGAGTCGAGGTTGTAGCCCCGGTCGACGACCGTCGCCGAGCAGTCGAACCCGTGGTTGTTCGCGATGACGGTGGACTTGAGCGAGGTGTTGTGACCCCCGCCGGCCTCCTCGACCCCACCACCGGCGTAGCCGCCTGAGTTACCAACCACGGTGGAGGCGGTGAGCGTCATCAGCTCATCGTCGTAGATCCCACCACCGAAGCTCTGCGCCCGATTGCCGGTGATGGTTGTGTTGAGCACGGTCGTGCCGCCACCCGAGAGGAACAGGCCGGCTCCTTCGGCGCCATGATTCCCGGTGAGGGTGGAGCTGCGGACGACGAGAGTGCCCGAGCCCAAGTTCGCGATGCCCGCACCTTGGCCTGCTTGATTGCCGGACACGGTGGAGCGGATCACCCTCAGCGCTCCGAGATTACGGAGGCCACCGCCGTAGTCTGCGCCCCGGTTTCCATTGATCGTGCTCCCCATCACGGTCATGACGCCGGGGTTGTTCTCGACCCCGGCCCCTTCACCAGCCCCCCAGTCCGTGGTCCCGGTCGTGTTGGCACTGAGTACGGACGCCTTCACCGTTGCCGTTCCCCCGTTGAAG
>CAYNDD010000009.1:0-31579 GCA_964395425.1 uncultured Frankiaceae bacterium
GCTCGGCTGCGCTTGGCATCAACGTCCCGCTCGGGGACGGTCAGGGACCGGCTCTCTAGCGACGATCAGACCGCGGCCGGGCGTTCGCGGCGCAGATCGTGCGGCAGCGCGAAGGTCAGGTGCTCCTCGACCGCCGTGACTTCCTCGACGTCGGCAAAACCGTTGTGCGCCAACCATTCGAGCACCTCGGCGACCAATGACTCGGGCACCGACGCACCACTGGTCACCCCGACCGTGGTCACCCCGTCGAGCCAGTCCGGGTCGATGTGGCTGACGTCGTCCACCAGGTACGACGCGGTCGCGCCGTTGCTGAGCGCGACCTCGACCAGCCGCAGCGAGTTCGAGGAGTTGGTCGAGCCGACCACCAGCACGAGGTCCGACCTCGCGGCGATCTGCTTGACCGCGACCTGGCGGTTCTGGGTGGCGTAGCAGATGTCGTCGCTCGGCGGGTCGATCAGCAGCGGGAACCGGGCCCGCAACGCCGCGACGGTCTCCTGCGTCTCATCCACCGACAACGTGGTCTGTGAGAGCCAGGCCACCCGGGCCGGGTCGCGGACCGCGAGGCTCGCCACGGCGTCGGGGCCGGGCACCAGGTGCACCCGCTCCGGCGCTTCGCCGGTGGTCCCCTCGACCTCCTCGTGGCCCTCGTGGCCGATCAGCAGGATGTCGACGTCGTCGCGGGCGAACCGCCGGGCCTCCGCGTGCACCTTGGTGACGAGCGGGCAGGTCGCATCGATGGTCCGCAGGTTGCGGCGCGCCGCCTGCTCGTGCACCGCCGGGGCGACGCCGTGCGCCGAGAAGACCACGACGGCACCCTCGGGCACCTGCTCGGTCTCGTCGACGAAGATCGCACCGAGTCCCTCGAGCCGGGCCACGACGTGGGAGTTGTGGACGATCTGCTTGCGGACGTAGACCGGCGCGCCGAAGCGCTCGAGCGCGCGCTCGACGGTCTGAACCGCCCGATCGACCCCCGCGCAGTAGCCGCGCGGGGCGGCGAGCAGCACTCGTCGCTGCCCACCCTGTGGATCGGTCATCACGATCCCATCGTAGGTCGCCCCTAGGCTGAGCCGATGCCGCTCGAGTCCAGCCCCGAGTCTCCGGTTCCGGTTCGCGTGGTCGCGAAGCTGATCGGCGACTGGATCGGCCGGTTGGGCCGGGTCTGGGTCGAGGGTCAGGTGACCGAGCTCACCCGCCGACCCGGCCAGTCGACCGCGTTCCTGGTCCTTCGCGACACCGCCGCGGAGATGTCGCTGCGGGTGAGCTGCCGAGGTCAGCTCCTCGACGCCCTCGATGCGCCGCTGGCCGAAGGCGCCCGGATCGTGGTCTGGGGCCGGCCCGAATACTGGGCGGCCCGCGGCTCGCTGACCTTCACCGCCTACGACATCAAGCCGGTGGGGATCGGTGCGCTGCTCGCCCGGCTCGAGGAGCTGCGCAAGCTGCTCGCCGCCGAAGGGCTGTTCGCGGCCGACCGGAAGCGGCCACTGCCCTTCCTGCCGCGCCAGGTCGGGCTGGTCACCGGCCGGGCCAGCGCGGCCGAGCGCGACGTGGTCGAAAACGCCCGCCGGCGCTGGCCCGCGGTGCGCTTCCAGGTCGAGCCGGTGGCGGTCCAAGGCCCGTACGCCGTCACCGAGGTCATCGCCGCGGTCCAGCGCCTCGATGCCGATCCGGCCATCGACGTGATCGTGATCGCGCGCGGTGGCGGGTCGATGGAAGACCTGCTTGTCTTCTCCGACGAGTCCCTGGTGCGGGCGGTGGCGGCCTGCTTCACCCCGATCGTCTCCGCGATCGGCCACGAGACCGACACCCCGCTGCTCGACCATGCCGCCGATCGGCGCGCGTCGACCCCGACCGACGCCGGCAAGCTGATCGTCCCCGACGTTTCGGAGGAGCTCGCCCGGGTGAGCGCCCTCATCGATCGGGCCCGGCGCTGCATCGCGGGCCGGCTCGACTCCGAGCAACATCGGCTCGACGCGCTTCGCACCCGGCCGGCGCTCGCCGACCCGCTCGGCACCCTCGCCGGCTGGCGGCTCGACCTCGAAGCGGTCCGCGAGCGCGGTCGGCGCGCGACGCTCGCCGCGCTGGCCCAGGCCGGTTCCGAGATCGCGGCGCTGCGCGGCCGGGTCGTCGCCCTGTCACCGCAGGCGACCCTCGACCGCGGCTATTCCGTTCTTCAGCGTGCCGACGGCACGATCGCCCGCGACGCCGACGAGCTTCGCCCCGGCGACCGGCTGACCGGTCGGCTGGCCCGGGGACGGGTCCCACTGGTCGTCGAGGAGATGGCGCAATGAGCGACGCACCGGGCTCGGCCGACCGCCCGACCTACGAGCAGGCGCGCGAGGGGCTGGTCGAGGTGGTCCGGGCGCTCGAGGCCGGTGGCGCGACCCTGGAGGAGTCACTGGCGCTGTGGGAGCGCGGCGAGGCGCTCACCGCGATCTGCCAGGAATGGCTCGACGGCGCCAAACAGCGCCTCGACGCCGCCCGGATCGCCACCGACGAGACCGACGCCGGCGAGGCCGACCCGGATTCGTGAGACCGCACCCGCGGGGTCAGTGCAGCGAAGCGGCGAGCAGCTGGAGCTGGGCGGGCGTCGCGGTGCCGGTGACCACCACGGTGAGACCCGCCTGCGTGCGGACCAGCGAATACTCGCCGCGGGATGACCGGAGGGTCTGCCAGGTCGCGCCGGCGACCACGACGGTGCCGGTCACCGTACTGATCGGCACTCCAAGCACCGATGACACGAAACCGGCCGGCGGACCCACGGTCTCCTCGAGCCCGGCGTACTGGGCGTCCGGCACGCCGAAGCCGATGTGGAGGTGCGCGGTCGTGCGGGTGCCGGTCAGCGCCGCGGCGTTGGCCAACCAGCTGCTCGGCAAGGACCTCGGCGCCAGCGCGGTCCGCCCGGTCAGCTGGTGAAAGCCGGCGACGTAGTCGCTGTAGTCGGTCGCCGGAAAGCGCTGGGACTTGCTCGGGTGGAACAGGCCCGGAACGAAGATCAGCGTCACCGCAACGATCACCGCGACCAGTCCGAGCGAGCGCACCATGTCGGAAACGGACTCGCGGCCGCGCTTCGGCCGAGCGACGTCAGCCGTCGTCACGGATCCGCACCATCTCGTCGAGCACGGCCACGCACTCGTCGACGGTCGAGAAGAAGTGCGGCCCGATCCGGATGCCGCCACCCGGGCGATAGTCAACGATGAATCCGCGCTCGATCAGCACGTGGTGCACCCGCTCCGCATCCGGCACGTCGATCGTCACGTGCCCACCGCGACGCTGCGGGTCCAGCGGCGACCGTACGGCGAAGCCGCGCTCTAGTGCACCGTCCACGATCGTCTGGGTCAGCGCCTGCGAGCGCTCGCGAACCCGGCCGATGCCGATGTCGACGATGGCTTGATATCCGGGCGACGCCGCGTACGCGGCCGGCACGTTCGGCGTACCGCCGGCGAAGCGCTGAATGCCTGTGGCGTAAGCGATCTCGGCCCACTCGAAGTCGAACGGGCGGGCGTGCGAGATCCAACCGACCGCGCTCGGCCGGAGCGTCTCCACCAGGTCCGGCCGGATGTAGAGCCACCCGTTCCCCGGGCCGCCGCAGAGGAACTTCACCGATCCCCCGACGCACACATCGATGTCGTTCGCGGTGACGTCGACCGGCAACACACCGGCGGCCTGGTAGGCGTCGAGGATCAGCAGCGCGTCGTGTCGCCGGGCCGCATCCCGAACCGGACCGATGTCGAGCAACGCCGAGGTCCGGAACTGCACGAGGCTCACCGACACGACCGCCGTACGGTCGTCGATCGCGTCAGCCACCCGCTGCGGATCGATCGTGATGCCGTCAGGCTCGGACGGCACGACCACGAGCTCGCCACCGTGGCGGCGGCAATGCTCGGACCACATGTAGTGCGTGCCCGGCCAGTCCGCGGCGGTCGAGACCACCCGGTTGCGACCGGGGGTGATGTCGATGCACGAGACCACCGCGTTGATCGCGTCGGCGACCGCTTGCCGCAGGATCGTCGTGCCGGGTGCCGCGCCGATGATCGCGCCGAGCAGATCGGCCACCCGGCTCATCTCCGGAAACCATGTTGACCACGCGGAGACGCCGTCGGTGTCCCACAGCAAGGCGAACTCAGCCAGCCTGGTCGCGGTGTCACGGTGCATGGCCCCGAGCGAGTTGTTGATCAGGTACGCCGCCTTGCGATCCACGATCGGGTAGTCGACGCGGCGGGCCAGCAGGTCGTCATGCACCTGCACAGCCTGTCATGTCCGAATCCCGCTAGATAATCGCTCGGCCAGCCGCGAAGATGGATCCGTGCACGAAGACCACGACCGCTGCTATCGCGCCGTCGCCAGTCGCGACGCCCGCTTCGACGGGCGCTTCGTGACCGCCGTCGCCACCACCGGCATCTACTGCCGGCCGTCCTGCCCGGCGCAGACCCCGAAACGGGAGAACGTCCGCTTCTACCCGTGCGCCGCAGCGGCCGTCGCGGCCGGCTTCCGGGCCTGCAAGCGCTGCCGGCCCGAGGCCGCGCCGGGCTCGCGCGAATGGGACCTTCGAGGCGACCTCGCGGCGCGCGCACTGCGGGCGATCGCGAGTGGCGCCCTCGACGGCGCGAGCGGCGACTCGGCCGGCGGAATTCCGGCGCTGGCCCGATCACTGCACGTCAGCGAGCGGCACCTGCACCGGGTGCTGGTCGCGGAGGTCGGCGCCGGCCCACTCGCGCTGGCCCGGACCCGGCGTGCCCAGACCGCGCGCCTGCTGCTCGACGCCACCGACCTGCCGATCACGACGGTCGCGTTCACCGCGGGCTTCGCCAGCCTCCGCCAGTTCAACGACACCATGCGCGAGCACTTCGGAATGCCACCCCGGGAGATCCGGCGGCGCCCGTCGGCACAGCTGGCGGGGACCGGGTCGCTCACGCTGCGGCTCGCGGTCCGAACGCCGTACGCCGCGGGCCCGTTCCTCGGCTGGCTGCGCCCGCACTTGCTGACCGGGGTCGAGGAGCTCGAGGACGCGACGTACCGGCGGGTGCTGCCGTCCGGATCCGTGGTCGAGCTGCTCATCGGCGGGGATGCGGTCAGCCTTACCACCCGGATCGACGACGTCCGCGCGCTGCCCGACACCGTGAGCCGGTGCCGGCGGATGCTCGATGCCGACGCCGACCCGGTTGCAGTCGACGCGGCGCTCAGCGAAGATCCGCAGCTCGCGCCACTGGTTGCGGCCCGCCCGGGGTTGCGCGTGCCGGGGGCAGCGGACGGCTTCGAGCTGGTCGTGCGCACCGTGCTCGCCCAGCAGGTCTCGCTGACCGCGGCCCACACGTTCGCCCGCCGCCTGGTCGACGCCTACGGCAAACCGCTGGACGCCCCCTCGGGCACGCTGACCGCCTGCTTCCCCACCGCCGACGTGCTCGCCGAGGCCTCCTTCGACGGGATCGGCCTGACCGGCGGGCGGATCCGCACGGTTCGGGCGGTCGCCGCCGCGCACGCGGCAGGCGACCTGACCCTCGACCCGGCCGCGGATCGGGACGCCACCCGCGCCCGGTTGCTGGCCCTGCCAGGGATCGGGCCGTGGACCGCCGACTACGTCGCGATGCGCGCGCTCGGCGACCCTGACGCGTTCCCTGCCAGCGACCTCGTCCTGCGCCGCAGGGCCGCCGACCTCACGCCAGAACGCTGGCGGCCATGGCGTTCGTACGCCGCGATGCACCTGTGGACCGACCACCTGATCTCGACTGGAGCCTTCGCATGACCCTCGACGCCACCACCTTGTCCACCCCCGTCGGCGACCTCGCGCTCGTCGCCCGGCATGACGTCCTAGTCGCGGCCGGCTTTGACACCGTCGAAGCGATGACGGCCCGGCTGGATGACGAGCCGGTGACGGTCCGCTCCGACCTCGGCCGGCTTTCGGCCGCAGTAACGGCGTACTTCGACGGCGACGTGCATGCGCTCGACGACCTGCCGGTCTCCCAGCCGGGCGGCGACTTCCACCAGGCCGCGTGGAAGGTCATGCGCGAAGTGCCCCCCGGCGAGACGATCACGTACGCCGAGCTCGCCGCCCGGGCCGGCAACCCGCAGGCGGTACGAGCGGCGGGCAGCGCCTGCGCGCGCAACCTGATCGCGCCGATCGTGCCCTGCCACCGCATCGTCCGCACCGGCGGCGCACTCGGCGGCTACTACTACGGCCTGCCCACCAAGGAGTGGCTGCTCGCCCACGAAAGTCGCTGCACCAGGTAGAACAACGGGATGGAGTTTTCCGAGGTCCTGCGCCAGCGCAAGATGATCCGCCATTACCTCGACCAGCCGGTGGATCCCGAGGTGGTCGATCGAGTGCTCGCGGCCGGTCTGCGCGCGCCTTCGGCCGGCTTTTCCCAGGGTTACGCCTTGTTGGTACTCGAATCGGCCGAGGACCGCGCCCGGTTCTGGGAGGTGACCGACACCGAGCCCGAGACCGCGAGCTGGCCGGCCGAGACCAAGATCGGCGTGATGCGGGCGCCGGTGATCGTGGTCGCGCTGTCGTGCAAGCGGGCCTACCTCGACCGCTACGCGCGGG
Organism: uncultured Frankiaceae bacterium; assembly: GCA_964395425.1. Classification (GTDB taxonomy): domain Bacteria; phylum Actinomycetota; class Actinomycetes; order JAFAQI01; family JAFAQI01; genus DATAUK01. The sequence goes on from CAYNDD010000009.1 coordinate 6,542, forward strand.
ACGACAAGGGCTGGACCGATCGTGACGAGTCGCGCTGGCCGGTCCCGTTCTGGCACATCGACACCGGCATGGTCGCCTTGCTGATGCTGTTGCAGGCGGTCGACGAGGGCCTTGGCGCGCTCTTCATCGGCATGCAGCCCGAGGTGATCCCGGCGTTCCGGGCTGAGTTCGGCGTCCCCGACGACCACGATGTCGTCGGGGTGGTGTGCTTCGGTCACACCGATCCGGAAGCGCCCAAGCGCAACCTGTCCGACCGGCGCCGGGCGACGGACGACGTCGTCCATCGCGGCCGGTGGTGACGGCCGAGCGACCGGGTCAGCCGGTGCCGACCCGCCGGAGCAACTCGACGAACTCGTCGGCGAGCCGCATCGCAGCCTTCTCGGTTTCCTGCACCGCGACCTCGCGACCGGCTTCCGCGACGATGCTGGTCAGGACGACGACGAGGGTGTCGCCGAGCGGCTGGTCCACGGTGTCGAGCAAGGCGGTGTTGACCCGGACCCACTCGCGATAGCGCCGCCGCGCGATCAGCTCGAAACCCGGCGGCCCGCCGCCGTCGAGGAACACCCGAGCAAGGTTTCGCTCCTCCCAGCACCCCCGCAGGTATGCCGCGGCGCCGACGAGGAACAGCTGAAGCGTGTCGAGCACACCGCGGGCCCGAGCCTCGCGGACCGCCTCGGCCGCCCGGTGCTCCTGGCGGGCCTGGTAGTCGTCGAACAGCGCGAGGTAGAGGTCGGCCTTGCCACCGAAGTGGTGGTAGAGGCTGCCGACGCTGGCGCCGGCGCGCGCCACGACGTCGGTGATGTTCGCGTCCGCGAACCCCCCGGCGGCGAACGCGTCACTGGCCGCCGACAGGAGCGAGGCACGGGTCGCTTGAGCGCGACCCCCGGTGCGCTCACCCGACGTACGCCGACTCGGCACGGCGTCACTCTTTCACTTCCTCCCCCGCTGGGGCGACCAAGTCCCCGACTCGGTGGGAGGATCACGCACATGACGGACACCACCGTGCCCGGCTCCCTCCGTGTCGGCGGAGAGCAGCCCGACCGAAACCTCGCGCTCGAACTGGTCCGGGTGACCGAGGCGGCCGCGATGGCGGCCGGTCGCTGGGTGGGTCGGGGCGACAAGAACGGTGCCGACCAGGCCGCGGTCAACGCGATGCGCCAGCTCGTCTCGACCGTCTCGATGAAGGGCACCGTCGTCATCGGCGAGGGTGAGAAGGACGAAGCGCCGATGCTCTACAACGGCGAGGAGGTCGGCGACGGCAATGGCCCGGATTGCGATGTCGCGGTGGACCCGGTCGACGGGACGACGCTGACCGCCAAGGGCATGACCAACGCGATCTCGGTCATGGCAGTGGCCGACCGCGGTGCGATGTACGACCCGTCGGCGCTGTTCTACATGCAGAAGTTGGTCACCGGACCGGCTGCCGCCCAGCTGGTGGACATCGAGGCACCGGTCGAGCACAACGTCCAGGCGGTCGCCAAGGCCAAGGGTTGCTCGCCCGAGGACGTCACGGTCGTCGTCCTCGACCGGCCCCGTCACACGGCCCTCGTCCAAGAGATCCGCGAGGCCGGAGCCCGGATCCGCTTCATCCAGGACGGCGATGTCGCCGGCGCGATCATGGCCGCGCGCGACGGCACCGGCGTCGACCTGCTCCTCGGCATCGGCGGCACGCCCGAGGGGATCATCGCCGCGAGCGCGCTCAAGTGCCTCGGCGGCGTGATCCTGGGCAAGCTCTGGCCGCGCAACGACGAGGAGAGGCAGCGGGCGATCGACGCCGGCCACGACCTCGACCGGGTGCTGGACACCAACGACCTGGTCAGCGGCAACAACGTCTTCTTCGTGGCCACCGGTGTCACCGACGGCGAGCTGCTCGAAGGGGTTCGCTACTTCGCCGGCGGCGCGTCCACCCACTCGCTCGTGATGCGCTCCAAGAGCGGCACGATCCGCTCGATCCACAGCGACCACAAACTGACCAAGCTCCGCGCCTACAGTTCGGTCGACTTCGACCACCACGCCTGATCACTTCCGCACTGCGGAACAATGAAGGCATGACCGCTGAGGAGTTCCGGATCGAGCACGACTCGATGGGCGACGTACTGGTGCCGAAGGACGCGCTCTGGCGAGCCCAGACCCAGCGCGCGGTCGAGAACTTCCCGCTGTCCGGGGTCACCGTCGACCCCGCCTTGATCGCCGCGCTCGGCGCGATCAAGTCCGCCGCCGCAACCGTCAACGCCGAGCTCGGCGTCGTCGACGGTGAGATCGCGGTCGCGATCGCAGCTGCAGCCGACGAGGTGGCGGCCGGCCGGCACGACGACGCGTTCCCGATCGACGTCTACCAGACCGGTTCCGGGACCTCGACGAACATGAATGCCAACGAGGTCATCGCCACTCTGGCGTCGCGGCAGCTCGGCCGCGTGGTGCACGCGAACGATCACGTCAACGCCTCGCAGTCGTCGAACGACGTGTTCCCCTCCGCGATCCACATCGCCGCAGTCGGCTCGATCACCGCCGGGCTGATCCCCTCGCTTCGCCACCTCGAAGCGGCACTCGCGCGCAAGGCCTCGGAGTGGGCCGACGTGGTCAAGAGCGGCCGCACGCACCTGATGGATGCGACGCCGGTGACGCTGGGTCAGGAGTTCGGCGGGTACGCCGCGGCGATCGGCTATGGCGTCGAGCGGCTCGAGTCCTCGCTCCCGCGAATCGGTGAGCTTCCGCTGGGTGGCACCGCGGTCGGGACCGGCATCAACGCGCCCGCCGACTTTGCCCCCAAGGTGATCGCCACGCTGGTCGCCAATCTCGAGCTTCCACTGTCGGAAGCCCGCAACCACTTTGAGGCGCAGGGCGCTCGCGACTCACTGGTCGAAGCGAGCGGGCAGCTCCGGACCATCGCCGCGAGTCTCTACAAGCTGGCCAACGACCTGCGCTGGATGTCGTCGGGCCCACGAGCCGGGCTCAGCGAGATCCACCTCCCCGACCTGCAGCCGGGCTCGTCGATCATGCCGGGCAAGGTCAATCCGGTGATCCCCGAGGCGGTCTGCCAGATCGTCGCGCAGGTCATCGGGAACGACGCCGCGGTCGCGTTCGGAGGCGCGGCCGGCAACCTCGAGCTCAACGTGATGCTGCCGGTCATCGCCCGCAACCTGCTCGAGTCGATCCGCCTGCTGGCGAACTGCTCGCGGCTGCTCGCCGACCGATGCATCGACGACACCACCGCGAACGTCGACCGATGCCGGACCTACGCCGAGTCATCGCCCTCGATCGTCACGCCGCTGAACCGCTTCATCGGCTACGAGAACGCCGCAAAGGCGGCGAAGAAGGCGATCGCCGACGGTACGACGGTGCGCCAAGCGGTCGTCGACCTCGGTTTCGTCGGCGACGGCGAGGGCCAGGTGACCGAGACCCAGCTCGACGAGGCGCTCGACGTACTGTCGATGGCATATCCGCACGGTCGCTGACACCGGGTCGGGGGTCGGCCACAATGTGCCGATCGCGATCGAAAGGATCGGCATGCGAGCACGCGTGGCACTGATTGCCGCCGGGCTGCTGCTGGCGGTGAGTGTGGCGAGTACCGCGAGTGCAGCCGGCTACAGCACGATCCCGGTGCCGATCGCCGTCTCACCAGGCCACGTCTGCACCCGGACGCTGATCAACGGCCTCAACAACGCCGGCACCGCGATCGGGACTGAATACTGCGGTCGGACCCGAGTCTTCCTCCGGTCCGCAACCGGCACGGTGACGTTCTACCGACTGCCGGCGAACGTGGCCGCCTACACGTCCGCGGCGAACATCGCATCGAACGGCGACATCGCCGTCGCCGGTCAGAAGACGGCCACCGGCCCGGTCACGTCGTACATCGTCACGGAAGCTGACAAGCTGATCGAGGTCAAGGATCCAAAAGCGCACGGCCACGGCACGTTCGTGAATGCGATCAATCGCAAGGACGTAGCGGTCGGTTACTACTGCACCAACGCAAGATGCACGAGGTACACAGCGTTCATTTACAAGGACGGGGCTTATCGCGACTTTGCGCCACCTGCCCTTCGAGGCCCGCCGGGCACTCAGCTCACCGGAATCGACGACGTGGGCGCCATCGCCGGATTCTTCTTCACTCATGGCGGCGTCGCGCGCGGGTTCATCAAGAGCGGGCACACCCTCGAGGTGATCGATTCGGCTCGTCACGTGGGCAAGCAGCGCGGCGCGGGCACGTTCCTTCTCGGCATGGCCGACGCTTCGGTGAATGTGTGCGGAATGACCATCGACCGGCACGGGCGCGCCCGCGGGTGGGTCGAGATCGACGGCGTGGACCACGTGATCGATCCGCACTCGGGCGCCAAACACCCGTTCTCGCAGGTGCTGGCGATCAATCGGGCCGGCGAGTTCGGCGGCGGCAGCACCCTGCGCGCCAGTCGACACCTCGAAGGCTTCCTCGGCGCGGTCGGCTAGCGCGCCGTCAGCATCCCTCTCGGCCGGGTCGAACCAGGTGCGAGTTGACAGCGCCACACCCGGTCGAAAGACTTCGCCACCGTCGGGGGTCAACCTGGGATGGTCGCCATGCGCGTTCGGGTCACGACGATTGGTCTTGCTGCGGGCCTCGCCGTCATCAGCTTGGCAGCGACCCCATTCATTGCCTCGGCGGCGCCGAAGATCAAGGCCATCGGCGGCCACACGATCCCGGGCAAGGCGTATGCCGAGGGCGTCGCGTGTCCGCCGGGCACACCGGTGACCAAGAGCGACTGCGTCGTGGTCGGCAACACCCAGGCCGGGGCCAACGCCGTGGCGCGGGTCCATCACGGCAAACCGGGCGCGTTCAACGCGTTGGCACCCGGCGGGTCGAGCGTGACCTGCCCGAACGCAACCACCTGCGTGATCGGCGGCGCGGAGACTCTCTCGACGGCGCCCGGCGGCGTGATCGGCACGGTGCAATGGATCGGACCGGGCGGGCCGATCGCGACCGTGACCGTTGACGGCACCAGTGACGTCACCGGCGTCGGCTGCACCTCACCCACCGTCTGCGTTGCGTCCGGCTACTTCAACGGCAAGTCCACCGCGACCGGCACGAAGCAGTACGGCGAGATCGCCAACGTGACCGAGAGCACGCTGACCGCACACGCGCACCGGGTCGCCAAGACCGATCAGCTCTCCGGCGTGAGTTGCGACGCCAACGACTCATGCGTGGTGGTTGGTTTCGGCGGCCCGACCTCGAAGACGCACGGCCTCATCATCGTCGTCAAGCACGGCAAGGTCGGTGCCGCACGGACGGCACCGGGCGCTGGTCAGCTCAACGACGTCTCCTGCGGATCCTCGACGACCTGCTGGGCCACCGGCGAGCACCTGTCCGCGAAGAAGGGCGTGCTCGAGGTGGTCTCGGAGGTGCACAACGGCAAGCCGCTCCACGCCCGCACCAGCCCGCAGGGCAGCGGTGCGATCTCGTGCGTGTCCTCGACGACCTGCTACCTCGCCGGCGGGAAAGCCCGCGGCAAGAACGGCCAGTCGAGCACCGGCGAGGTCTTCCGGTTGGTCAAGGGCCACGTGAAGGCCACCACGATCATCGCGCACACGATGGGTTTCAGCGGCATCTCGTGCCCGGTCTCGACCTCGTGCATCGTGACCGGGCCGCAGACCTTCCACAACCCGGGAGTGGACTCCTACTGGCGCTCCGACGAGGTCGTCCTCAAGGTCTAAGCGGACCCAGCACTCATCGGCACGGCCCGGATCCAGCGGCCGACCGGGTCCAGCCACCGGTCGAGCCGCAACCCGTGCCGGTCGAGCAACGCGGCGATCTGGGCGTCGTCAACACACTCGGTCGTGAATCGGTGGGTCCAGGTCTGATCGCCGATGCGGTACGTCATGACCGAGGACAGCTTCCCCGCCGCAGGGTGCCCGATCTCGCCGAGCGACATCACGACGCCGCCGACTTCGACGGTCACCGCCTCGGCCTCGTCGAACCAGGCCGGCTCGTGCCGTTCGATCACGACGCATCCGTCGCCCGCGACGTGCCGGGCGCAGGTGGCGACGAATGCGTCGCGTTGCGGCTCGGGGCTGTTGACGAGATGCGAGCAGAGCAACACGCCATCGAAGCGACGGCCGAGGTCAAGACCTTCGATGCTCGAGACCACGGTCTCCGCACCCGTGATCCGCGCAAGCATCTCGGGTGAGTCGTCGACCGCAACGACCTGGTAGCCGCGAGCGATCAACGCGTGCGTCACCCGGCCCGCTCCCGCGCCGAGCTCGAGCAGCCAGGCCGGCGGCGCCACGGCGGCGGCGACAACATCCGGCTCGACGCCGGCCGGCAGTGCGGCGTAGACCTCGACCGAGCAGCCGTCGGCGGTGATCGCTCCGGGCCCGGAACCGGTGGCGGGCGTCATCGGCGTACGTCGAAGGGCTCGACGTCCGGACGGGACACTAGCTGCCGATGTCTTCCAGCATCTCGGTCACGAGTGCGGCAATCGGCGACCGCTCGGAGCGGGTCAGCGTGACGTGGGCAAACAGCGGGTGCCCCTTCAACGCCTCGATGACAGCCGCCACGCCGTCGTGGCGACCGACCCGCAGGTTGTCCCGCTGCGCGACATCGTGAGTGAGCACCACCCTCGAGTTCTGGCCGATCCGGGACAGGACGGTGAGCAACACGCCACGTTCGAGCGACTGCGCCTCGTCCACGATCACGAAGGAGTCGTGCAAGCTCCGGCCGCGGATGTGCGTGAGTGGCATCACCTCGAGCAGGTCCCGATCGACGACCTCCTCGATGACAGTCTCCGGCACGACCGCGCCCAAGGTGTCGAAGACCGCCTGTGCCCATGGAGTCATCTTCTCCGCTTCGCTACCCGGAAGATAGCCGAGCTCCTGTCCGCCGACCGGATACAGCGGCCGGAAGACGAGCACCTTGCGGTGTTGCCGGCGCTCAAGCACGGCCTCGAGACCGGCACACAGCGCGAGCGCCGACTTGCCGGTCCCGGCCCGGCCCCCCAGCGACACGATCCCGACCTCGGTGTCGAGCAGCAGATCCAGCGCGATCCGCTGCTCAGCACTCCGACCGTGCAGGCCGAACGCTTCACGGTCGCCCCGGACGAGCTGCAGGGTCTTGTCCGGCCCGACCCGGGCGAGCGCGCTGCCACGCTCGGACAGCAGGACAACGCCGGTGTGACAGGGAAGGTGCCGGGCCGCCTCGAGGTCAAGGCCGTCCGCGGCGTACAGCGCGTCGACGTCGTCGCCGGAGACGTCGAGCTCGGCCATCCCGGTCCAGCCGGTGGCGACCTGCTCGGCAAGGTATTCGTCGGCGGCCAGGCCCATGCTGGCGGCCTTGATCCGCAGCGGAGTGTCCTTGCTGATCAGTACGACGTCGGTGCCCTCAGCGGCAAGATTGGCGGCAACGGTGAGAATCCGGCTGTCGTTGTCGGCGAGCCGGTAGCCGGCCGGCAGCACCGATACGTCGCTGTGATTGAGCTCGACCCGCAACGTGCCGCCCGCGTCGTTGATCGGGACCGGGGTGTCGAGGCGGCCGTGTTGCACCCGAAGGTCATCGAGCAGGTGCAACGCCTGCCGGGCGAACCAGCCGAGCTCGGGGTGATGTCGCTTCGCTTCGAGCTCTGCGATCACGACGACCGGCAGTACGACATCGTGCTCGGCGAACCGATTGAGCGCGGACGGATCGGCGAGCAGCACGCTGGTGTCGAGGACATAGACGCGCCGGCGCAACGTGCGCCGCTTGGTCGAGGGGGACACGGCGCTTGTCGCGGCTGGGGTCACGAGGCCTCCGAGAATGCAGCCGGCAGGGTGTCGACCGCCTCGGCCGACGCTACGTCGTGGTCCGTGTCGTCGCGGCGTACGACACGCAACGGTTAGGTGAAGGAACGGCTCGGGCCGCGAACCGGCTCAGCGGGTCAGTGCACGCGCAACGATCGGACCTGGCCGGGCCGCCCAGCACGGCGGGCATGATGCCCGTCCACCGATATGCGGACCGCCCCGGCGTTGCCGAGCCGGACGTCGAGACCGTGATGGCGGAACGTCAGCCGCTGCCCCGGGTGCAGGATCCGTCGCACCAGCAGATGCCCGTGGCGGGTGATCTGGATGTAGCAATCGGCGCCGACGTCACGTACGACGAGCGCCGGTGGCGCGGGCCGATGACGAGGATGGGCCCGTTTCGGCTTGGGGCTCGTTGCGGGCGCGGGGGTGGCGGGTGCAGCGGCGATCACCGGCGGGACGACTCGAGGAGTCGGCGGCGTCACGACTCCGGCGCTGTGAGGGGCCTGACCCTGGGCGATCGCGTGGCCGAAAGCCACCCCGCCGACTGCGAGCACGGCGACCGCGGTCACGGTCGGGACGATCGCTCGCTGCCGCGACGGCGGCTTGCGGTGCCGGCCACGATGGCCGTGCGAACGCATCGCGTGCTGCTTGCGATGACGTCCGGCCATGAATTCATCATCCCCCGCAGAACGCGAAAACCCTGGCAACCAAGGCTTGTCGGGGCGTTGGCAACGGCTCAGCTGCCGTGCCGCCGCTCCCGTTGCGCGTACGAGCGCAGAGCACGCAGGAAGTCGATCCGCCGGAAGTCCGGCCAGAGTGCGTCGCAGAAGTAGAACTCGGAATGTGCGCTCTGCCACAGCAGGAACCCGCCGAGGCGCTGCTCTCCCGACGTACGGATCAGCAGGTCGGGGTCCGGCTGGCCGCGGGTGTAGAGGTGGTCGGCGATGTGCTCGACGTCGAGCACGCCGGCCACCTCCTCGAGCGAGGCGCCGCGCGAGGCGTGCTCCTGCAACAGACTGCGTACGGCGTCGGCGATCTCGCGCCGGCCACCGTAGCCGATCGCGACGTTGACCACGATCCCGGTCTTGTCCCTGGTGGCCTCATCGGCCTCCTTCAGCGCCCGTACGGTCGAGTCGCGAAGCAGGTCGAGCGAGCCGACCGGGTGCACGCGCCATGGACGCTCGGGAGCGGCCAGATCGGTCACCGTGGCCTCGATGATGTCGAGCAGCGGCAACAACTCCTCGGGCGGCCGGCTGAGGTTGTCGCTCGACAGCAGCCACAACGTCACGACCTCGACGTGGGCGTCGCTGCACCACCCGAGCAGGTCGACGATGTGGTTCGCGCCGGCCTGGTGACCCTGGCTGACGTTGCTGGCGCCCGACGCTCTGGCCCAGCGGCGGTTGCCGTCGAGGATGACGCCGACGTGGCGCGGGCGCGGCCCGTCTCCGAGCGATCGCTCGAGCCGACGCTCATAGACCCCGTAGATCAGTGCACGTACGCCCACCCGGCAGCCTCCTCACGTGCAACGGTATCCGCCACAACGTGTAGTAGGCGGACCTATCCGAGTCGGGCGTCGAGAGTGTCGAGCTGCTCCCAGAGCTCGCGCGGGAGGTGCGCACCGAACCGCTCGTAGTGCGGGCGCACGAGGGCGGCCTCTTCGCGCCAGGTTTCGGGGTCGACCGAGAGCAGCACGTCGAGGGAGGCCGCGCTGACGTCGAGCCCCTCGAGGTCGAGCGATTCAGGAGTCGGCACCCGGCCGATCGGGGTGTCGGCTGCGCCGGCGGTGCCGGCGATCCGGTCCGAGATCCACTTCAGGACCCGGCTGTTCTCACCGAAGCCCGGCCAGACGTAGCTGCCCTCGGCGTTCTTGCGGAACCAGTTGACGAAGTAGATCCGCGGCAGTTTGGCCGGGTCGGCCGACGCCCCCAGCTTGAGCCAGTGCCCGAAGTAGTCGCCCATGTTGTAGCCGCAGAACGGCAGCATCGCGAACGGGTCGCGGCGCAGCTCGCCGACCTTGTTCTCGGCCGCCGCGGTGCCCTCGGACGCAACGTTCGACGCGAGGAACACGCCATGGGCCCAGTCGAAGGACTCGGTGACCAGCGGGACGCTCGTTGCACGCCGGCCACCGAAGAGGATCGCGTCGATCGGCACGCCGGCCGGGTCTTCCCACTCGGGGGCGATGGTCGGGCACTGCGACGCGGGTGCGGTGAAGCGGGCGTTGGGGTGCGCGGCGGGCTCCGGTGACTCCGGCGTCCAGTCGCGGCCCTTCCAGTCGGTGAGGTGCGCGGGCGGGGTGTCGGTCAAGCCCTCCCACCACACGTCACCGTCGTCGGTCAGGGCGACATTCGTGAAGATGCAGTTGGCGTTCAGCGTCGCGATCGCGTTGGCGTTGGTCGACTCGCCGGTGCCCGGTGCAACGCCGAAGAAACCGGCCTCGGGGTTGATTGCGCGCAGCCGCCCGTCGGCACCGAAACGCATCCAGCAGATGTCGTCGCCGATCGTCTCGGCCCTCCACCCTTCGAGGGTCGGCTGCAACATCGCCAGGTTGGTCTTGCCGCAGGCACTCGGAAACGCGGCCGCCATGTAATGCACAGCGCCTTCGGGAGAGGTCAGCTTCAGGATCAGCATGTGCTCGGCGAGCCAACCCTCGTCGCGGGCCATCACGCTCGCGATCCGCAGGGCGTAGCACTTCTTGCCGAGCAGCGCGTTGCCGCCGTACCCGGATCCGAAGGACCAGATCTCGCGGGACTCCGGGTAGTGAACGATGTATTTCTCGGCGTTGCACGGCCAGGCGACATCGGCCTGGCCTTCGGCGAGCGGCGCACCGACCGAGTGCACGGCCGGCACGAAGAAGCCGTCCTCGCCCATCGCGTCGAGGGCAGCCTTCCCCATCCGGGTCATGATCTTCATCGAGATGACGACGTACGGCGAGTCGGTGATCTCGACGCCCAGGGCGGAGATCGGCGAGCCGAGCGGCCCCATGCAGAACGGGACGACGTACATCGTGCGGCCGCGCATGCAGCCGGCGAACAATCCGTTCAGCGTCTGCCGCATCTCGGCCGGGGCGACCCAGTTGTTCGTCGGCCCGGCGTCGGCCTCGCGCTCGGAGCAGATGAAGGTGCGGCTCTCGACCCGGGCGACGTCGGCCGGGTCGGACTTCGCATAGAAGGAGTTCGGGCGCTTCTCGGCGTTGAGGCGGGTCAGCGTTCCGGCCGCTTCGAGCTGCCGGGTGATGCGGTCCCACTCCTCCTCGGAGCCGTCGCACCACTCGACCCGGTCCGGGGTGGTCAGCGCCGCAATGTCGCGGACCCAGGCGACGAGCCGGCCGTGTTTGGTCGGCACGGCCTCGAGGCCGGGAATCGGGGCGGCAGCCATCACACTCTCCTCGGACGAGCCACGCATCGAAACGCTACGACGCGGCACGCGGTGGCGCTGGAAGAACGCCAAGCATAACGCTTGTCCGGTATTTCCCGCTACGCGGTCCCCCGCAACCGCGGATCAGCCCGCGGCCGCGTCCGGCCCCTGCTCACGCAGCCGCTCGACGTCGCCGAGCGCCGCCCGAAGCTCGCCGAGCCAGTCGCTGCTGTGCTGCCCCACCAGCCGCACGCACCAGGCCAGGGCATGCGAGCGCGAGCGCGCGACGCCGGCATCCACCAGCGTGTCGAGCACGATCCGCTCGGGCTGTCGTAGCCGGGTCATCACCGGTACGGCGAGCCGGGTGAACGTGGTCTCGGTGTCACCGCACCGGGCCCCCCACGCCACCTTGCGGCCGAACCGGTGCTCGGCCTCGCGGGCGATCTGGATCCGCTGCTCGCGGGTGTCCTCCCGGAACCTCGCGATCCGCCCGGCCGCCGCCTCGGCCCGCGCCGCGTCACCGCCTTCGACCTCGGCGGGCGCCTCGAGCGTGCCGACGACCACGATCTCGTCGCGGTCAACCGTCACCTCAGGTGCCGCGGCGAACCACTCGGCCGGCACTCGACCGGTGAACCAGGCACTCACGTCTTCGGCCATCAGAAGCTCACCACGCTCTCGTTGTCCTGTTGGTGATTACAGGTAATCATGTAATCACCCGAGGAACCAGCCCGTTCGCCGAAGGCGAAAGCACTGTCACATTGCCCAGCGCTCAGCGGGGGTGATGTCACTGTGACAGTGCTTGGCCCGCAGCGGCGCTGAGGGATTAGCGGGGCTGAGCGGGCACGGGGCGGAAGCGCATTCCGTCCATCAGCAGCGCGACCAGGCGGCGGGCGTGGTCGCGCCAGTCGTCGCGGTCGGTCGCCAGGCAGATCCCGCTGACCGCCCGGAGCAGGTCCATCGGCTCGACGTCGTCGCGGATCACCCCGGCACGTACGCCGGCATCGACGAGCCCGGTGACGGCCGCGGTCACCCGTCGGTGGGACTCGGCGAACAGTGCGGAGTCGGCACCCACCACGGACTTCAGTGCCGCTGCCATCCCACGCTTGGTCGCGACGTAGGCGACGAAGCGCTGGAGCCAGGCCTCGAGTGCCTCGCCCGGCGGGCACTCGGCGGCCAGCTCGTCCGCGGACTCGCAGAGCAGCTCGACCTCATGCCGATAAACGGCTTCGATCAGCGCGTCGCGAGTGGGAAAGTGTCGATAGAGGGTGCCGATGCCCACGTCGGCGCGACGGGCGATCTCTTCGAGCGGTACGTCGATCCCGCGCTCGAAGAACGCGGCCGCGGCCTCGGTGACGAGCCGGTCGTGATTGCGCCGGGCATCGACGCGCATCGGTCGCGTCGTCACCATCTCGGTCTCCTCACCAGCGGCGGTGGCCGCAGGAACGGCCCGTACAGAATTGTCACCGGTCGCGGGTTGACTGGCTCAAGAACCAGCCAAATAATCGGCTTGCAACCGGAGGCTGCCTCCGTTATAGTACCGGAGGAACCTTCCGTTTTCATCGATCGTACTGCAGCGGGCAACCGTCTGCGTGGAAGAAGTAGTCGTGACCATCGATTTCCGAACCTCCGCGGCCAGCCGTGAGCGGCTGCACCGCCGGCACCCCGGCCTGGTCCTGGCCGTGATCCTGACCGTCCAGCTCATGGTCGTGCTCGACGCGACCATCGTGAACATCGCGTTGCCGCACATCCGCACCGCGCTGGGCTTCTCGACCGCCAACCTGTCCTGGGTCATCAACGCCTACACCCTGAGCTTCGGCGGGCTGCTCCTGCTCGGGGCTCGAAGCGGCGACATCCTCGGCCGCCGCTCGACCTTCATCTGGGGCATCGCGCTGTTCACCGTGGCTTCCCTGCTCGGTGGCTTCTCGCAGAACCCCGGTGAGCTCCTGATCGCCCGCGCCGCGCAAGGCGTTGGCGGCGCGTTCGCCGCACCCTCGGCGCTGGCGCTGCTCATGACCATGTTCACCGAGGGTCGCGAGCGGACCAGGGCGATCGGCCTCTACACCGCGGTCTCCGTCGGTGGAAGTGCCGTCGGGCTGCTCGCCGGCGGCGCCCTGACGCAGTGGGTGTCGTGGCGCTGGGTGCTGTTCGTCAACGTGCCGATCGGCATCGTCGTCGTCGTCCTCGCCCGGGCCGTGATCCAAGAGACGCCACGACACAAGGGCGCCTTCGACCTGCTCGGCGCCCTCACTTCGACCGTTGGCATGGCCGCACTGGTCTACGGATTCGTGCGCGCCGCCACCGGCGGTTGGACCGACCCCGACACGATCGCGTCGTTCGTCGGCGGCGTCGTCCTGCTGGTCTGGTTCGTGTTCACCGAGCGACGCGCCGCGTCGCCGATCACACCGCTGCGGCTGTTCGCGGACCGCAACCGGGCCAGTTCGTACGTCGCCCGGCTGCTGCTGGTCGCCGGGATGATGGGGATGTTCTTCTTCCTCACCCAGTTCCTGCAGAACGTCCTCGGCTACAGCCCGATCCGCACCGGTCTGGCCTTCCTGCCGATCACGATCGTGCTGTTCGTCTCGTCGCAGGTCACCTCGCGGGTGCTGATCGAGCGCTTCGGCCCGCGGCCGCTGATGATCGCCGGCGTCGCGATCTCCACCCTCGGGCTGCTCTGGATGACCCAGCTGTCGGCGAGCAGCTCCTACCCGTCGCTGCTCGGACCACTGGTTCTGTTCGGCACCGGCAACGGCCTGTCCTTCGTGCCGCTCACGTCCGCATCACTGGCGGGCGTCGCTCCCGAGGACGCCGGCGCTGCCTCCGGCCTGGTCAACGTGATGCAACAGGTCGGCGGCTCACTCGGGCTCGCGGTCCTGGTCACGGTCTTCGGGTCGGCCAGCCGACACGCCGCGGCGCATGCCGCCGCCGGGCTGAGCGCAGTGGCGCGAGCCAACCACGCCTACGTCGCCGGCGCCGACCGGGCGTTTCAGGTGTCGACCGCGCTGCTGTTCGCCACGTTGCTGATGGTGATCTTCGCGATCCGCACCGAGACGACGCCGTCGTACCCGACGTTGGAAGAGGAGCTGATCGAAGAACTGGAGACGGTCGGGTCGATCAGCGCAGTCGCGTCAGGTTGACCTCGACCTCCAGGGTCGCCTGCCCGCCGCCGGAGTGGACCCCGCGCAGCGGCGCGACATCGGCATAGTCGCGCCCGCGGGCCACTCCTACGTGCCGGTGGCCGATCTCCTGGTGGTTGGTCGGGTCGAAGCCCCACCAGTCGCCGGTCCAGGCCTCGATCCACGCATGTGACTGGCCTTCGACCCGCTCGCCGATCTCGGCGCCTTGCTGCGCGTGGAGGTAGCCGGAGACGTACCGCGCCGGGATTCCCATCGACCGGATCACGACGAGGGCGACGTGTGCGAAGTCCTGGCAGACACCCAATCGGGCCTGCCAGGCCTGGGCCGCCGAGGTGTGGACGCCGGTGACCCCCGGCTGGTAGGTCAGCGACTCGTGCACCCACGAGGTCGCGGCCAGCACGGCGTCGACCGGGTCGTCGTGCGCAGCCGCCAAGTCCCGGCCGCGCCCGCGGAGCTCCTCGTCGTGCGCGGTGTACGGCGTCGGGGCGAGCAGCTCGGCATAGGTATCGAGGACGTCGGCCGTCGCGAGGTCCGGCCAGCGCATCCCGCGGGCCGGATCGCGGGCGGCCTCGGTCTCGACCACCGCACCACTGGTCAGCACCAGCCGGTCATGCGGCTCGCTGATGTCGAACGCGGTCACTTGAGTGCCCCAGTAGTCCCAGTAGCGGCGGACCTGCGCCGCGGGCTGGGTCGTGAAGCGGACGTTCACGGTGGACTGATGAAGGTCGGTGATCGGCGTCATCCGCGCTTCGTTGTACGACGACAGCACGGCCGTCTCGTACTGGTAGGTCGTGTGATGCGCCACATCGAGTCGCCAGGTCACGACGAGCGCCCCGCGACCCACTCGACCGGCGCCGAGGCCCGGAAGAACCGATCCGACACTGCACCGGTGACCGCCGCACAGGCCCGCTGGATCTCGTCGAGGCGCTCGGCGAGCCCGACCTCGATGTCGGCGGCGCGGGTGAACTCCAGGTCCGTCCTGGTCCGGCCGAGCGCGAGCAGGCCGGCGTCGACAACGCCGATCCGGGAGCTCGAGGCCGGCACCAACTCCATCAACCGCCGCTCAGCCGTCGAGATCGCGGCATAAACCGACCGCGGGAACAGTCGGTCCAGCAACAGGAACTCGGTGGCGTGCCGCGGGTCGAGGCTGCCGCGATAGGTCCGGAGGAACGACTCGTACGCGCCGCAGCTGCGCAGCAGGGCGTTGCCGGAGTTCGAGGGATCGACGACGACCTGGTACAGCGACAACGCGCGCACGGTCATGTCGGCCCGTTCGAGGCTGCGGCCGAGCACGAGGAACCGCCAGCCGTCGTCGTGGCTCATCGTGCCGTCGACGAGTCCCGACACCAGCGCGGCCCGCTCCTTGACGAAGTTGAAGTACGTCGTCGGGCTACCCCGCCGGGCCCGGGAGCGCTGGGTCGGCAGCTCGTTGTGGGTGGTGTTGAGGCACAGCCACATCTCGGAGGAAATGACTTCGCGGACCGTCCGGGCGTTCTCCCGAGCACCTTCCAGCGAGCTCCACACCGGGCTGGTGGTGTCGAAGGCGAGCCGATCGAGCACCAGGTCGGTGTCGAACGAGCCTTCCTCGAGATCCTCGGTAATGCCGATCACGGACAGCAGTGTCCGGCAGGCTTCGACGTCGCTCGCCGAGGACTCCTCGAGCAGCAGGTTGACCGAGACCTCGAGCATCCGCGCGACGTCCTCGGCCCGCTCAACCAGGCGGCCGATCCAGAACAGTGACTCCGCGACCCGGCTCAGCATCCGTCGACCTGCTGTTGTTGTTGCTGGGCCTGGCCGCGATGCGGCGCGGCGGCCGGCACACCGACGTGCAACTGTCCGCCGACCGACGCCGAACCGCGCCCCGCGCCGCCCTCGACCGGATCGGCCGCGCCACTGAGCACCCAGGTGTCCTTCGATCCACCGCCCTGGCTCGAGTTGACGACCAGGCTGCCCTCGACCAGCGCCACCCGCGTCAATCCGCCGGGCATCACCCAGACCCGCTCGCCGTCGTTGACCGCGAACGGGCGCAGATCGAGGTGGCGCGGCACGAGCTCGCCGTCGACCAACGTCGGCGCGGTCGACAACGGAACCACCGGCTGCGCGATCCAGCGGCGCGGATCGGCGATCACGTCGCGGCGCAGCTTCGCCAGCTGGCGTTCGGTCGCCGACGGCCCGATCACCAGCCCGTAGCCGCCGGAGCCGTCCACCGGCTTGAGCACCAGCTCGGCGAGGTGGTCGAGGACGTGCGCCCGGGCTTCGGGCTCCTCGAGCCGATAGGTGTCGACGTTGCGCAGCAGCGGTGTCTCGCCGAGGTAGTAGTCGATCATCGTCGGCACGTAGGTGTAGGCGAGCTTGTCGTCGGCGACCCCGTTGCCGACCGCATTGGAGATGACCACGTTGCCGGCTCGCGCCGCACCGAGGATGCCGGGGCAGCCGATCACCGAGTCCGGCCGGAAGTGGACCGGGTCGAGATACTCGTCGTCGATCCGGCGGTAGACGACATCGACCCGTTGCTCGCCCTCCGTCGTACCGAGGAACACCACCCCGTTCCGGCTCACCAGGTCCCGGCCCTCGACCAGCTCGACGCCCATCTGGCGCGCAAGCAAAGAGTGTTCGAAGTACGCCGAGTTGTAGGCGCCCGGTGTCAGCACCACCACCAACGGGTCGGCGACCCCCGCAGGCACCGATTCACGCAACGCCGACAGCAACCGGGAGGGATAACTCGAGACCCGGCGGACCCGCTCGCTGCCGAACAGGTCGGGCAACACCCGGGCCATCGTCCGCCGGTTCTCCAGCACGTAGCTCACGCCGGATGGGGTTCGCAGGTTGTCCTCGAGGACGCGGAGCTCACCGGCCGCGTCGCGCACCAGGTCGATGCCGGCGACGTGAATCCGGACGCCGTTGGGCGACTCGATCCCGTGCGCAGCGCGATGGAAATGTTGAGAGGTCGTGACCAGCCGGCGCGGCAGCGCCCGATCGGTGAAGGCCCGCCCCTCGCCGTAGACGTCGGCGAGAAACGCCTCGAGAGCGCGCACCCGCTGCGCAACCCCGCGTTCGATCAGGCTCCACTCGTCGGTGCTGAACAACCGCGGCACGACGTCGAGCGGGAACGGCCGCTCCTCGCCGGACAGCGAGAACGTGACGCCGGCATCGGTGAACGCACTCGACAGCGCGTTGCCGCGGGCGGCCAGGTCCGACATCGACAGTGCTTCAAGCGCCGCCACTACCGATCGGTACGCCGGACGTGGCGACCCGTCCGGCGCGAAGACCTCGTCGTACGCGCCGGTGGTCCGCTGTCGCTCGACGTAGCCACCGAGCAGGTCGCCCATGGTGGAAGGTTAGAGCCGACGAACGAATGGCTAGCCGTCGGCCGCGCCGCGTGCACCCACCCGATCGGCGAGCGCGACGGCGTCGGTGGTCGGGGCGTCGCACACAAAGCCCCGGCAGACATAGGCCGCGCCGGACGGCCGGTCGGCGAGCAGCGGGGAATCACCGCCGGTAACGACGACGGCGCCCGGTGAGGTCGCGCGCCGAGCTACCGCGGCCAACTGCGGTGCCCCGACGACCGCGATCTCCAGCGGCCCGGCAACGAGTGCTTCGGCCGCGGCCGCCGACCAGCCGGCGAAGCGCGGAAAGCGCTCGATCAACGGCGCCGCCTTGCCGATCGCGACCGCGGCGGCGTCGCGAAAATCGGCGCGCCCGGTGAGGGCAGCGGCGGTCAGCAGCGCCGCAACAACCGACGAGAAACCCGACGGGGTCGCGCCATCGGTCGGGTCCTGTGGTCGTCGTACCAACCGCTGCGCGTCGTCGGCGGTGTCGAAGAATCCGTTCGCGCCGTCGTCGAAGTGTTCGGTCGCCACTTCGAGCAAGTCCTCGGCAACGCTGAGCCACCGGCGTTCGCCGGTCGCCTGGTGCAGGGCGAGCAAGCCCTCGCTGAGGTCGCCGTAGTCCTCGAGCACACCGACCGGGTCGCCGACTTCGCCGTTGCGCGACACTCGTCGGAGCCGGCCGTCGACGAGATGATGCTCAGCAAGGAACCCGGCACATCGGGACGCCGCGTCGATGAAGTCGTCCCGGCCGAAGAGCACGCCGACTTCGGCAAGCGCAGCGATCGCCAAGCCGTTCCACGCCGTGACCACCTTGTCGTCACGTGCGGGTGGCACCCGCTGCATCCTGATCGACAGCAACCGCTCGCGCTCGCCGCGATACTCCTCCTGGTCAGCCGGATCGGTCAGCAGCTGAAGCACCGACCGACCGTGCTCAAAGGTTCCGCTCGCCGTCACGGTGAAGATCGCCGCAGCCCGTTGACCCACCTCATCCGGAGTCCAGACGTAGTAGCGACCCTCCTCGCCCTCGCTGTCGGCATCGAGCGACGACGCGAAGCCACCCGACTCGGTGAGCAGGTCGGCGAGCATCCACTCGCACGTCTCGATCGCTACCCGCCGGCCCAGCGCCGAGCCGCTGAGCCGCCACCAATGGGCGTAGACCCGGGCCAGCAATGCGTTGTCGTACAACATCTTCTCGAAGTGCGGGACGACCCAGTGCGCGTCGACCGAATAGCGGGCGAAGCCGCCGCCGAGCTGGTCGTACATCCCGCCGCGCGCCATTCGCTCGCAGGTGATGTCGACGATCTGGGCGCTGCGACCCGAGCCGGATCGAGCCGCGTGCCGCAGCAAGAACTCGAGCACCATCGACGGCGGGAACTGTGGGGCGCCGCCGAATCCGCCGGTGGTGTCGTTGTGGCCGTCCGACAGCACGGACGCGGCCGCATCGAGACCGGCCGCGGTCACCCCGGAGCCGGACAGCGGGGATGCCGCGCGCTCGTTCAACTCCGCGATGATGTGCGCGCCGGACTTCTCGATCTCCGTCCGGCGGGTCGACCACGCCTCCACGATCGACTCGAGCAGCCGCCGGAACGACGGCATGCCGGGCCGGTCGTGCGGCGGGAAGTAGGTGCCGCAGAAGAACGGCTCGCCGGTCGGCGTAAGGAAGCAGGTCATCGGCCAGCCGCCGCTCCCGGTCAGCGCTTGAGTGGCCTCCATGTAAACCGCGTCGACGTCCGGCCGTTCCTCCCGGTCCACCTTGATGCAGACGAAGTGCTCGTTGAGATACGCCGCAGTCGCCTCGTCCTCGAAGGACTCGTGCGCCATGACGTGACACCAGTGACATGCGGCGTACCCGACGCTCAGCAGGATCGGCAGCTCGCGCTGGGCGGCACGCTCGAACGCCTCGTCGCACCACGGCCACCAGTCAACTGGATTGTCCCTGTGCTGCAACAAATATGGACTGTTCGAGTCCGCCAGATGGTTGGCCATGCACTCGACTCTAGGTCTTACGCCAACGGGGCCGACGCGTGTCGGACTGTGCCGAAAGGCATACGAGACAGACACAAGGAAACCAGTGGCAGTCTCTGTCTAACCACCGTGAGTGTGCCGTCGCGACGCCGAGGCGTCGTCGAAGCCAAGACCTACCGGCACGTACTTGGGCGCCTTGCCGGGCCTCATAGGGGCGTGGTCGACGTGGGCGCGCGGCGCTCCTGCAACGCTGAACCACCGCTCGAGTCGGAATGGTCAGCGCATCGATGAGCCGCACGCACGATGCAAGCGGCTCCAGCAGAAGTGGCTAGCCGAAAAGCGGACTTAGGGAGGCGATATCTTATCGATTGAACTCGGACCGACCATCGGCAGCAGTGAGGAGTACGTCGGTGAGAGTCGCGAAGTGCGGCGTCGAGAAGTGGAAGTCAAGCCTCAGTCAGCGTGGCGGGCCGACGATGACGTTGCCGTAGTTCGCTGACACCACAGGGTCGGGCGTGACCTGGAAGCCGGGCGGGCGCGAGGTGGACTTGTCGCGCCCGGTCTCTCGGAACATCCCTTCGATGCCTGCCGGCGTGTTGATCATCAGAAGGTCAGCTTTCTTGGAGGTGATGCGGTATGCGTGCGGGATGTCCTTGGGCAGAAAGACAATTCCGCCTTCTGACAGCTCGCTCTGCTGGTCGTCGACCCAGACGAGGGCGGTGCCTTTGATCAACAGGAAGACCTCGTCCTCACGGGTGTGCTTGTGGTACGGCGGTGCATCGCCTTCGCTGACGTCGAAGCGTCCAACCATCAGTTGGCCATTGGTTGACGCGCTGTCGAGCAGGATCGCGAGGGTTCCGCCGTCTAGCCATTCCAGTTGTTGCTGCTGTTCGGATTGTGAAATGTAAGCCATGCTCATAAGGCTCTCCTGACCTGATCGTCGAATGTCATCAGCTAGTTAGAGCGACTGGAGCACGCGGACGCGGCCGGCGATGGCGCGCTGGGCGGCATCGCTGTTGTAGGCGATGACGTCGAACTCATGCGGAGCACCGGGCGTGAGGGTGAGGTCTACCGGGACCGCGCCCTGGCTGAGCGTGATGCCGTAGCGCAGGTCTTCATCGCGAAAGATGTCGAGTTGCCCGGCCTCGATGTACGCGGGTGGGAGTCCGCTGGCGTCGGCGAGTCGCGCCGGCGCCGCATCGGGCGGGACGGCGTCACCCCCAGCGTTGTCGCCAAGGATTGCTTGCCAGGCAGTGATGTTGTCGTCGTAGGTCCATGCGGCGTACGGCGCGATGTCGGGGTCGGGAACAGTGTTCCGGTCGTCCAGCATCGGGAAGATCAGCAGCTGCCGGGCAATCGGCGGCCCGTCATTGTCGCGCGCGAGGATCGACACGGCGGCCGCCAGCCCGCCGCCGGCGCTGTTGCCCATAACAGCGATCCGGGCGAGGTCGACACCGAGTTCCTCGGCATGCGCATGTAGCCACGAGAGTCCTGCGTAGGTGTCGTGCAGCGGGGTGGGATACGGATGCTCAGGCGCGAGGCGGTAGTCAACCGACAGGAAGGGAACCCCGCTTCGGGACACGATCCGGCTGACGGGTCCGTCCCAGGCTGCGACGCTGCCGAGGATCATCCCGCCGCCATGCAGATAGAGCACCGCTGATCCGGGCTGCGGGCCGTTCTTGGTGTACCAGCGCAAGAGCAGGGTGGCGCCGTCGTCGGTGATCAGGTGATAGTCGGTGGTGGTGACATCAGCTGCGGTGGGTTCGAGCTTGTTGATCGTGGTCAGCATCGGGTCGAGGGTGGTGCGGCGTCCAGTGACGTCGCCGGCCGCCAGCGGGGGGGCGTCGCCGGCGTGCTCCATGATCGGGGCCAGCGCGGCGGCGATCTGAGGATCGAGCGCGAGAGTCATTCAGCGCTGCAACGTGAGCGCGATGACTGGTATCGACCGGGACGTCTTCTCCTGGTATCCGGCGAAGCCGGGGTTGCGACTGGCCTGAAGTGCGTAAACCTCGCCGCGCAGCGGATCGGGAAGAACGTCAGCTACCACGGCGTACAGCTCCTCGCCGAGCTCGACGTCAATATCCTCGGGGTGGGCGACGATGTTGTGGAACCAGGCCGGGTCCTGGTCGGCCCCCGCGGCTGAGGCGAAGACGTATACCCGCGTCGAATCCTGCTCGTCAGCCAGGTACATCATCGGGCTGGTGCGCCGCTGACCAGACCGGGCGCCGGTGGTGGTGAGCAGTAGCAACGGCGCGTCACCGAAGGAAGCGATCCGCCCGTTGCTGGCACGGAACTCGGCGATGTTCTTCTTGTTGAACGTCAGTGCCTGTTCTTTATCCATGCCTTGGTCCTCGCGATCGACAGAACCCCCACACGGCGCGACCCAGGGTGGCCATCCGACCCACGGTGGAGGTAGTAAGCGGACGAAATCGTCCGCTTCCAACGTAGGGTAGGGCCGTGGGCGAGTCAAGAACGGCCATCATCAGGCCGGTGAGCGAGCCAGCGGGGTCATCTGCCAGCACGGGTTCGAAGGAACGTGACCTCCGTCGCGATGCGGCCACCAACCGTGACCGCGTACTCGCCGCCGCCGCCGCGGCGGTCAGGCGGGAGGGCGCTGGAGTGCCGCTCGCGACCATCGCCGCGGACGCCGGGGTCGGTGTCGGCACGCTCTACCGGCGTTACCCGTCGCGCGAAGCCCTGCTCGCGGCGCTCACGCAACGGTCCTTCGGGCTCGTCGTTGACGCAGCCCACCACGCCGCCGAGAGCAGTGAAAGGGCGATCGACTGCCTCCGCGACTTCATCGACCGGACCATCGAGCACGGCGCCAATCTCGTGCTTCCCCTGCATGGCGGTCCCGTACCGCTCGACCAAGAGACCATTGACCTCAGGACCGAGGTCCAGGACACCGTCCAGCGCATCCTCCACCGGGGTCGGCAAGACGGCAGTGTCCGGCCCGACGTCACCGCCCTCGACATCATCGTCTTCGGCGCGCTCCTCGCCCAGCCACTCCCCCACGTTCCCGACTGGAACCTAACGGCCCGTCGAATAGCAGCTATCCACCTCGACGGTCTCGCCGGCACCGCAGCCACCGCGACCGAACAGTGACGAACGACCTGGACGTCGCCGACTTCCAGATCGCCGTTCCTGACGCCGATCTGGACGATCTGCACCGACGCCTCGCTGCCACTCGTTGGCCACGCCGGTGGCCCGAACCAAGCTGGGCTGCCGGAACCGACCAAAACACCCTCGAACACCTAGTCACCTACTGGCGCGACGGCTTCGACTGGCGAACTCACGAGGCACGACTAAACGCCGAGCCACAGAAGGTGGCCAACGTAAGCGGGCAGCAAGTCCACTTCATCCATGTACGCGCGGCGGCACCAAACAGGGCTACCGATCGTGACCACGAATGGCTGGCCGAGCACCTTCGCCGAGATGATCCCGCTCGCCCATCGACTCGCTGACCTCGGCCATGACGTCGTCGTGCCGTCCCTGCCCGGATTCACGTTCTCCGACCAGCAGGCCACCGCAACCGGTGAGGTCCCGACGTCCGAGCTGTGGCATCGCCTAATGACCCGGCTCGGATACGACCGGTACGTCGCGCACGGCAGCGACCTCGGTGCGGGCATCACCTACCGTTTGGGCGCTGTACATCCCGACATCGTGGCCGGGATCCACCTCATGGCCGTGATGGGCGCGAGCAACCACGACCACCGGGCTGGGTGACCCCGCCGGGCGGCGCGATGCGCGGGCGAGGGTCCGGCGATGGCGACGAGAGGACGGCATCGCCGATGCGTCGTCAGCTGTTAGGCGCGGCGCGCTCGCGGCCGGGCGCGACCAGAGTGCGCAGTCCGGACTCGAGCAATTCCAGCTTCTCTTCCCCAATCTGCGCCGACCAGCGGTCGCGCACGTTGTCGAACAACGCCGCACCGATCCGCACCATGTCGCGGCCGCGGGGCGTAACGATGAGCAGCTTGCGGCGACCGTCCACGGCATCGGTCTGACGCTCGATATAGCCGAGGGCTTCGAGCGCGGCGATCGACTTGGCTGCTGCCTGCCGCGAGACGCCCAGGCTGCGAGCAAGCTCGGATGCGTTCCGGGCGCCACCGTCTACGGCTTGGAGCGCGAACTCATGGCTTGCGGTCACCCCGCGATGTCCTCGCTGTTCAAGCTCGGCGACGACCTCAACGACCATCGCGGTGAAGCCAGCGAGAAGCAGCATCGCTAGCTCAGCACCGCGCGAGGTGTCCACGTGTCGACGCTAGCGAGCGCAACACAATTTGACAACCTAGTTGCCGATCGGAGAGAATGTCAACCACATTGACAAATCGCGCCATCCTTAAGGAGAGCACGATGATGAACACGAAGAGCCCCCCCGCCACCATCCCCGAGGTCGACCACCACGCTGCAGCAGTGAACGGCACGACACTGCACTACGTCTCAGCCGGAGCTGACGGCTCACCGGTCCTGCTCGTGCACGGTTTCCCCGAATCCTGGTGGGCGTTCCACAAGGTCATCCCGCTTCTCGCCAGAACCCACCGTGTGTTCGCGGTCGACCTTCGAGGATTCGGCGACTCCGACAACACACCCGGCAACTACGACAGCGCGACCGCAGCGGAAGACCTGCACCAGCTCATCCAGACCCTCGGTCTGGGCGCGGTCCACCTGGTCGGCCAAGACATCGCCGGCGGGACCGTGTTCCGACTCGCCGCGACCCACCCAGAAGACGTCGCCAGCCTCACCGCCATCGAGATGGGCCTCGCCGGATTCGGACTCGAGGGCTTCGCCGACATCACCCACGGCGGCTCCTGGCACATCGGCGCTCTCGCCGCCCCCGGGATCGCCCAAATGCTGTTCCCTGGCCGCGAACAGGAGATCCTCGGCCAATGGGCCTTCCCCTCGATGAGCGCCGTGCCCGGCGCGATCTCGCAGGACGACGTCGACGAGTTCGCCAGGGTCTACTCCCGAGCAGACGGCTGGCGCGGACCGATCGGCCTCTACCAGTCCATGCTTTCCGAGGGCGAAGAGCTCAAAGCCCTCGCGACCTCCAACCCACTCACGATGCCTGTCCTGGCCGTCAGCGGATTCGGTGGCCCAGTCACCGTCGCAACGCTCAGCCAGGTCACCCAAGGCGACGTCGCATCGATACAGCTCGACGGCATCGGGCACTACATCGCGATGGAGGCTCCCGACGCTCTCGCTGAAGCAATCCTGCCCTTCATCAGCGACATCGCCGCCTAGACCAACCGGCGCGATCAACGACAGCAGCTGCCGACATAACAGTTCGGCGAGCCACTGCACCGATTGCGATCATTGCCTCGCAGGGCGTGTACCGGTAGACCTCCACCAGCACCCCTCGGGCGATCTCGAACGCAGGGTTGCCAACCATCCGCCCGAAGCCTTGAGGCACTTCCTCACGGTACGACTGCCGTCCAGCTACCGCAACGCTCGGCCACGGCTTGTTTAGGTGTGAAGACTGCGCCCGAAACTCCATCAAACCAAGCCGCTAAGCGCGC
>CAYNDD010000010.1:0-30670 GCA_964395425.1 uncultured Frankiaceae bacterium
GGATCGTCGCCGATCACGGATCGGTTAGCGGCGTACCATTGGCGCCAGGCGATCGAGGTGCTGCCTGCTGACGCGGTCGATCCGAGCCGCCCGGCTGCGATCGACCACAGGCTGTCGCCGGGCCGAACCACGACGTCGCCCGGCCGCGAGGCTCGGCTCGTCGGGCGGGTCGGCGCGAGCTTGGCCACCGGGTGGCGGGCCGCGGCCGGCGGCGTCGTCAGGCCGGGCCAGTCGAGCGCGGTTGTGGTCACCGGCCGGTCGATGTGGGGCGTGACCGCGTCGTGGTGCGTGGCGGCGCCGGCCGGGATGGCGACGGCGACGCCGGCAACGGCGGTGGCAAGCCCGACCATGACGGTCCGGTCGACGACCTGCCGCAGCCGGCTCGGCGTGAGCCGGACCAGCCATCCCCAGCAGCCACCGAGCGGCGCGACCAGGTGCGACGCCGCAACCGCGGCGACCGCGACGCTGAGGTAGCCGGCCAGCGCCCAGGCGAGCCACGCGCAGCCGGCGACCACGGCGGCGTCGGGAGTGCCCGCCAGGATCGGTGATGCCGGCCGAAGTCGCCAGGTCAGCGCCGCTGCGGCGAGCGAAAGAACGGTCAAGGCGGTGGCTCGAACGATGCGTCGGGCCGCGGCACCATCGATCGTGCACATGGCTGTTTCCCCCCGTTTGGTTGTGACAGCGAATGGTAACGATGTTTAGCTTGCTGTCAATACCGTTCGTTTACTTGTGTTTGCGTGGACGTGCCACACTGCTGCCCGTGCGATGGGATCAGCTGTTCGACGACCTCGAGGGGCAGGTCGCGGCGAGCGAGCAGGAGGACCTGGACGCGGAGGTCGCGGACCGCACCAGGATCGAGGTGGCCCGGCTCAGGCTCGGCGACCGGCTTCGAGCCGCGGTCGGCACTCGGATCGAGCTCAGCCTTGGCGCCGCCGGGCCGGTCAGCGGGGAGCTGACCCGGACCGGTCCGGGCTGGCTGCTGCTTGACCCGGGCTGCGGCGCGCAGATCGTCGTCACCGAGGCAGCAGTGTCTGCCGCCGACGCGCTCCCCGCCGCGACCGATGCACCCGGATCGATGGGCCTGATCGAGTCACGGCTTGACCTTGGGCATGTGCTGCGGGCGATCGCCCGCGACCGGGTGCCGGTCCGGGTGGTGCTTCGCGACGGATCGGGCCGGGTCGGCACGATCGACCGGGTCGGTGCGGACTTCCTCGACCTCGCCGAACATCCGGCCGACCAGCCGCGCCGGCCGTCGGACGTCACGCGGCGAGCGGCGATCCGGCTTGCTGCGATCGCGATGGTGCGGGCCGGCTAGTCGACCGCTTCGGCCGAGGGTTCGTCGCGTCCGAACGGATGGCTGGCCACGAACTCGCGGGTCTCGTCGTGTGCGCGCTTGATGTAGGCCTCGAGCGCGTCGCGGTCGACCCGCCACTGGCCGCGGCCGCCGATCTTCATGGCCTCGAGCTCACCGTTTCGCACCAGGGCGTAGGCCTGCGCGGCGGAGATGTTCAAGATCTCGGCCACATCGGACAGTCGAAGGAACCGCGGCGCCGCCATAGCCGCAAGTCTGACATCTCGTACCACCGGTCTCGAGGCACCTGTGGACAACCGCGCGCTCCGAATCGGTGGGCTGGGGCAGCATGGGCCGCTCGCGGCCACCGGTGGATCGCTCCGGTCGCCCATCGCGAGGGGGAGTCACGTTGTCCGAGGGCGCACGCCGGGCCAGCCGGCTCGAGCTGCCGCGCTGGCTCGACGTCCGCATGGTGCTAGGCGCCGT
The DNA here is from genome assembly GCA_964395425.1 of uncultured Frankiaceae bacterium. Classification (GTDB taxonomy): domain Bacteria; phylum Actinomycetota; class Actinomycetes; order JAFAQI01; family JAFAQI01; genus DATAUK01. The sequence continues at coordinate 1,778 of CAYNDD010000010.1, forward strand.
CCTGGTGTTGACCTCGGTCGTGGTCGGTGCCCGGGTGCTCGCCTCGGCAGACCACTTCTCCGAGGTGTACGTCGCCCGCCACGCGCTCGTGCCGGGCGAGCACCTCGGTGCCGCCGACCTGCGGATCGGGCAGGTCCGGTTCAACGGCGAGGGAGCGTCGTACGTCGCGGCCGCCGGTCCGGCGCCGGTGGGCTACGTCGTCACTCGCTATGTCGCCTCCGGCGAACTGGTGCCGCTGTCCTCGCTCGAGCCGGTCGGGTCGACCACCGCCGACAGCCGCGACGTGACGGTGCCGGTTGCACCGGGTCACCTTCCGGATGGGCTCGGCCACGGCGACCTGGTCGACGTGTACGTCACCCCGAAGGTGGCGGTCGGTGCTCGAGTGCCGCTGCCGACCCGGGTGCTGGCCGCGGTCGCGGTGGACTCCGAGGGCGGTGGCGCGCAGTCGCTGGCCGCGGGCTCGACCGTCGCGGTTGTCTTGGTCGTGCCCGGCGGGGCGGTGGCGACGATGGTCCACGCCGTGGAGGCCGGGACGATCGACCTGGTTCGCGTGCCTGCGTCGTTGGTGGTCGATCTCGCGCGGACATCGAGCCCGGCACCGACCGCGGCGGCGAGCTCGGCGACGCCATGACCGTACCGGTGCTTACGGCCGTCGGGGACGCCCGCTGGGAGGCCGATCTCAGCGCCGGGCTGAGTCGTGATGCCCACGGCGTGCAGGTGGTCCGCCGGTGCGTCGATCTCGCCGATCTGCTCGCCGCCGCGACCGCCGGCCTGGCCCGCGCGGTGATCCTGTCCGCCGACCTGCGCCGGCTGGATCGGGAGGCGCTGAGCCGGCTCGCGTTCGCCCAGGTTGCCGTGGTCGGCCTGGTGGGTGCCGGCGACGAGGGCGAGGACCGACGCCTTCGGCAGCTCGGAGTCCGCTATGTCCTGCCACATGACGCGTCGAGCCAGGCGGTGTCGACCGCCGTCCTGGCGGCGGTCGACGAGCTGGCCGGCGGAGTGGAGGGCGATCTGTCGACTGCGCCCCCGACCCTCGCCGAGTTCGTGACGAATCCGGCCGCGACCGGGCAGGTCGTGGCGGTCTGGGGTCCGGTCGGGTCGCCCGGCCGGACGACGATCGCCGTCAATCTGGCGGCCGAGCTCGCGGCGCTCGGGCTTCCCGTGCTGTTGGTCGACGCCGACACCTACGGCGGGGTGGTCGGTCAGGTGCTCGGTGTGCTCGACGAGGCGCCCGGGCTGGCCGCGGCCTGCCGGCTGGCCAACAACGGTGCCCTCGACGTGGCGGCGCTGACGGGCGTAGCGCTCGAGCTCCGGCCGCCGTTGCGGCTGCTGACCGGGATCACCAGAGCCGATCGCTGGCTGGAGATCAGGGCGAGCGCGTTCGCCAACGTGCTCGAGGTGGCCCGGTCGGCGGCCGCTTTCGTGGTGATCGACTGCGGCTTCTGTCTCGAGCAGGACGAGGAGCTCGCCTACGACACGGTCGCGCCGCGCCGGAACGCCGCGACGTTGGTCGGGCTCGATGCTGCCGATGTCGTGGTGAATGTCGCGGGCGCGGACCCGGTCGGGCTGGCCCGCTTCCTGCGCACTGCTGCCGACTGTGCAGCGCTGACCACCGGCCGGCGGGTGACCGTGGCCAACCGGGTGCGGCGCGGCGTGGTCGGCCCGGGCGATCCGCGCCGGGAGGTCGCCGTCGCCCTCGAGCGCTATGCCGGGATCACCGACGTGCTGATGGTGCCGGACGACCCGGCGGCGATCGATGCCGCACTCGCGAGCGGCCGGACCCTCGCCGAGGCGAGCCCGGGCTCGCCCGCGCGCGCCGCGATCCGGACGCTCGCCGCACAGGTCGCCGGCGTGCCCGAGCCCGTTCGCCGTCGCCGGCGCTGATCAGCGCTGCAGGTAGCGACCCAGCTCCTGCCGCGCCACCGATCGGATGTGGACCTCGTCGGGGCCGTCGGCGAGTCGTAGCGTGCGGGCGCCGGCGTACATCTCGGCCAGCGGGAAGACGTCGCTGACGCCGGCCCCGCCGTGCACCTGGATGGCGCGATCGATGACCGTGCAGGCCATCCGGGGCGCGATGACCTTGATCGAGGCCACCTCGGTGCGGGCGCCCTTGGCGCCGACCGTGTCGATCATCCAGGCGGTCTTGAGGGTCATCAACCGGGCCTGGTCGATCTCCATCCGCGACTCGGCGATCTGCGCCTGTACGACGCCCTGCTCGGCCAGGGTCTTGCCGAACGCGACCCGCGAGACGGCCCGCTGGCACATCAGCTCCAGGGCGCGCTCGGCCATGCCGACCGCGCGCATGCAGTGATGGATCCGGCCCGGGCCGAGCCGCGCCTGGGCGATCGCGAAACCGCCGCCTTCTTCGCCGATCAGGTTCGAGGCCGGGACGCGAACGTTCTCGTAGGTGATCTCGCAGTGGCCGTGCTGGTCCTGGTAGCCGAAGACCGGGAGCGGCCGGACGACGGTCACGCCCGGCGCGTCCATCGGCACGAGGATCATCGACTGCTGCTGATAGGAGTTGGCGTCGGGGTTGGTCTTCCCCATCAGGATCATGACCGCGCAGCGTGGGTCGGCGGCACCGCTGATCCACCACTTGTGGCCGTTGATGACGTACTCGTCGCCCTCGCGGCGGATCTCGGTCGAGATGTTGCGGGCGTCCGATGACGCGACCCCCGGCTCGGTCATCGCGAACGCGGAGCGGATCTCGCCGTCGAGCAGGGGTCGCAGCCAGCGCTCCTTCTGCTCGGTCGTGCCGAACAGGTGCAGCACCTCCATGTTGCCGGTGTCCGGCGCCGCGCAGTTGATCGCCTCGGGGGCGATGTGGGGCGAGCGGCCGGTGATCTCGGCCAGGTGGGCATAGTCGACGTTGCTCAGCCCGGAGACGTCGGGCATGAACAGGTTCCACAGCCCGCGCGACCTCGCCTCCACTTTGAGCTCCTCGATGACCGCAGGCACGTGGTGGACCTTGCCCTGCGCGGCGAGCGAGCGCCGTTGCTCGTCGTACACGTGCTCGGCCGGGTACACATGGCTGTCCATGAAGTCGTTCAAGCGCTTGGAGTAGTCCTCGGCGCTCGCCGACAGCGCAAAATCCACAATGCCCTCCTGGGGGTCAGGAGGACAGTCTCCTACGATCGGTCCTCGTGACGATTCCCGGGCGTGGAGATCTCGCGCCGCCACGCCGCCACGTGGCGATCGGGCGCTGGGTGGTGACGTTGCTGGTCGTGGTCCTGCTGGCCGGCGGCGGCTACTTCGCCTTCCTGGGGCTGAGCGGCAGTTCGTCGAAGTCGCCGAGCTCCTCGCTGCCGCTGTGCCCGACCGGATCGACCGCGGCGCATGCCCCCAACCCCGGCCCGCTTCGCTTGACCATCAAGAACGCCACCACCCGCAACGGGCTCGCCGCGTCGGTCTCGGCCATGTTGAAGAAGCGTGGTTTCCACGTGATCTCGATCGGCAACACCGTGCTGATGAACCACGGTGTCGCCGCGGTTCGCTACTCGGCGAATCGTCGCCTGGTCGCCGACATGGTCGCCGCGCAGTTCGCGGGCGCGACCCTGGTGCCAGCCGGCGGGCACGGCGTGGTGGAGCTGGATCTCGGCCCGGGATTCCGCACCCTGGTGAGCCCGGCCGCGGCCGAAGCGGCGTACCTGAGGTTGTCGCCGCACGCCTCGCCGTCGCCCACCCCGACCGCGACCGGAAGCTGCCGCCCCCGTGCCTGAGCTGCGCGCGCTGATCGTCGACTGGGGCGGGGTGTTGACCAGCCCGCTGCAGGACTCGATGACGTCGTGGTGTGACGCCGACGGCATCGACTACGTCGCGTTTCGCCGGGTGATGAAGGAATGGCTGGGTACGTCGTATGGCGACGACGCAGCGCGCAATCCGGTGCACGCGCTCGAGCGCGGTGAGATGGACGTGCCGGACTTCGAGCGCGAGCTCGGCAGCCGGTTGCGTACGCACGACGGCGAACCGGTCGAGGTCGACGGCCTGCTGACCCGGATGTTTGCCGGCTTCGGTCCGCAACCGTCGATGATCGAGGCGGTTCGCCACGCGAAGGCGGCCGGGCACGCGACCGCACTGCTGTCGAACTCCTGGGGCAACGACTATCCGCGCGAGGGCTGGGCGGAGCTGTTCGATGCGGTCGTCATCTCAGGCGAGGTCGGGATGCGCAAGCCGGAGCCGGAGATCTACCGGCTGACCGCCGGCCGGCTGGAGGTCCGCCCCGATCAGTGTGTCTTCGTCGACGACCTGATCCCCAACGTCCTAGCGGCGCGCGAGGTCGGCATGGTGGGCATCCATCACGTGACCCCGCAGCAGACCCTGGATGAGCTCGAGGAACTGCTCCAGACGTCACTGCGGGGCTGATTCGCGCTTGGCGGTCCGCCCCGGCGGCAAGGTGCGAGACTGGACGGTGTGACCGAACGGCTTTCTGCCCTCGACGTCTCGTTTCTCTACCTCGAAACGCCGACGACGCCGATGCATGTCGGCAGCGTCGCGCGGTTCGCACCACCCCCGGACTCGCCGTTCGACTACGACGCGCTGTGCGATCTGGTCGCCCGTCGGATCGGGCTGGTGCCCCGATACCGCCAGAAGGTGCGCTGGGTGCCGGGCCACATCGCCAACCCGGTCTGGGTGGACGACGAGGACTTCGACATCACCTATCACGTCCGCCGCAGCGCACTTCCCAAGCCGGGAAGTGACGAGCAGCTGCGAGAGCTGGTCGGCCGCTTGCAGGCCCGTCAGCTCGACCGGCACCGGCCGCTGTGGGAGATCTACCTTGTCGAGGGCCTTGCGGACGGTCAGTTCGCGATCATCACCAAGACCCACCACGCCATGGTCGACGGCATCAGCTCGGTCGACATCGCAACGTTGATCCTCGACCTCGAACCGACGCCGCGATCGACTCCCGACGACATGTGGGTGCCGCAGCCCGAGCCGACGCCGCTCGGTCTGTTTGCCGATGCCGTCGTCGACACCTTGCGACGGCCGACGCAGGTCCTGGAGACGGTGCGCGGTGGTGTCACCGATGCCCGGGCGACCGCCGAGCGGGCGATCGGCGCGCTCGGCGGTCTGGCAACCTTTGCTCGTACGTCGCTGCGTCCCGCCCCTGTCTCGCCGCTCAACGCCGAGATCGGTGAGCAGCGCCGATTCGGGATGGCGGCAACGCACCTCGACGACTACAAGCGGATCCGAAAGACCCACGGGGGGACCGTCAACGACGTCGTTCTCGCGACCGTGGCCGGCGCACTTCGGACCTGGTTGCTCACTCGCGGCGAGGCCGTTGTCGCGAGCACGGCCGTGCGCGCGATGGTGCCGGTCAGTGTCCGCAGCGACGCGCACGCCGGCGCGCTCGGCAACCGGGTTTCGTCGTACTTCGTCGATCTCCCGGTCGGTGAGCCGAACCCGGTCGTGCGACTGCATCAGGTGAGCTTCGCGATGACTGCTCACAAGGAGTCGGGTGACTCGATCGGTGCGGATGCGTTGGTGCGGCTGACCGGGTTTGCGCCACCGACGATTCATCTCGCCGCGGCGCGGCTTGCCTCCGGACTGTCACGACGGTTGTTCAATGTGGTGGTAACGAACGTGCCCGGCCCCCAGTTCCCGCTGTATGCGGCCGGCGCGCAGATGATCGACTGCTATCCGGTCGTACCACTGGCTAAGGGGCAGGCCGTGACGATCGGCCTGACCTCCTACAACGGGGGCGTCTACTACGGCATGAACTGTGACCGCGATTCGATGCCGGACATCGACGTCCTTGCCAGCTGTATCGAGGAGTCCCTGGCGGAGTTGCTGGAGACCGCGCGATGAGTGCGGCGCCGCGGCGCGGCCTGGTCCTCGGTGGCGGTGGCGTCTTGGGCGCGTCTTGGATGATCGGGGCGATGTCGGCGCTGAGCACCGCGCTCGACTGGGATCCGCGCGATGCCGAGGTGATCGTCGGTACGTCGGCCGGTTCGGTGCTGGCCGCGTTGCTCGGTAGCGGCATCGGGATCGAGAGCCTGGTCAACCATCAGCGCGGCGTGGTCGCCCCGGGCGATCCGCACATCGATTTCAACCCCGACACGGCGAGCGGTGGGGCGCTGCCGCCTCGGCCGCATCTTCGGATCGGCTCACGGTCGCTGGTCGCCCGGACTGTGATGCATCCGCGCCGGGTGCCGGTGATGGCCGCGTTTGCTGCGCTCGCGCCGCGCGGCCGGGGAAGTCTCGAACCGGTAGGGGACCTGGTTCGCGCCGTGAACCCGACCGGAGGGTGGCCGACCGCGCCCGAGACCTGGATGGTCGCGATGGACTACGACTCGGGCCGCCGGATCGCGTTCGGCCGGGCGGATGCGCCGCCGGCGACGATGGCCGAAGCGGTGATGTCGTCGTGTGCGATCCCGGGCTGGTACGCGGCGATGGAGATCGGCGGCCGGCGCTACATCGACGGCGGGACGCTGTCGCCGACGTCGATCGACCTGCTCAGCGACCGCGGTCTCGACGAGGTCATCGTGCTGGCTCCGATGGCGTCGTTCGACTACGACGAACCCACGTCGGTCGTCGGCCGGATGGAGCGACGGTTCCGGCGCGCGATGACGAAGCGGGTGCTGCATGAGGCCGGCAAGGTTCGTCGGCGCGGGTCGAGTGTCACGGTTCTCGGTCCCGGCCGGGAGGACCTCGAGGCGATCGGCATCAATCTGATGGATCACCGCCGCCGGGTGACGGTGCTCGAATCTGCGTTGCGGACGACGGCGGCAGCTCTTGCCGACGCCGGCCCGCCGCTGTCCGCGGCCGGCTGACCCGAGCCGGCCGTGCGCGTCTACCTTCCGGCGACGGTGCGGATGCTCGACCGCTGGCTGGCCGCCGGTGCGGCAACGAGTGTGGGCACCGATGCCGACTCGGGGATTTCCGCCTATGCGGTGACCCCGGCGCTGCGGGAGTCCTACCACGACGCCGACCTCGACGAGCTCGAGTACGCCGCGCAGATCGAGGCGTCGGTGGGCTCCTTGCGGCTGCTCGCGATCGACCGGGATGCGTTGCGGTGCCGCGTGGTCGTTGCGGCCGACGTCGCCGATGACCTCGTGCACTCGCGACCCGAGGACGGCCGCGCGTCGGTGCGGGTGGACGGGCCGGTCGAGGTGGCGCGCTGGGCGAGTGCCCTCGTCGATGCGGCGGACGCCGCGCCAGTCGTCGAAACCGCGGTGGCGAGCCTCGCCGCCGCTGCGGCCGGTGACGACGACGCGCGGTTCGCGCTCGACGAGGCGGAGGCACTCGAGCTGGGCTGGTACGCCGTACAAGAACTGCCCCACCTCCCGCGCTGAGCACTGTGACATTTGCGTCGGGCGGTGGATCGGCGCGTGATCGCGGTGACAGGATGGCCGGTATGGATGCTCTGACCACCGTGCCGATCCCGACCAATGAGCCGGTGCGGATGTACGCGCCCGGATCGGCCGAACGTGCATCGTTGGAGGCAAAGCTCAAGGAGCTCGGTTCGGCCGGCACGATCGAGCTGCCGATGACGATCGCCGGTGAGCGAGTGGACGGTGCGGGCGAGCCGATCGCGGTGGTCGAGCCGCACCGGCACGCCTCGGTGCTGGGCCACACCTACAACGCGACGACCGCCCAGGTGGCGGGCGCGGTCGACGCAGCGCTCGCGGCCGGCCCGGCCTGGCGTGCGCTGAGCTTCGACGATCGCGCCGCGGTGTTCCTCAAGGCGGCCGACCTGCTCGCCGGGCCGTGGCGGGACGAGCTCAACGCGGCGACGATGCTCGGGCAGTCGAAGACCTGCTATCAGGCCGAGATCGACGCGGCGTGCGAGACGGTCGACTTCTGGCGGTTCAACGTGCACTTCGCCCGGGGAATCCTTGCCGAGCAGCCGATCTCGGCGCCCGGGGTGTGGAACCGCTTCGACCATCGCCCGCTCGAAGGCTTCGTGCTGGCGATCTCGCCGTTCAACTTCACCGCGATCGCCGCCAACCTCGCGACCGCGCCGGCGTTGATGGGGGTTCCGGTGGTCTGGAAGCCCTCACCGACGCAGGGCTTCGCCGCGCAGACCTTGATGCGGTTGTTGGAAGCAGCCGGCCTGCCGCCGGGCGTCATCAATCTGGTGACCGGCGACGGGCGCGCGGTCAGCGAGGCCGCGCTCGTGCATCCGGATCTGGCCGGCGTGCACTTCACCGGCTCGACCGCGACGTTTCAGCAGCTGTGGCGCACGGTGGGCGGCAACCTTCCCGACTACAAGAGCTATCCACGCCTCGTCGGTGAGACCGGCGGGAAGGACTTCGTCATTGCGCACCCGTCCGCGGATCTCGATGCGCTGCGGGTCGCGTTGGTGCGAGGTGCCTTCGAATACCAAGGGCAGAAGTGCTCGGCGGCCTCGCGTGCCTACATTCCGTCGTCGGTCTGGAAGCGGCTGCGTGACGATCTGGCGGACGACGCCGCGGCGCTGCCCATGGGTGACGTGACGGACTTCTCGAACTTCCTCGGTGCGGTGATCGACCGGCGCTCCTTCGACCGGCTCGCCGGCGTGCTCGAGCGGGTGAACAACGACTCGGCGCTGTCGGTGCTGACCGGTGGCGTCGCCGACGACAGCGTCGGCTACTTCGTCTCGCCGACGATCATCGTGGGTGATGATCCGACCAACGAGGTGTTCACCACCGAATATTTCGGTCCGATCCTTAGCGTCCACCTCTACGACGACGCGGAGTTCTCTGGGATCCTGCAGCATGCCGCGACGTCGACGAAGTACGCGCTGACCGGGTCGATCATCGCGCAGGATCGGGGTGCGGTGGCCGAGGCGAGCGAGGCGCTGCGATACGCGGCCGGCAACTTCTACATCAACGACAAGCCGACCGGCGCGGTGGTCGGACAGCAACCGTTCGGCGGCGCGCGCGCCAGCGGCACCAACGACAAGGCCGGCTCACCGCACAACCTGATGCGCTGGACGTCACCGCGCACGATCAAGGAGACCCTGGTGCCGGCCACCGACTGGCGCTACCCGCACCTCGGCTAGCCGCGGTCGGCGGGTGGGGCCTGCTCCAGCGCCTGTTTGACGTACGGAGCGAAGCGCTGCTGCGCGGCTTGCTTGCTGACCCCGAGCGAGCGGCCGATCGCCGACCACGCCACGCCGTTCGCCCGGGCCTCGCCGACCAGGGAGAGCATCGCCCAGTCCACCCGCTCGGCGATCGCGGCCAGTTGGGCCAGGCCGGCCAGCAGCGACTCGGGGGAGTCGGCCACGGTCGCGCCGGCCTCACCGACGGTCGATCGGACCGCCCGGACGACGGCGGCCAGCGGCCGGTCCTGGCCGGTCTCGCCACCGAGCCACCGACGGTCGGCATAGGACCGATACGGCCAGGGGCTGGATTCCACCAATTCCTCCCGAATCGCTCGTCAATGTGGCTTGACGTAATGGCCGACAGTCTGCGCGCATCCGGCGGTCATGTCAATCCAGGTTGACTCGGGATGAATCGAGACCTTTCGGAGACGTTTCATCGGCCAAATGGCGTCAAGACCCGCGTAAAACCGGTCGATTTAACGCGCGATGAGAAGTGTGGTGCGTCAACGGGGATGGTGGGGCGGAAAACTCCGCCACACGCTGTCGGCGACCCTTGCCGTTCTGCTCGGCGCAAGTGTGCTCACGATTGCCGCCGTCCCCGCCTCGGCCGGCCCCAATCCTTCGATCGACTCCAGCCCGAGCAACGCCACTACTGCGGCGCCGCTCGAGTGGGCCTTCAGCAACGCCGATCCGGCCAGCTGCGAGCTGACGAACGGCGCGACCACGGTGGTCGCACTCACCGACTGCACGTCGCCGGTCGACTACGACGTGTCCGCCGATGCGGGCGGCAGCTACACGTTCACGGTCTACGCCTCCGACGCGGCCGATGTCGTGGTCGGGACCACGCCCTCGGCGACGTCGACCGTGGACGTCGCGCCGGTCGCGCCGACGATCACCACCTCACCGACCACTCCCGACAACGACTCGACGCCGTCGTGGAGCTTTACGCTCCCCACCGGTGCCACCGCCACCTGTGAGCTCGACGATCCCGCCAGCAACCCGGTCGACACCGTGACCGGCTGCACGAGCCCGTTCACCGCGAGCGACCTCAACAGCGCGCCGGCCAATGGGGTCAACGGGACGTACCAATTCTCGGTGACCCCCACCGCCGGCGGCGTCACCGGCGCCGCGGCCACCTCGACGTACGACTTCGACACCGTCCAGCCTTCGGCACCGGGTGTCACCGCCGACGCGACCACCGGCTTCTCGCTGCAGCCGACGTTCACGGTCGGCGGCTTGGTCAGCGGCGCGACGCTCACCTGCTCGGTCACCGGCCCCGGCGGTGGGCCGGCCGTGACGGTCCAGACCTGCGGGGCGTCGTCGGTGCTCGACCTCACCGGCGGCATCGACGGCAGCTACACCCTGCACGTGACGCAGACCAAGGCCGGGAACGTCAGCAGCGACGGCACCGCGTCGTACCTGCTCGACACGCACACGCCGGCAACGCCAACCGTCATCGCCCCGACGTCGCCCGGCACCGACACCAGCCCGACGTTCACGGTCTCCGGCATCGAGTCGGGCGCGACCCCGCAGTGTTCGGTCACCGGCCCGTCGACCGTGCCGGCTCCGACCTGCGGATCGTCGACGACCCTCGACTTGTCCGGCGCCGGTGAAGGCACCTACACGCTGACCGTCACCGTCCAGGACGCGGCCGGCAAGGACAGTGCGCCGGCCAGTGCCACTTACGAGTTCGAGGCGGGTGGGCCGGCGGTTCCGGTCGTCACCGCGCCGTCGTCGCCGAGCAACTCCCGCGCCCCGCTGTTCACTGTTTCCGACTCGGACCCGGTCGACCTCACCTACGAATGCACCGTCACCGGCCCGTCCTCGGTCACTACCTCCGAGTGCGGACCTGACACCGTCATCGACCTGGCCGGCGCGGCCGACGGGACCTACCAGCTCTCGGTGGTCGCGATCGACGGGCTGGGCCAGGCCGGTCCGGCCGGTCTGGCCAGTTACACGCTGGACACCACCCCGCCGCCGGCGCCGGTCGTGACCGGGCCGTCGTCGCCGTCGTCGAACACCTCGCCGTCGTTCGGCATCACCGAGTCCGAGCCCGGTACGACGCTGAGCTGCTCGCTCAGTGGACCGATCTCGTTCCCGATCCCGCCGGCGCAGTGCGCCGACGGTCTCGTGCTGAACCTGAGCGGCACCGGGCACGACGGCGTCTACACGCTGTCGGTCAGCGCAACCGATCCGGCCGGCAACGTCAGCTCAGCCGGCACTGCGACCTACACCCTCGACACCACGCCGCCGCCGCTGCCGGTCGTGGTCGCGCCGCCGTCGCCGTCGAACGACCTGACGCCGACCTTCACCTACTCGGACTCCGAGGTCGGCGTCTCGTTGACCTGCGTCCTTCGGGACCCGAGCACGGCCATCGTGGCCAGCGGCACCTGCCCGGTCAGCGGCACGTTCAACACCGCGGCGGACCCGTTGGACGGCACCTACCGGCTGACCGTCACGGCCACCGACGCGGCCGGCAACAAGTCGCGGGCCACGGCGAACTGGACCCGCGACACCACGCCGCCGCCCGCTCCGGTCGTGACCGCGCCGCCGTCACCGTCGAACGACCTGACCCCGTCGTTCACGGTCACCGACAGCGAAAGCGCCGTGACATTCACCTGCACCCTGACCGGACCCGGCCCGAGCAACGTCTTCACGGGGACCTGTCCGGTCGGCAACAGCTTCGACCTGTCGGGGTTCGGCGACGGCACGTACACGTTGTCGGTGACGGCCACCGACCCGGCCGGCAACACCGGCCCGGCCGGCAGCGGCACCTACGTTCTCGACACCACCGCACCGCCGGTGCCGATGCTCGCGTTGCTCGCGCCGGTGCTCTCGCCGGGCAACAGCACCTCGCCGCAGTTCACCGTGACCGACAGCGAGGCCGGCGTCAGCTATGTCTGCTCGGTGTCGGGCGTGACCCCGGTGCCGCCGTCGGCGATCACCTGCGGCGCCACCACCACAGTCGACCTGAGCGGAGTCGGTCGCGATGGTGACTACACACTGTCGGTCTCGGCGGTGGACGCGGCCGGCAACACCAGTGGTCCCGCGACTCTGACCTACACCCTCGACACCGTCGCGCCGCCGAACCCGACCGTCATTGCTCCGCCGTCCCCCTCGAATGACCTGACGCCGACCTTCACGATCGGCGACACCGAGCCGGACGCGATCCTCGGCTGCGTGCTCACCGGACCCGGTGCGACGACCATCTACTCGAACCTGTGCCCGGCCAACGGCACGTTCGACCTCACTGGGTTCGGCGACGGAACGTACTCATTGACCGTGACCGCAACCGACCCGGCCGGCAACACCGCGCCTTCGTCGGCGACTGCGGTCTACCTGCTCGACACCACGCCGCCGCCGGCGCCGTCGGTGGTCCTGTCCGCACCGGCGTCGTCGCCGGGCAACGACCCGGTCCCGCAGTTCACCGTCACGGACAGCGAGCCGGGCGTGACCTACACGTGCACGGTCACCGGGCCGACTCCGGTCCCGCCGGCCGCGATCACCTGTGGCGCAACGACGACGGTCGACCTGACCGGTGCCGGCCGCGACGGCAGCTACCGGCTGTCGGTGACCGCGACGGATGCGGCCGGCAACACGAGTACGGCGGGCACCCGGCGGTACGTCCTCGACACCAGGCCGCCCCCCACTCCGACCGTCAACCTGTCCAATCCGGCGTCGTCGCCCGGCAGCCTGACCGCCCCGCAGTTCTCGGTGTCGGACACTGAGGCCGGCGTGACCTACAGCTGCTCGGTGACCGGCGCCACTTCGGTCCCGAACACCGCGATCACTTGTGGCACAACGACCACCGTCGATCTCAGCGGCGCGGGTCGCGATGGCGGATACACGCTGTCGGTGACCGCGACGGATGCGGCCGGCAACGTCAGCGCGCCGGGAACCGCGGTCTACACCCTCGACACCACGCCACCTCCGGCGCCGGCGGTCACGCTGACCGTGCCCGCGTCGTCGCCCGGCAAGGTCACCGCGCCGCAGTTCTCGGTGTCGGACAGCGAGGTCGGCGTCAGTCTCCTGTGCTCGGTGACCGGGCCTACGACGGTGCCGGGATCGGCGGTCACGTGTGGCGCGACCACCACGGTCGACCTGAGCGGCGCCGGCCGGGACGGCACCTACACGCTCTCGGTCGAGGCCGTTGACGCGGCCGGCAACATCAGCCCGGCCGGCACCGCGCTCTACACCTTGGACACGACCGCACCACCTCGGCCGACCCTCATGCTGTCGTCGCCGACATCGTCGCCCAGCAACGACGTCGAGCCGTCGTGGACGGTGACGGACACCGAGGCCGGCGTGACCTTCGCGTGCACCATGACCGGGCCGACCACGGTCCCGACCACGGCGATCAGCTGCGGTGCCACGACGACCGTCGACCTGAGCGGGGCGGGACGGGACGGCACCTACACACTGTCGGTCACCGCGACCGACGCGGCCGGCAACACCAGCGCGGTGCGCAACTCGACGTACAAGCTCGACACGACTGCACCGCCGGTGCCCACCGTCACGTTGACCGTCCCGGCGTTGTCGCCGGGCAACGTCACCTCGCCGCAGTTCATCGTGACCGACTCGGAGTCCGGCGACACCTTGGCATGCTCGGTGGCCGGCGCGACCACCGTGCCGGGCAGCGCGGTCACCTGCGGGGCGACCACGACGGTGGACCTCAGCGGCTCGGGCCGCGACGGCAGCTACACGCTGTCGGTCACCGCGACCGACGCGGCCGGCAACACCAGCGCGGCCGGCGCCGCGACCTACGTTCTCGACACGACCGCTCCGCCCGCACCGGTCGTCGTGTCACCCGGCGCCTCGACGAAGCTGCCGACCTTCGGCATCACCGACGGTGACCCAACCGTTGCGCTCACCTGCTCGATGACGTCGCCGCGTGGCCGGACCGTCTTCCCGCTGGCCCCGCCGGCCACCTGCCCCGCGAACGGCACCTTCGACACCACGGCCTTCGCCGACGGCGACTACACGCTGATCGTCACCGCGACCGACCCGGCGGGCAACGCGACGTCGACGACCACGATCTGGTTGCGCGACACCGCGCCGCCCCCGGCGCCGACGGTCGCCTTGGCGGTGCCGGCGTTGTCCCCGGGCAACGTCACCTCGCCGCAGTTCTCGGTGTCGGACACCGAGGCCGGCGTGACCTACACCTGCAGCGTGACCGGGCCGACCGCCGTACCGAACTCGGCCGTCACCTGCGGTACGACGACGACCGTCGACCTGAGCGGACCGGGTCGCGACGGCCTTTACACGCTGTCGGTGACCGCGACGGACGCGGCCGGCAACCCGAGTACGGCGGGCACCGCGACGTACGTGCTGGACACCACGCCACCGCCTGCGCCGACGGTCGCGCTCAGCGTGCCGGCGTCGTCGCCGGGCAACGTCACCTCGCCGCAGTTCTCGGTCTCGGACACCGAGGTCGGCGTGGCCTACACCTGCACGGTCTCGGGCGCGACTGCCGTGCCCAACTCTGCGGTCGCCTGCGGTGCGACCACGACCGTCAACCTGGCCGGGGCGGGTCGCGACGGCCTCTACACGCTGTCGGTGACCGCGACCGACCCGGCTGGAAACTCGAGCACGACGGTCGGCACCGCGAGCTACGTCCTGGACACCACGCCGCCGCCGGTTCCGATCGTGTTGCTGTCGAGCCCGCTGCTGTCGCCGGGCAACGTCGTCACGCCCCAGTTCCTGGTCACGGACACCGAGCCCGGCGTCACGTTGACGTGCAACGCATCCGGCGTCACGCCGGTGCCGGGATCGGCGATCACCTGCGGTCCGCTCACCTCGGTGGATCTGAGCGGCGCCGGCCGGGACGGTGCCTACACGTTGTCGGTGACGGCGACCGACGCGGCCGGTAACACCAGCGCGGCCGGCACCGCGGCCTACACCCTCGACACCACGCCGCCCGACCCGCCGGTCGTCGGGCTGGCGAGCTCCACCCGCTCGAGCAGCAAGACCCCGTTGTGGACCTGGCAGTTCGGCTTCAACGACCTGACCACCGCCTTCGACACCGCGGCCTGCACGGTCAACGGACCGCATGGGTGGACCAGTACGACGACCAGCTGCCCACACCACTTCTCCACGCTGCTGGCAGGCGGTGACGGTCCGTACACGGTGACCGTGACCCTGACCGACGAGGCCGGCAACTCGGTGTCGGCGGTCTCCCCGACCTACATCCTCGACAGCACCGCTCCGGCCGGCCCGACCGTCTTCCTGCTGCACCCGTCGAGCGGCGCCGGGCTCAACCGGCACCCGGTCTGGTCGGTCGACGGCCCGACCGGCAGCACGTTGATGTGCACGCTTCGCCAGGGCGGCGACGCCGGCACCATCGTCTCGCCCGAGGCGGTGTGCCCGAGCCCGACCACCTTCAGCCTGGTCGGGTTCGCCGACGGGCTGTTCACCCTCGAGGTCGTGGCGGTCGACGCGGCGGGGAACACCAGCTTCCCGGCCTGGTCGTCGTACGCGCTGGTGCCGACCGCGCCCCGCGTCCGCGCGCCCGGCGGGCAGAACGCCAGCGCGGTCTGGACCGTCATCGGCAACGCCCAGGACAGTTTCATCTGCACGCTGTCGCGCGCCAACCGCGTCGTGAACGGCCCGCACGCGTGCGGGGTGCATCCGACGTTCGACATGACGAACCTGCCGGCGGCCACCTACACGCTCTCCGTCGTACAGGTCGGTGCGGAGGGGGTCCGCAGCGCCCCGGGCTCGGCCTCCTGGTTCTGGGCCGGCCCGCCGACCGGGCCGAACCCGCCCGGTGGCGGAGGTCACCATCCCGGTGGGACCGGCCCGAAGAAGCATCCGAAGAGCCCGAATCCGCTCAGCCGGATCCCAGGCGTCGTCAACCGGCAGATCCAGAAGATCAAGCACGAGGTGACCGGGATCGGCGGCGGGTTCATCCATCCGCTCGTCCACCCGAACCGGCTCACCCAAGACGTCGTCAAGGCGGTCCAGAAGGCGCTCGGGTCAGTGGGTTCGGCCGGCGGCGGCACCGGCTTCCCGCTCCTGCTGCTCGGCCTGGTGCTGGTCTTCCTACTGGTCCAGAACCGGATCGACCGCCGGGACCCGAAACTTGCGTTGGCGTCAATTGCTGCCGATGACACGGTGGAGTTCCAACCGCCGCCCAGCCGAAGGGACCGGCCATGATGGCCGCCGCGCAGCGCTCAAGCGACCTCGTGCCGCTTCGGGAGCGATTGCTGTATCTGCGCGTCCTTCGGGCCGTCCTCGCGGCGATGACGGTGCTCGATGCGGCGCTGATCCCGCAACCGCTGCGGCGCTCGTTCCTGTTCATCGCGTGCGTGGCGCTCGGCTACCTGCTGCTGTCCTGGGCGATCGAGGGATTCTGGCGGCTGCTCGACCGGCCGGGGCTGTGGCTGTTCGGCGCGCTGCTGATCATCGACGGGCTCTACCTGGCCTCCGCCACCTACTTCACCGGCGGCACGGACGGACCGGTGCGCTATCTGGTCCTGGTCTACCTGGCCGCGGTGACGCTGCTCGGCTCCTACCGCACCGGGCTGAAGGTGGCGCTCTGGCAGTCGCTGCTCCTGCTCTCGGTGTTCTACGCGCAGAAGGCCGGGATCCTGGCCAGCATCGGCAACGTCGGGGCGACCAACACCGCGTGGTACCGGATGGTGGCCTTCATCTTTGCGCTGTGGACGCTGACGCTGACCACGGCGACGCTGGCTGCGGTCAACGAGCGAGAGCTGCGCCGCCGCCGCTTCGAGCTCGAACAGCTGGCGCAGATGGGCCGCGACCTCGAGGATGCCAACGACACGCTGTCGGTCGGCGACGTACTGATCGATGCGCTGGCCGACACCTTCGGGTTCCGGCGGATGGCGTTGTTCGAGGTGACCGATCACGGCCCGCGGATGTTGACCGCGCACGGCCTGGTCGATGCGGTGGTGGCGGACTTCAGCCTTGGCGAGGGCTCGGTCCTGCGGGTCGCGCACGACCGCCGGCAGACCATGCTGGTGTCGAACGTCGACGAAGCGGTCGATCCGTGGCTGGCCGCGGTGATGCCGGATGCCCGCAACCTTGCGGTCGTTCCCCTCGTTGCCGACGGCGTCGTCGCAGTCCTCGTGGCAGAGACCGGAGACCGGGCCGGTGTGCGGATCGAGCGACGGGTCATCGCGACCACCGAGCGCTACGCCAGCCACGCCGCGCTGGCGATCCGCAACGCCAACCTGCTCGCCCGGGTCCAGCAGATGGCCGTCACCGATGGCCTGACCGAGCTGCCGAACCGCCGCGCCTTCGACCGCTCCCTCGACCGCGAGCTCAACCGGGCGGCCCGCACCGATGGCCGGCTGTCGGTCGTCCTGCTCGACATCGACCACTTCAAGCTGCTCAACGACAACCACGGCCACGTCGTCGGCGACGCGGTGCTCCGGCAGATCGCGCGCGCGCTCGAGTTGTGCGGCCGCGAGTACGACACGATCGCCCGCTACGGCGGCGAGGAGTTCGCCGCCGTGCTGCCGGGCTGCTCGTCCGGCCTCGCGTTGCAGGTCGCCGAACGACTGCGAATGGCGGTCGAGGAAGCGCCGACGGACGTCAAGGTGACCGCGAGTGCGGGTGTCGCGACGTACCCCTACGACGGGATCGACGTCTCAGGTTTGCTCAGTGCGGCCGACCGGGCGCTTTATGCCTCCAAGCGCGGAGGCCGCAACCGGGTGCATTCCGCCGAGCAGGCCCGAGCGGCCGAGGTGCGGATCTCCGCAGTCAGCTGACGCGCGCGATACTTCCGCAATGAACATTGCGGGTGTCGATCCGCGCGATGCGACGTGGGAGCAAGATTCGTCCACGTACCGCGCATATTTCTTCGACCGCGGGAGATCGGACGAGTACGAGATCACCGACGCCGACGTACCCGAGGTTCTGGCCTGGGCCGACGGTGAAGCCCGACGAACCGACCGCACCTATGTCGTATGGCTTCGCGTTCTGGATCGACAGCACGGCCCGGGCCTCATCCGGCTTGCCGGCTGGGAACAGCCGTCGCAGGAGCGACCGGGTGAAGGCACTCGGCCGTTGTATGCCGTCGACCGCCCGACCGACTGACGCGGCCTGCCGCTTCGGCGCGTCCGGACTGCATCACCGATCCCGACCGCGGGTCATCGACGCAGTAGCGTCCAGGTCAACCGGAGGTGTTGAGCGTGCGCAAGGTCGTCGCCTACGAGTTGTTGTCCCTTGACGGCGTCGCCGAGGAACCTGACGGCTTCATCACCGACTGGGACGACGCGATGGACGCCAACCTCGCTGCTGTCATTGCCGCGCAGGACGCGGTGATCCTCGGCCGCCGAAGCTACGACGAGTGGGCGGAGTTCTGGCCGGGCAGCGAGATCGAGCCGTTCGCGACGTTCATCAACGCGGTGCCGAAGTACGTCGCGACCTCCACACCGCTCGTGCGGGAGTGGGCCAATGCGAGGGCGATCGACGGCGAGCTGGTCGAGTTCGTGCGGGACCTGAAGGATCGGTCCGGAGGGGACATCGGCGTCCACGCCAGTATCTCGGTCGCCCGGGCGCTGCTTGCGGCGGGCGTCGTCGACGAGCTCAGCCTCGTGATCGCGCCGGCGATCGCCGGTCGCGGGCGACGGCTCCTCGACGAGGTGCCCGAGACGCGAGTCGACGTGATTCGAAGCACGACCTCGCGCACCGGCCACCTGCTGGTCGACTACCGCGTGATCCGGTAGGTAGCGTCGCCCGATGACGGTTGAGCGATTTGAGATCCAGCGCGACATCGCCGCGCCTCCGGAGGTGGTGTTCGACCTGCTGTGCGACCCTCGCGGGCATGTAGCGATCGACAGCTCCGGAATGTTGCAGTCGGCCGACGGTGAGCGGGTTCAACGCGTCGGGGACGAGTTCGTGGTCCACATGGACCGCGAAGCTCTCAACGACTTCCCGCTGGGCAAGTACGACGTCACGGTGATCATCACGAAGCTCGAGCGCAACGAATTGATCGAGTGGACGGTCTCCGGCGTCATTCAGCCGCCGATCAAGCACCTGTACGGGTATCGCCTCGAGCCGAGCGAGAAGGGCACCCTCGCCACGTCCTACTACGACTGGAGCGAGATCGAGCCGCAGTATCGCGACGCGGGGATTTTCCCGATCATCCCGGAGGCGGCCCTACGCGCGACCCTGGGGATCCTGGCTCGAACGGTGGAGGCGAAGTAGACGACGCTCGCCCCTACCGCCCGCTGCGGACGTCAGTCGGCGTGGTTGGGATCCGTCTGGTCGTCCTCGATCTCGTGGCGGGTCCGCTCTTCCTGGTCCAGAGTGGGATCCGGGTCATCAGGATTGTCAGGGACGTCGGGCGGCAGTGGTGGCGCTGTCATTGGGTACCTCGCCTCGTTGGTCGGACCTCAGTCTGACACTAGTGAGCGGCGTGGCGGTGCAGAACGAGTGGCAGACAACGGTAGGAGAGGCTGGGTCAATGTCCAGCGCGCAGTTGTACGACACCATCGGAGCCACCTACCCGGTGACCCGGCGTACCGAACCGCGGATCGCGGCGCGGATCTGGGCTGCGCTCGGCGACGCGCGGACGGTGTTGAACGTCGGGGCCGGCACCGGGTCGTACGAGCCCCCCGACCGCTACGTCCTCGCGGTGGAGCCGTCGGCGCTGATGCGTTCACATCGGCTCCCGGATGCGGCCCCGTGCCTGGCCGGGCCTGCCGAGGTCCTGCCGTTCGATGACCAGTCCTTCGACGCCGCGATGGCGGTCAGCACCGTTCATCACTGGCAGGATCCGATCGCAGGCCTGCGCGAGATGCGGCGGGTCGCTCGCCGCGTGGTGGTGTTTGTGTTCGACACCAATGACCCGAGCCAGTTCTGGCTGACTCGTGACTACCTGCCCGAGTTCGCGACCTTGAGAGCCTGCAAGGTGTTGGCGTCGCTGGCCGATCTGGCCGGCGCGATCGGTGCCCGGATGGAACCGGTGCCGATCCCGTGGGACTGCGCCGACGGTTTCTTCGAGGCCCACTGGCGCCGGCCCGAGAGGTACCTGGACGAGCGGGTCCGTCGCGGCGTATCGGTCTGGACCAGCGTCGGACCGGACGCCGAGCGCAGGGCAGTGGAGCGCCTCCGGGTGGACCTGGCGTCAGGTCACTGGGCCGAACGCAACCACGACCTCATCGATCTCGACGAGACAGATCTCGGCGCTCGGCTCCTGATCGCCTGAACCGCCGGCAACGAAGCGACGGCTACTTCTTGCAGCCGGTCACCGTCACCGGCACGACGGGGCTGGGTTGACGCCCCGGCTTGACCTGAACGACGTAGACGTTAAGGGTCCCGCTCGGAGCAGGCTCGCCCTTCGGGAACTGGTACTTCAGAGCGATCTTCTTCAGCGTGACCGTCGACTTATGGGCGGTGAAGGTGTGGAGCAGGACTGCGGACGACGCGGTGGTGGCATCGATCTGGTTCTGACCCTTGTGCAGGCCGGACACCTTGAAGGTGCCGACCAGCCACTTCTTGTGGCACGGCCGGTAGAGCGACTCGACCTTGACGTGCAACGCGTGCGACGCAGCCGGACGGCGCGCGGTGACGGACCCAGCTGCCGGCCCGGCGAGCGTCGCCAGCGCCGTGACAACAACGACACCGGTTAGGGGCACGATCGTCCGAGCCTTCATGACACGACGCCTCACTCTTTCGCAACCGGTACGACCGGTCCGACGCTATCTCGGCCTCCGGTCGCCGTCAGGGGAACTCGGGTGTGACCCTGCCGCCGGTACGGCGGGGTCGGCGAGTTGCAGGTGGGTCGCGGTACCTCGGCTGGCCAACCACCCGCGGCCTGGCGGTGGGTCCGCGACGGCCCGGCGCGGCAGGCGCAGGCCGAGCAGCTCGCCGTCGAGCGGGGTGACCGCACCGAGCAGCAGGCCGGCTTTGGCGCGCCGGGCTTGGGCGATCGGCCCTCGATAGGCCAGCGCCATCGCCTCGATCGACGCGGCGAGCGCGACGATCTGGTCCGGGCGGGCCGGGATTCGGACCAGTCGTTCGAGCCGGTCCCACAACGGTCCCTCCGGAAGGAGGTCGGCATCGTCGATCAGTACGTCGGCTGGTGGGCCGTCGCCGGTGCACAGTGACTCGAGCAGGGCCGCCGCGTGGTCCTGGTCGTCGGCGGGGAGCCGGATCACGTCACTGGACGCGAGCAGCGCCGAGTCGTCGCGGCAGCTCACGGTGACCCGGCGTCCGGTGAGCTGGTGGGCGAGCAGCGCAAGGGCGGTGGTGCGACCGGATCCGGCCGGGCCGGCGATGACGAACGAGTTTCCGATGTCGCGCCGGGCCAGCCGTAACGGTGAGAGGTCGTCGGCCCGCAGCCCGAGAGTGACGGCGTCGAGGTCGGCCTCGCGGCCCGCCGAGGCGATCGCGGCCATCGGGACCCGGCGCGGAAGCGGGTCGAACCGGCGTACCGGGCGCCGCGGCGACGCCCATCGCCGGGCCGCCGCGACGACCGGTTCGTCGGCCACGGCGAACTGGATGGTCGCGAGGTCGCCGGCCCTGATGCCGCGACCGGGCGGCAGGTCGCGGGGCAGGTCGCGCAGCGGCACCCCGATCAGGGCGAAATCGCTCGGGTCGGACAGCCGGAGCACGTACTTGTCCGAGACCGCGCCGGCCAGCCGCCCGGCCAGGCCGCTGCGGTCGGAGGTGATCAGCAGGCGCAGGCCGGCCGCGGGTCCGTCGACCGCGAGGCGAAGCAGCGCATCCGCGAGCCGCCCGCCGTCGCGGTGATCGGCGGCCGTGGCGAGCCCGTGCCAGCTGTCGATGGCGAGCAGCAGGATCGGCCGGTCGCCACCTCGGTCGCGCCGGCGGCGTGCGACCTGCTCGGTGAGATGTCCGACGAGCCGGTCGATCCGATCGACGTCATGCGCCGGGACCACGCCGCCGCAATGCGGGAGGCCGGCCAGGTCGGCGAGATCGCCGGCCGCGTCGATGGCCCAGATCGCAAGCTCGTCGGGGGAGTGCCCGGCTGCGGCCGACATCACGATCGTGCGGATCGCGGTCGTCCGGCCGCTGCGGGCGCTGCCCGCAACGAGGGTGGTCCCTCCGGTCGACAGGTCGACCGTCAATGGGCGCTGTACGCCGTCGGCCGGCAGGTCGACCATCCCGCACGGCAGTTGGCGGTGAGAGTCGCCGCCGGGCAGGCTCGACAGCGCGATGGCGTCAGGGAGTGGCGGGAGCCATGGCGGCGGCCCGCCGGCGACGTCGGTCCGCCGGCTGACCTCGAGCGCAGCAGCAATGAGCGCGTCGAGCTCGGTGCGCTCGCTGAGCCCAGGAGCCGGCGGCGCGGGCCGGTCGCCGAGGGTGGCGGCCGGCGACAGCTCGACCTGCAGCACCGGCGAACCGGCGCACGGGCCGCCGACCTGCGCGGCCTGAAACTCACGCAGCTCGCCCGGCCCGATCCGGACGAATCCGCGCCCGGGTGTGTCCGGGCTGATGGCGGCGGCGGCCGGCGAGTCGATCACGTCGCGCGAGTCGTTGTCGCGGGCGACCGCCAGACAGATCCGCAGTCCGGTGTTGGCCCTGATGTCGGCCGAAACAACGCCCTCCGGCCGTTGGGTGGCAAGGACGAGGTGCACCCCGAGCGACCGGCCGCGCTGGGCGATGCCGACCAGCCCGCCGACGAAGTCCGGCTGGTCCTCGGCCAGCGTTGCGAACTCATCAACGACGATCACCAGCCGAGCCAATGCGAGCGCCCGGTCGGTTTCTGCCAGGCCTGAGTACGACTCGAAATCGCTCGCACCGGCCGCCGCGAACAGCGACTCCCGGCGGCGGAGCTCGGCGCTCAGTGACATCAGCGCGCGCGTGGTCGCCGCTGCGTCCAGGTCGGTGATCACGCCGACGGTGTGTGGCAGCGCGGCGCACGGCCCGAAGGTCGCGCCACCCTTGTGGTCGACGAGCAGCAGTGACAGCTGGTCAGGCCGGTTGCCGGCAACGAGACCGCAGACGAGGCCGAGCAGCAGTTCGCTCTTGCCGGCTCCGGTGGTGCCCGCGAGCAGCGCGTGCGGGCCGTCCCGGCCGAGATCGACGGTGAGCCAGCCGATCGCCGTACGGCCGAGGACCACCGACGTCGACGGGCCGTGCGCCCACCGTCGGGTCAGGGCTCGTACCGCGGACTCGTGGTCGTGGAGGTCGATGCGGTTCGCATCCGACCAGCGCACGAGGGCCGGCAATTCGGCGGTGTCCGGGCCGTCGCCGTCCCGAAGCCGGGCCAGGTCGCGAGCGGCCGCCTCGGCGACGTCGACGCCGACCAGGTCGGGGATGGCCTGGCTGGGCCGGCCGTCGCCGGCGTACAGCACGGCGAGGCCAGGCTGCGGGGTGGCCGCGACCGTGGCGATCGCGGCGGTGCGAGCGGGCAGCTGGCGTTGGTCGCCGGCCGACCAGATCACGCAGAGGTCGGGACCGGCCCGCTCGGCCAGGCGGGCCAGCCCGGCGTGGTCGGCCGCGGACCCCGCGTCGACGACGACCAGTGTGGGCACGCGGTCGGCCCGGCCGGGTTCGGGCGGCCCGGTTAGCTCGCCGATCCTGGCGGCCACCTGTTCGTCGTCGAAGCCGAGCATCGCTGCGCACCGCTCACCGCGCGGGGCCACGTGCGGGAGCCATCTGGCCCACGCCCAGTCATCGGCCCGGCCGGGCGCGAGCAGCACGAGCCGGAGTTGCGAAGGGCCGTGCAACGTGGACGCCTGCAGGACCAAAGCGCGCACGAGCGCGGTTCTCCGCTCGCGGGGGCCGCAGATCCCGAGCACGCCGACCTCGCGGATGGCAACGCCGATCGGTACGTCGACCGCGGTCGCGCTCGGCC
This sequence comes from uncultured Frankiaceae bacterium, assembly GCA_964395425.1. Lineage (GTDB taxonomy): Bacteria > Actinomycetota > Actinomycetes > JAFAQI01 > JAFAQI01 > DATAUK01. Next base: position 25,597 of record CAYNDD010000010.1, read on the forward strand.
CGCCGCTCACCTGCACCTCGCTGAGGTCGTCACCCCGACCGAGCCTCAGCACGAGCGCGTCGCGATCAGCGGCCACCCGACTCCACAGGATGGGGTCGCGGTGGCGGGCGGCGGCGATCAGCTCGCCGACACCCGGCGCGCCGGCGAGGCGGCGGCGACGCTCCGCGCCCAGGGCCGCCGCAAGCTGCTCGCGGGCCGACGTGGTCGCCCGCTCGTGGTCGCGAGCGGCCCGCCGAGCAGTGCGGCGCGCGGAGCGGCGGTCAGCCGCCGCCTGAGCCAGGACCATGACCGGTGAGAGCGCGGTGAAGGCGAGGAACTCCCACTGGCGCAGCACGAGGGCGAGCACGATGCCGGCGAGCAGCGGGGCGGTGGCGGCAAGGATCGGCACCCGGGGTGGTGACGGGGTCTCGGGTGCGGTCGGGAACCTGATCTCGGCGGCACCGTCGGCCGGCTCCATCCGCGGCGACCGGTGGATGGCCACCCGGCCGTCCGGCCGCGGGCAGGTCGCGCCGGCCGACGAGGCCGGCCGGAGGCGAAGCCGGCTGTCACCGAGCCGCAGCTCTTGGCCGGCCGCGAGGCTGGTGGTGACCCCGGCGCCGAGCGGGTGGCCGTCAAGCGTCGTTCCGTTGGCGGAGCCCAGGTCGGAGATGGCGGTCCCGCCGCGGGTGAACCGGATGAGCAGGTGCCGGCGGCTGGTCGCTGCGTCGTCGACGGCGAGGTCGCACCCGGGCTCGCGACCGACGACGTGCCCGCCCTCGGTGAGCAGCAGGCGGCGACCGGCATCCGGACCGCAGGTGACGACAAGTTCGGGGCCGGTACCCGGATGCTCGGCGGCCGGCCCGCCGATCCGAACGATCCCTCCGTCGACCAGTTGACAGTCGGCCGCGGTGCCCGCCGCGGGTGTCGGCCGGCCATCGATCGTGACCGGTGAACCCGGGTCAGCGCCGACCGCTTCGCGCAAAGCGGTTGCGAGGTCTTCTGCGGGCATGGCGTCCGGCACCCGCAGGCGCAGATCGGCGCGGGTGCCGCTCCCGGTCGAGATCACCGTCACCGTCACGTCCACGCTCGGACGCTAGGCACGATCGTCGTCCCCCGCACCAGGTTGTCCACAGCCTGCGGCGGCTACCAGCGGTGCCGGCGCCGATGGTCGTGGCTCAGCAGCCAGAGCGCCGCCAGCACGCCGATCAGCAGCCACGGGTGATACAGCGACACGACGGTGTGCGCGATCGTGCTCACGATCACGACGAGCAGGATCACGAGGAGCAGGCGCTGCACCAGTGGCCCGCCCGGTCGCGGCCGGCGGACCGGGAGGTGATCGGTGTCGTCGGTGGCCGGCAGGTCGTAGAACAACCCGCCGAGATCCGACCGGGTCTTCGCGGACATGGCCTGCTCCATCCGCTCGTTGAACTCTTCCTGGTCCAGCCGGCCTTCGGCGAAGTGCTTCGACAGCCGGTCGGCCACCTCGTGGCGTTCGGCGTCGGACACCCGCAGATCGGAACCGGAGTAGCGCATACCGCGGCGGGCGCCGGCGCTTCGCATCCAGGGTGGGCCGGTTTGGGTTGACATCAGACCTCCCGGATCAGTGCGACGGCACATGCGGGGACCGGCCGAGGAAGTCCGCCGCGATCGACTGCTCGGCACCCTCCTCGGGGATGAGCAGCCAGCCGGCCAGATAGACCGCGACGCCGGCGCCACCGATCACGGCCAGTACGGCGATGACGATCCGGACCAGCGTGACGTCGACGTCGAGGTAGTCGGCGAGGCCGACGGCCACCCCGGCCAGCAGGCGATCGTTGATCGGGCGCTGGAGCGGTCGGTTGCGAAGACCCTGCTCGGGTCGGGGTGACGTGCTGGTTGTGTCCATGTCCCCCAGCGTCGGCCTCGCACCGCCGCCTGCCAATCGGGATCACCCCGGGGCCGACCCTGAATCCTCCGGGACCGGATCAGGGTTGATCCTGATGCCGGGGCCGGCGTGCCAGGGGACGATCGAGCGGTGAGCGGATCGCCCTGGTGGCAGGACAATGGAGCCATGAGGCCACGGGACCGCCGGGACTACCGGGACTACCACCGGCATCATCCGCGCCATCACGGCTGGTCCCGGCGCTGGCGGACGTCGATGCGGAGTGGCCCGCCGCGACGGGCCGAGGACGAACGGATGATCGGCGGCGTCGCGGCCGGGGTCTCGGCGTGGATCGGCATCGATGTCACGATCGTTCGGCTCGGGTTCGTGCTCGCCGCGCTGGTCAGTGGCTTCGGCCTGGCCGCCTATGTGCTGGCCTGGCTGACGCTGCCGGCGGTCGGCGAGACCCGTCCGATCGCGAGCAAGGCGGTCGCCGACCGACGCGGGATCGCGCTCGCGGCCGCGTTCGGATCTGTGTTGATCGTCGTGTTGGTCATCGCTTCCGCCCTCCACGTCGCGTGGGTCAGCTCGCTTGCGCTCCCGATCATCGTCAGCGGGGCCGGCCTGGTCCTGATCGCGCGCAATGCGACGCCCGGCGAACAGGCCGTTCTGCGCCGGATCGTGGACTCGGTCGTCGGGCTCGGCGGCGGCCACCGGCGGACGCCCACGGTCGCGCGGCTGGTGGTTGCCGGCATCCTGCTGATCCTCGGCCTGAGTGCGGTGGTGTCGGGTCACCCGAGCCGCACGTTGGCCCGGCCGCTCAGCGGCATCGCGCTGGTGATCGCCGCGGCCCTCGTCGTACTGGGCCCGTGGTGGCTACGGATCGCGCGCGACCTGGTCGTCGAGCGCCAGGCCCGCGCCCGGGCCGAGGAGCGCGCCGACATCGCCTCGCGGGTGCACGACTCGGTCCTGCAGACCCTTGCCCTGATCCAGCTGCATGTCGACGAGCCGCAGCGGGTGATCCAGCTGGCTCGGGCCCAGGAGCGGGAGCTGCGGTCCTGGCTCTTCGACGGTCGAGCGCCCGGGTCGATCCCGGAGTCCGGGATGACGGTCGCGGCCGGCGTCCGGCTGATCCAGCAGGAGGTCGAGGCCGCGCACGGGGTCGCGGTCGAGGCAATCACGGTCGGTGACTGTGAGCTCGACGACGACCTGGCCGCACTGCTGGCCGCAGCGCGCGAGGCAACCGTCAACGCGGTGAAGTGGTCAGGCTGCTCGGTGGTCTCGGTCTTCGCCGAGGTCCAGCCGGATGCGGTGTCGGTCTTCGTGCGAGACCGAGGGGCCGGCTTCGACCCGGCCGCCGTGCCGGCCGACCGCAAGGGGCTCGCTGAGTCGGTCCACGCGCGGATCACGCGGCGCGGTGGCACCGCGACCGTTCGCAGCGTGCCGGGCGAGGGGACCGAGGTGTCGTTGACGATGCCGCGGTCCACCCGCGATCGGCAGCAGAGCCGCTCATGACGACGCCCGAGCCGCCGGAGCCGGTACGCCGACCGACGGTGATCATCGTCGACGACCACAGCTTGTTCCGCTCCGGCGTGCGGTCCGAGCTGGCCGATCGGGTGGAGGTGGTCGGGGAGGCCGACGACGTCGATCCGGCGATTGCGCTGATCGACGCGCTGGTGCCGGACGTGGTCCTGCTTGACGTCCATCTGCCCGCCGGTAGCGGCCAGGCCGTCGTCACGGCGATCAAGGAGTCGCATCCGCAGGTGCGGTTCCTCGCGCTGTCCGCCTCGGACGCGCCCGAGGACGTGATCGCGGTGGTCCGGGCCGGCGCTCGGGGCTACGTGACCAAGACGATCTCCTCGACCGAGCTGGTCGATGCGATTCATCGGGTTGCGCTCGGCGAGGCCGTCATCCTGCCGAGACTGGCCGGGTTCGTGCTCGATGCGTTCGCCGCCACCCCGGCCCAGGCGCCGGACCCGGAGGCGGTCGACGCCGAGCTCGAGCAGATCACCCCGCGCGAACGCGAGGTTCTCCGGCTGATCGCGCGCGGCTTCACCTACAAGGAGATCGCCCGCGAGCTGTTCATCTCGACGAAGACCGTCGAGAGCCATGTTTCGTCCGTGCTGCGCAAGCTGCAGCTGTCCACCCGCCACCAGCTGACCCGTTGGGCGACCGAGCGCCGGTTGACGTAGCGGGCCCGATCCTGGAGGACGCGGTGAGGGTGGGCACCGCGGCTGCGGCGCCCACCCTCAACAACTACCTGCTGGTCCCGCTTAGAACTTGGCGAGATCCTTGACAAACGACGGTCCCACAACGCCGAGACCGGTCAAGCTGTCGAAACCGGTGTCGGTGGAGAGGGTGACGGGCCGCGTCGCGCAGTTTCCGGTCGCGTCGCAGTACGTCTCGTTACCTTCGTAGTCCAGCACCCGCAGGCTCACGTTGTAGCCGTCAGATGCGTCAACCGTGTTGGCGTAGTCAACCCGGATCACTGACGAGGCGTTCGGGTCGGTCGGCGGCACGATGTCCCTGATCGCGCCGGGGTCCTCCGAGTACGCCTTGTACAGCGTCGGGTTGATGAAGCCCTCGGACACGCCGGCCGCTTCGTCGGTGTCAGCGATGACGCCGGCGAGCAGTGGCGAGGCGAGGCTGGTGCCGCCCTCCTTGAACTGGCCGTAGTGAACGCCGTCCGGGAAGGACTGGGTCAGCCCGATGAGCATGCCGGTCTGTGCGTCGGCGTCCATCGAGATGTCCGGGATCACTCGCAGCGGCTGCGGTCCGAAGATCGCCTGGTTCCGGTCTGCGAGCGCGGTCGGCACCACGCTGGCCTGGTAGTACGGCTGGAGGTAGCTGTAGCTGGTCCCGCCACCGCCACCGGCCTGCCAGTTGAGACTGCCGGCCGGTGTCGTCGCCGAGCCGCAGTTGGTGCCTTCGACGCCGGCGCAGAGGGTCTGCTTCGCCGTCGACCAACCGACCTCGCCGAGCCGGGTTCCGCCGCTACCGATCTGCAGTGACGTGCCACCGACAGCCGTGACGAACGGGCTGGTCGGCGGGTAGTCCGGCACGTTCAGGCCGAAGTCGGCGAAGTTGTCGCCGTCGTCGCCTGAGGAGAACAGCACGGAGACGCCGGTCGAGTCGGCCAGCATGAACGTCTCGTCGAACGCGTTCTTGGCGTCCTGGTCCTCGAGCAGGTCACCCATGGTGTCGCCCCATGAGTCGCTGACCACTGACGCGCCG
>CAYNDD010000011.1:0-12735 GCA_964395425.1 uncultured Frankiaceae bacterium
AACCAGGCATGCCTGACACGATACGGCGCATGTTCACCCGGATCGACCACGTCGGGATCGCCTGCCGCGACCTGGAGGCGAGCATCGCCCGCTACACCGCGATGTTCGGCCTGACCCTGCTCGGCCGCGAGACCAACGACGCCCAGGGCGTGCGCGAGGCGATGCTTCGCGTCGCGGACGCACCCGGCGGGTTCTCGTGCGTCCAGCTGCTCGAGCCGACCAGGCCGGACAGCCCGGTCGGCCGCTTTCTCGACGCGCACGGCGAGGGGATCCACCACCTCGCCTACGGCGTCGACGACATCGCGGCCGCGCTGGCGCAGCTTCGCGACGGCGGCGCGCAGCTGATCGACGACCAGCCGCGCCACGGCTTCGGTGGGTCGGCGATCGCGTTCGTGCATCCGCACAGCACCGGCGGCGTACTCACCGAGCTCGTCGAAGCCGCCCGCCGCTAGGTCGGCGGATGCGCCAGAGGCCAGGTTCGAGGTAGTGGAGAACGGTCGGGGGCGATCGCGGCCACGACCGCGTCGAGGACCTCCTCGGTGTATCCGACCAGAAGGTGCTTCGCGCCCGGTACGTCGACGACGACCGCCTGCGGTACGACGGCAAACCGCTCGCGGGCCTGGGCCGGCCGAAGGTAGTCGTCGAACTCCGGCACGATCGCCACGAGCGGGCGACCCGACTCGGCCCACACCCGAAGGTCCGCGTCGGTCGCCGCCTTCAGCGGCGGCGAGATCAGGACCGCGCCGACCACGCTCGGGTCGCAGCCATAGCGGATCGCGAGGTCGGTGCCGAACGACCAGCCCAGCAGCCACAGCTGCGGAAGGTCGAGCGACTCGGCCAGGTCGAGCGCGGCGGCGACGTCGTACCGCTCGCTGTTGCCATGGTCGAATTTGCCGTCGCTGCGCCCGGCCGGGCTCGACGTCCCACGGGTGTTGAAGCGAAGCACCGCAAGGTCGGCAAGTGCGGGCAGCCGGTTGGCCGCCTTGCGAAACAGATGGCTGTCCATCATCCCGCCATGCGTGGGCAGCGGGTGCAGCGTGATCAGCGTCGCGACCGGCGCCGCGGACTCGGGCAGCGCGAGCTCACCGACCAGCGCCAGCCCGTCGGCGGTGTGGAGCGTGACCGGCTCGCGACGGGACGGCAGGACGGTGTTGGCCCGGATCTCGCTCATCGCGGATCGCACGATAATCCCCGCGCCCGCGTCGCCCCCATGTGTTTGGGTGGGCGAATCCCCGCCAGCACCAGGAGGCTGACCAGCGTGCCCGTGATCGAGCTCGACCAGCTGCGTCGGACCTACCGCAGCGGCGGCGGCATCCGGCGGCGCTCCGGACGGGAGATCGAGGCGGTCCGCGGGCTCGATCTGACCGTCGAGCGGGGCGAGCTGTTCGGGCTGCTCGGCCCGAATGGTGCGGGCAAGACCACGACCATCAAGATGCTGATCACCTTGCTCCTGCCGACCTCCGGCACCGCCCGCGTGCTCGGCCACGACGTGGTCAAGGACGTCCGCGAGGTCCGGCGCCGGGTCGGCTACGTCTTCGGCGGCGACCGCGGGCTCTACGAACGCCTGTCCGGCCTGGACAACCTGCGCTACTTCGCCGAGCTGTACGCCGTCAGCCCGCGCACCCAGCGGGCCCGGATCGCCGAGCTGATCGAGCTGGTCGGCCTGACCGGTCGCGAGAACGAGCGGGTCGAGGGCTACTCCCGCGGCATGCGGCAACGGCTGCACATCGCGCGCGGGCTGCTGCACAAGCCCGACGTGCTCTTCCTCGACGAGCCGTCGATCGGCATCGACCCGGTCGGCGCGCGCGAGCTACGACGCACCGTCGCGACGCTCCGCGATCAGGGCACGACCATCATGCTCACCACGCACTACATGTTCGAGGCCGACGAGCTGTGCGACCGGATCGCGGTCATCGCCCACGGCGAGCTGGTCGCCCTGGGCACGCCGGCCGAGCTCAAGGCGATGGTCCGCGGCGGAAGCGTGCTGGAGGTCGAGGTCTTCGGCGCGAGCGACACCGCGATCGACACCGTCCGGGCGGTCGCCGGGATCCGGTCGGTCGGCCTCGAAGAACGCGGGCAGGCGCAGCTGCTGGTCGCCCAACTCGATCCGGGCGTCGACGTCACGGCGGCCGTGCTCGGCGCCCTCGGCGACACCCCGACCGGCCGGGTCACCTCGCGCGAGCCGAGTCTCGAGGATGCCTACGTCCAGCTGGTCGGCGCGACCACGTGAAGACGTTGCGGCTGCTCGCCGTCACCTGGTGGCTGCAGGTCAAGATCCGCAGCCGGTCGGCATTCGACGGGTTGCTCTCCCTGCTGTGGCCGTTGTTCTTCGCGACCACGATCTTCCTGCTGTACCGGGCCGGTCACCAGGCACCCGGCGCACTTCTGTCCGCCGCGGTCGGAGCGAGCGCGATGGGCATCTGGTCGGCCACCAGCACGACGGCCAGCGCCGCACTGCAAAACGAACGCCAGCAAGGGACACTCGAGCTGCTGGTCGCCGCGCCGACCCCACTGCCACTGCTGTTCGTTCCGATCACGCTGTCGATGGCCACGGTGGGTGTCTACAGCCTGATCACGACGCTGCTGTGGGGCCGCTTCGTCTTCGGCATCTCGCTGCACGTGCATGCACCGTTGTTGTTCGCCCTGTCGGTCCTCGTCATCGTCGTCGGGATCGGAATGTTCGGCTTCCTGCTTGCCGTCGCGTCGGTGCGCTACCGCAGCTCCTGGGCACTGGGCGCCGGGATCGAGCTACCGGTGTGGTTCATCTGCGGCTTCCTGATCCCGCTGTCGCAGCTGCCCGGCTGGGTCCGCCCGATCTCCTGGCTGCTCGCGCCGACGTGGGGCATGACCGCGGTCCGGCATTCGGCCCTCGGCGGCAGCGTCGCGCCCGCCCTCCTCGCCTGCCTCGGCCTGACCGCGGCGTACGCCGTCATCGGCACCCTGGTCACTGGGCGGATCGTCGACGCCGCGCGCACCCGAGCCACGTTGGCACTGACGTGATCACCTCGGCGCGGGTGTTCTTCGTCGGCGGCCTGACGAGCTATCGGGCGTTGTTCACCTGGCTCTCACCGTGGATCCTGATCCCGACCTTCATCGTCACGCCGTTGTTCCAGGTGCTGTTCTTCGCCTACATCGGTCGCGATGCCGGCGTTGCCGACGACCGGTTCTTCGTGATCGGCAACGCAGTGCAGTACGTCGCGATCCCGTGCCTATTCGCGATGGGCAACACGATCGGCAACGAGCGACGACAGCAGACCCTCGGCCTGCTGCTCGTGACCCCGGCCCGCCGGATCCCGCTCTTCCTCGGGCGGTCGCTGCCGGTGATCGCCAACGGGGTGGCGGTCAGCGTGGTCGCCCTGGTGGCCGGCGCCGCGCTGCTGCGGGTGCACGTGGCACTGGCCACGGTGCCGCCGCTGCTGCTCTGCGTCGTGGTGGCGTCGTTCTCGTGCACCGGCCTGGGCCTGGTGACCGCGGCGCTCGCGCTGCGGGTCCGGGAGACCGCCGTGCTCGTCAACATCGTCTTCGGGATCCTGCTGATCTTCTGCGGGGTCAACGTCCCGCTCGCCAGCCTGCCCGGATGGATGCGCTCGGTCGCCGGCTGGCTTCCGCTGACCCACTCGATCGCGGCGGGCCGGCGGGCCTCGGTGGGCGCCGGCTTCAGTGCGCTTGGCGGCGATCTCGGCCGCGAAGCGTTGCTAGGCCTGGGTTTCGTCGTACTCGGCCTGCTGCTGCTCGCCTACTTCGAACGCGAGAGCCGGCAACGCGCGACGCTCGAGGTCTTCTGAGTGCGCCTCAGGCGGCCGGGCCGTCGATCAAGGTGACCGTGGCGTGGTGGCTCGTGCCGGCCGAGTCGTTCCAGCCGACCGTGACCCGGTCGCCGCCGTGAGTCCGGTCGAGGATCGCGGTCAGGGCCCGCTCGGTCGTGACGGAGGTGCCGTTCAGCGAGGTGATCGTGTCGCCCGCGACGATCCCGGCGTTCGCCGCCGGGCTGTTCTGCACGACTCCGACGACGGTCAATCCGCTCGAGGAGGTCGCCGCCGTCGCGGTCGCGGTGGAGTACGCCGTACCGAAGCCCTGGCCGCTCGATGACCCGCCCGGCCAGCCGAAGCCGTTGCCGCCGTCACCGAACCCCGGCGGGTAGCCGTTGCCATAACCGCCGCCGTAACCGCCGCCGGGCGACGTACCGCCCGCGGTCGAGCCGAGCTCGAGCCCGAGAAAACCGGGCGTGCCGATCACGATCGACGAGCTGGCCTTGCCGGCCGCGATCGTGCGCGCGATCGAGAGCGCCTTCGTGATCGGGATCGCGTAACCGTCGTTCGACGACGTGATCGCGCTGGGCTCGAAGCCCTGGCCGCCGGAGTCGTTGGCCGCGGCCGCGGTGTCCATACCGATCACCTGGCCGCTGGAGTCGACCAGCGGTCCGCCCGAGTCACCGGAGACGACATCAGCGTCGGTCTCGAGCATGCCGGTCAACCGCTCGCTCGACGTCCCGTCTCCGTCGGACGCGGTGATGCTGCGGCCGGTGCCGGTGATCGTGCCGGTCGTTACGGTCGGCGTTCCGGACCGGCCGAGGGCGTTGCCCACCGCGGCGACCGCCATCCCGGCAGTCACCGAGTCGGAGTTGCCGGCGTTGATCGTCGCGAGCCCGGACACCCCGGAGACCTTGAGCAGAGCCACGTCGTCAGCCGCATCGGTGCCGAGCACCTTCGCGCGATACGACCGGCCACTGGAGACGAAGGTGACGGTCACCGAGGTTGCGTCGGCGACCACGTGGTTGTTGGTGAGGATGTCGCCGTTGGACGTGATGACCATGCCGGTACCGGCGTCTGCTCCACCGCCGTATCCGTCGGTGGCGTCGATGTCGACGACCGCGTTGTCGACCGCCGAGGCGGCCCGATCCGCGCTGACCACGCTGGCCGCAGCCAAGCCGGACACCTGCGGGAAGCCGTGGGTCGCGCGGCTGCTCGCCAGCGCGTCGGACAGGCCCCACCCACCGACCGCGAGGCCGGTGACCAGAACCGCGCCACCAGCGATGACCCGCTTGCGCCGGGACGGCCGTCCCGCTCCGATTCCCTCTGCGTCGGGATCGAGCTCGAAGAACTGCTGGCCGGGGATCTCGATGCCGTCGCCGTCGTACGTCTCATCGCTCATGGATCAACCGTTGCCCGACCGGGTGAAGCAAGTCTGAACGAAACCTGCGAACTGCCTGCGACCGTCAGTCGGTCGCCAGGATCCGCATGCCGGACAGCAGCGCGACGATCAGCGCGCCGATCTCGGCCCGCGCGACCTCGGGGTCGTCCGCATCCGCCATGTAGAGGCAGGCCTCGCTCAACGCCCCGATCAGCATGAATGCCAACGGCCGCAGCGGCTGGCGCTCGATCGCCCCGGCATTCATCGCCTTGCGCAGCGCGCCCCTCAGCGCCACTGTGCTGAACCGGGTCTCGATCGAGCGCGCGGTCTCCCAGCCCAGTACGCCGCGGGCGTCGATCAGCACGATCTGGCGGACCCCGGGGTCGTCGTGGGCCGCCACCCACAGCCGGCAGCCGGCGATCAGGGCCTCCCACGCATCGGGCTGGAGGAACTCAGCGACCGCCCGGTCCGACACCTCGTGCTGCACCCGCTCGTACACCGAGCGGAACAGCTGCTCCTTGTCCGTGAAGTGGTGGTAGAGCGCGCCCTTGGTGACCCCCGCATGCTCGACGATCTCCTCGGTGGAGGTGGCGGCGTAGCCCTGCGTACCGAACAGCTCGCGGGCGGCGCCGACCAGCGCCTCGCGCGTCTCGAGACCCTGGGCCAGCCGCTTGTCCACGGCTTTTCCCTTGACTTCCGTACCAGCGGTATGCAATGTTCCCTACCAACAGTATGGATACGTACCACCGGTACGTTAACACGACGAGAAGGAGAGTCCGATGCCGAAGTTCCTGATCGAGCGCGAGCTGCCAGGAGCCGGAAGCCTGTCCGGCGACGACCTGAGATCGATCAGCCAGAAGTCCAACCAGGTGATCTCCGACCTGGGCCCGGACATCCACTGGTTGCACAGCTACGTGACCGACGACAAGCTCTACTGCGTCTACATCGCCCCGGACGAGGACATCGTCCTCGAGCACGCCCGCTGCGGTGGCTTCCCGGCCAACAAGGTCTCCCGGATCGCCACCGAGATCGACCCGGCGACCGGCGACTGAGCCGTGGATTCAGCGCAGCTTCGCGAGCGGCAGCAACCACTCAAAGCGCAGTACCGGGCCGACCCCGGCACCGCACTGGTGACGCTGAGCGCCGAGGGTTCGCTCTCCGACACCGAGGTCTCGTGCTCGGTGCAGACCGGCCGGGCCCTGGTCGAGGCCGGCCTGCACCCGGCGACCGGTGGCGACGGTTCGCTGGCCTGCTCGGGCGACATGCTGCTGGAAGCCCTGGTGGCGTGCGCCGGCGTGACGTTGCGCGCGGTCGCGATCAACCGCGGCCTCGAGGTGAGCGGCACCGTGCGGGCCGAAGGCGACCTTGACTTCCGTGGCACGCTCGGCGCCGACCGGGACGCTCCGGTGGGGTTCAAGGCGATCAGGCTGATCTTCGATCTTGACTCCCCCGCGCCGAGCGAGGACATCGACGCGCTGCTCGAGACCACCGAGCGCTATTGCGTGGTGTTCCAGACCCTGGCGGCCGGCCCTGCTCTTGAGGTCATCCACGCCTGACCCGCGCGGGGATCGGTCGGACTGCTCCGCGCCCCTGGTGTTGATCGCCGAAACCCGCGGCGCTCAACACACGGGGCGCTCCGCAGTCCGACCGATTCCCGCGTGCCAAGTGGGAGGGTTGCTACTCAGCCGGCGGGAGCAGGTGGATGACGCCGGTGTCGTCGGCGAGCCGGGCCGCCTCAGCCACCTCGCTCGGCTCGGTCACGACCACGCGCACCGCCCACATGCCGTTGTCGCCACCGGACACGTCGAGCTCGGTCAGGTGCACGCCGCGCTGCTCGGCCCGGGACCGTACGACGTACTCCGCCTGCTCGCGCGTGCGGGCCGTGATCATCCAGGGACCGAGCTCAGCCACCAGGCCATTGTCTCAGCCGTGTCGAGGGGCGCTTGTCTCAGCCGTGTCGAGGGGCGTTGCGCGAGCGCTGCACATTGGCCCCGCGCCGCATCCGCGCGTTCCAGCAGGGCGTGTGCCAGTGTCGCCGATCGCCCTCGGCGCCGGGCCGCCACGCCACCACATGCGGCAGGCTCGGCCGGATCTCCTGGTCGCAGCCCGGGCAGCGGTAGCTCTTGCCGGCGTTCTCGGCCGGGACCGGCCGCACCACCCACTCGCCGTCCGGGTGCGACTCGGTCAGCGCCAGCCCACGCGTACGAAGCGGTGCCGGTTCGTCTTCGCGGCGGTGCGCACGTCGCGGGCTCATGGCCGGCTACTCCCCCGGCCCGAACGCCGCCAGCTCGTCAAGCAACGGCGCCGGTGCCAGCGACGCGAGATGGGTGGCCGCCGCCAGGTGCAGCAGCCTTGACCGGAGCTCGTCGGCGCCGACCGCGTCGAGCATCGCGAACGGCCCGACCGGGTAGCCACAGCCCAGCGTCATCGCGGCCTCGACGTCGGCGACGGTTGCATAACCGTCGTCGACCATCCGGACTGCATCGCCGAGATGGGGCAGCACGATCCGGTCGACCAGATGTCCCGGCCGGTCGCGGCATGACACCGCGGTCAGTCCCGCGGCGCGGATGGCCTCGACGACGGTCGCAACCGCATCCGGCGACGAGTGCCGCGAGGCGACGACCTCGACCACCCCGGGTGTCGGGGCAAGCGGCAGATGCAGCCCCACGACGTCGGCGACCCGTCCGGTCCCGGCGGCCATCGTGCCGACCGGCGCTTCGTCCGTCGTCACGATCGCGATGACGGCTCCCGGCTTGGCGAGCCGGCCGACCCGGGCGGCCAGCTCGGCCGAGCCGCTGCGCGAGTGACCGTCGACGATCACGACGTCGGCAGTACCGACGTCCTCGATCGTGACCACGGCCAGGTCCGGAATCGCCGCGACCACGCGCGACTTCGCGCTGCCGACCACGACGACCACCCGCGGGACCGGTACCGGCTTGCCGACCGCGAACACCGGCGCCGGGATTGCGGCCTGCGGGGGCGTGACGTCGTAGGTGTAATAGCCGCGCCCGGACTTGCGCCCGAGCTGCCCCGCCATGACCATCCGGCGAAGGAGCGGCGCCGCGGCGTACCGCTGGTCGCGGGTCTCCTCGAACATCGTCTCGAGGACATCGAGCGAGACATCGAGGCCGATCAGGTCAAGCAGGGTCAACGGACCCATCGGCAGGTCGGTCGACGCGACGATCGCCGCGTCGATGTCGGCGACCGCGGCCTGACCGGTCTCGGCGGCCCGAGCGGCGTCGTTGAGGTAACCGAACAACAGCGCGTTGGCGACGAACCCGGCCCGGTCCCCCACGACCACCGGCGTCTTGCCGCACGCCTCCGCGAGGTCGTGAACCGCATCGACGACGGCCGGTGAGGTGAGCACGGTGTGGACCACCTCGACCAGCCGCATGACCGGCGCCGGGTTGAAGAAGTGCATACCGATGACCCGGTCGGGCCGCCCGCTGGCCGCGGCAATCCGGGTGACCGGCAGCGACGAGGTGTTGGTTGCCAGCACCGTCGACGCCGGGCAGATCCCGTCGAGCTCGGCGAACAGCGCCGCCTTCACCTCCAGCCGCTCCGGCACCGCCTCGATCACGAGGTCCGCGGCGGCCAGGGCGTCACGGTTGGTGCTGAAACTCACCCGCGCAAGGTGGGCGTCGTGGTCGGCCGGGTCGAGCCGGCCGCGCTCGACCGCGCGGCCGAACGAGGTCACGAGTCGGGCCCGGCCGGCCGCCAGCAAAGTCTCGTCGATCTCGACCGCGACGACGTCAAGGCCGGCGCGGGTGAACACCTCGACGATGCCGGCGCCCATCGTGCCCAGCCCGACCACGCCCACGGTCTCGATCGCCACGGGTCCAGTCTCGCCCATCTCGGGCCGGCTCAGAACAGCCGTGGCACGGACGGCTCGATGCCGCGCAACTCGTCGTAGTCGACGACGACACAGGCGATCCCGCGCGCCTCGGCCAACACCCGGGCCTGTGGCTTGATCTCCTGCGCGGCCAGTACGCCGCGAACCGGCCTGAGCAACGGATCCCGGTCGAGGCGCTCGAGATATCGGGTGAGCTGCTCCACCCCGTCGATCTCGCCGCGCCGCTTGATCTCGACCGCGACCGACTGCCCATCGGCGTCCCGGCAGAGCAGGTCGACCGGTCCGATGTCGGTCGGGTATTCACGTCGTACGAGGCGAAGGCCTTCGCCGATCGCTTCACAGTGCTCGGCGAGCAAGATCTGCAGGTGCGCTTCGACGCCATCCTTGACCAGCCCCGGGTCGATGCCCAGATCGGCACTCACCTCGGACACGATCTCCTCGATCGTGATCCGCAGCTCCTCGCCGGCCTTGTTAAAGACGGTCCACCGGCCTGGCTCCTCGCGCAACGTGCACGGCGGGCTCATCCAGTTCAGGGGGCTATTTTTTGCATCTGCATGAACGAGGACCGTTCCATCTGCCTTCACCATCAAGAGCCTGGTCGCCATCGGCAAGTGCGCATCAAGCCGCCCGGAGTAATCGACGGAGCACCGAGCCACCACCAAGCGCACCTGGCCAACCTAGCGGCGCCCGCGATATTCGAACCTAACCGGCGTTCCGTCTGGCGGCTGCGGGAGAAAGATCACAGCGACGATGGGGGTCATAGGGGACGCCCGGCCCGCCATGGCCGTCTGGCCTGGCTAGAACGTGGTCAACTGGCCGAACACGGACTGCGTCCGCGTGAAAGTCGTATACGTGCCGTTATGTCCGCTCCGGCTGCAGGGGTTCCGATCCAGTTGAGCGGCTTGTAGGCGCCGCCATCGGCGTGCACGGACACACTGCCGTCGGCCTTGACCAGCAGCAGCCTGGTCGCGCTCGGGAGATGCGCGGTCAACCGGCCCACATAGTCGACGCTGCACTGCGCAATCACCAACCGCACCGCGCCAACCTACGGGATGTCACGCCGCTGATCTTCGCCGTCGTGCCCACTTTTCGCTCGCCACGCCGTAGAAGTGGTCGCGAGCGCGAAGATTAGGAAGCGCGTGATCAGAGCAGGTCACGCCGTACGAGCCAGCGAGGCTTGCCACCTCTCTTGCCGGCGGTCTGGCAGATTCGGACGAAGCCATGCGATTCGAAGAGCTTGACTGTGCCGACGTAACCGCTGGTCTGGTCAACCCGCGCATCGCCAGGATCGACCGGGTAGCCCTCCAACGCGGGCGCGCCCATCGCCCGCGCATGCGCGACTGCGCCGTCCAACAGTCGGTGCATGAGGCCGAGCCGCCGGAACCCAGGCCGTACCACGAAACAGACCACCGACCAGACGCCGTCGTCCTCGACATGCGGAATCGTCCGTGAGTTGACCAATGCGCGATGGGTGATCTTCGGGGCGACCGAGCACCAGCCCGCGACGTCGCCGTCGACATAAGCCAGAACACCGGGGCCCGGCTCGCTTTCGCACAGGGAGCGCATGTGGGCAATCCGGCCCGGCATGTCCAAGCTGGAGTTGCGGTACGCCATGCACATGCATCCACTCGCTCCCGGCCTGCGCGGCACCATGAATGACGCGAAGTCATTCCATCGTGCCGTCGCCGGCAGGACCTCGATCGTCATGCGCCGAGAATAGGAGCGAGGTCCACCAAGAGCCATCGCAAAGAGTTGATCCGTACGTGCCACGGTCAGCCGCCGGACCTACGGTGGGTGCATGTATCTGGAGAACATCGTCATCGACGCCGTCGAGCCGCAGCGGCTCGGCCGGTTCTGGGAGGCGGCACTCGGAAGCGAGCGACTGACCGACGAACCTGATGCATTCGAGACCCGGCTCACCATCGAGGGCGGACCGGTGCTCGACCTGTGCTTCCAGCCCGTCCCCAAGCCGCCATCCGAGCCGCCGCGACTCCACCTCGACCTCCTGGGCGGAGCCCGCCAGAGTCAGGAGGTCGACCGTCTGATCGGGCTGGGCGCACACCATCTCGACATCGGTCAACGCGATGTGCCGTGGGTGGTGCTCGCCGACCCGGAGGGCAATCCGTGCTGCGTCATGGAGAACCGATCGGTGTACGCCGACACCGGACCGCTCGCGGCGCTCCCGCTCGACTCTGCCCAGCCGGACCGGGACGCGCAGTTCTGGGCCTGGCTGTCCGGCTGGACCGACGTGGTCGGCGTCGTACCACGTTCGCTGCGCCACTCTTCGCTGCGTGGTCCACTCCTCGAGCTGTGCCCTGAGTCCACCCCCAAGGGGACGGCCAAGAACCGGCTGCACCTCGACATCCGGCTCGAGACCGGCGACGACCCCGACGACGTCGCGGCAAGCATCGCGCAGCGCGGCGGCCGCGAGCTCCACCGGGACTGGGGCGCACTGCCGTGGCGGCTCTACGCAGACCCGTCGGGTAACGAGTTCTGCGTACTTCCAGCGAGGTCGTGAGGAGCCGACGGAGCAATCCATTCGTGCGACGTTCGGTGGTCGCTCGGCTCAGGACAGTGCGGCCTTGACCAGCTGCACGACGCGCTTCTCCACGGCCGGGGTCCACTTGAGAAGCGCGAACATGATCGGCCACATGTCCCCGTCATCGAGGCTGGCCGCGTCCTGGAAGCCCAGGTTCGAGTACCGCTCGTTGAACTTGCCCGCGTCGCGAAAGTAGATGACGACCTTGCCGTCCGCGTTGGCGTAGGCGGGCATCCCGTACCAGGTCTTCGGCGACAGTTGCGGCGCAGCGCTGGTCACGGTCGCATGGACGCGTTCGGCGAGCACGCGATCCTCCGGTGCCATCTTCGCGATGGCATCGAGAGTGGCCTGCAGCTCGTCTGCCTTCTTGGCGCCTTTCCTGCCTTCGGCGCGAAGCTCGGCTGCGCGGGCCTTCATCGCGGCGCGTTCCTCAGCGCTGAAACCGCCGGATCCGGAGGTGGTTTGCTTCGGTGGCACGTCGCATCGCCTTTCGATCCGCGGCTTCCCGCGTCGGGTTTGTCGGTCGAGTCGAGGCTAGGCCGGTGATCGCCGCCGCGCTTCTCGATTCCTGCTCAGCTGACTCCACCCGGAGCCATCCGGTCACCACCCGGCTGGGTGGCCGGCGGATCAAAGTCCACCCCGCCCCGGCGATGACGAGACGTACCCCGCCAGAGTAGGGTCCGCGCAAGTCACATCGATTTGGGTGGGAGACCAATGCTTGCGCACAAGATTGTCGGCACGGCCAACCAGATGGCCATCATCCAGCTCGAGCCCGGCCAGACCGTGTACGGCGACCGCGGGACGTTCCGCTGGAAGACCGCGAACGTCGCTCTCGAGACCCGGCTGACCCAGCCCCAGAACAACCAGGCCGGCGCGCCGGCCGCGGCCGGCGGCTTCCTGGCCAAGGCCATGGACGTCGGCAAGCGGGTGTTGGCCGGCGAGGGGATGGCGTTCCAGTACTACCACGCAGAGGGTGGCAACGGCCTGGTCACGCTGGCCGGCACGATCCCCGGTGAGCTGCGCGCGATCGAACTCGACGGATCGACCGGATGGTTCGCCGAGCGCGGCTCGATGATCGCGGCGGAGTCCACGATCAACTTCGACATCGCGTTCACCGGCCTGCGGATGGGCCTGCGCGGACACGAGGGCTTCGTACTCCAGAAGTTCACCGGCGCGGGCACGCTGTTCGTCGCGGCGGCCGGCAACTTCATCG
>CAYNDD010000011.1:12835-14028 GCA_964395425.1 uncultured Frankiaceae bacterium
CAGAAGTTCACCGGCGCGGGCACGCTGTTCGTCGCGGCGGCCGGCAACTTCATCGAGCTCAACCCAGCGAAGTACGGCGGCACCATCCAGGCCGAGACCGGCAACGTGGTCGCGTTCTCCGACACCGTGCAGTACTCGATCGAACGGGTCGGCGGCTTGAATGCCCAGACCGCGATGACCGCGATGTTCGGCGGTGAGGGGATCAACCTCGCCACGTTCCGCGGCGAGGGATCGGTCATCTTGCAGTCGACGTCGATCCACTCACTCGGCGAGGCGCTACGGCGCGTCATGGACGCACCTGGCAACGACCGCAAGGGCCCGCTGTCCGGCATCGGCCTGTAACCTCAGCGGCACCTCGAAAAGGAGACGCACGACATGAGCTTCATGGACAAGGTCAAGGCACAGGCCGAGCAGGCGATGGTCAAGGCGCAGCAGGGCGTCCAGCAGGGCCAGACGAAGCTCAACGAGATGCAGGCGTCGAAGTCCCACGACTCGCTGCTTCGCGAGCTCGGTGCCGCCTACTACGCCCAGCAGCGCTCCGGCGGTTCCGCGGAAGCCGTGAGCGCCGCGGTTGCGGCCCTCGACACGCACGCGGCCGACGCGGCTGCAGCAGCCGCCGCCGCGCCCCCGGCGGCTCCGACGGCCGGTGGCGGAGCCGCTCCGGCCGGCGGCGCAGCAGCGACCGGCGGCGGATCGTTCGACCTCGACGACGTGTAGGAACGAGCCCGGGCCGGCACCGCCGGCCGCGCTCAAACCCGGATCGGGTCCTCGGCTCGCAGGACCCGGTTCAGCCGGGTAACCGCGAGCAGTCGCTCGATCCGTTCCGGCACGCCACGAAGAACCAGTTCGCGCTCACTGCGCAGGGCGAGCCGGTGCGCGCCCACGAGCATGCCGAGCCCGCTCGCATCGACGAGCTGCAGCCCGGAGATGTCGACGACGAGGACCTCGCTGCCGACCGCGATCGCCTCGACCAATGCCACCCGTCCCTCGGCCACCGTGCGGGCCGACAGCCGGCCCCGGAGCGCGAGCACCCGGCCCGGCTGCTCGACCGTGATCGTCAGGTCGAGACTCTGTGGCTGGTCGAGCGGTGGCTGGTCGAGCGAGAGCTCGGCGTCGAGCGGCACGTCACGCGGCATGGGCACGCGCCTTCCGGTAGCTGCGAGCGTCCTGTCACGGTATGAGACGCACCAAAG
>CAYNDD010000011.1:14128-25714 GCA_964395425.1 uncultured Frankiaceae bacterium
GCACGCGCCTTCCGGTAGCTGCGAGCGTCCTGTCACGGTATGAGACGCACCAAAGTGGCGTCTGGTTGCCTCGCCGCCGGAATCAGCCGAAATTGCCCGGCCGCGGGCGTTAGATCAGCAGGTCGTCGCTGCAGCGCCGGACCTGCGCGCCGAGCTCGGTGAGGGTCTCCACGAACGACTGGTAGCCGCGGTCGACGTGGAACGCGTCAGCAACCGTGGTGAGCCCGTCCGCCACCACGCCGGCCAGCACGAGCGCCGCGCCGGCTCGGATATCGGTGGCCCGCACCGGCGCGCCTGACAGCCGCTCACGCCCTCGCACGATCGCGTGGTGGCCGTCGGTGCGCACGTCCGCGGAGAGCCGGATCAGCTCGTCGATGAAGCGGAACCGGCCGTCAAAGATGTTCTCGGTCACGAACGCGACCCCGTCGGCCACGGAGTTGAGCGCGATCGCCATCGGCAGAAGGTCGGTCGGGAACGCCGGATACGGCAGCGTGACGATGTCGACGGCTCGCGGCCGCTGGCTGCAGCTCACCTCGAATCCGTCGTCGTACGTCGTGACTGTAGCGCCGG
Source organism: uncultured Frankiaceae bacterium (assembly GCA_964395425.1). GTDB lineage: Bacteria > Actinomycetota > Actinomycetes > JAFAQI01 > JAFAQI01 > DATAUK01. The sequence goes on from CAYNDD010000011.1 coordinate 14,699, forward strand.
CCTGGCTGAGCTTGTCGAGCACGATCTCGAGCAGGCCGGCGGATGCTCCGCGCACCCGGATGTCGCCGCGGGTCATGGTCGCGGCGAATGCCCACGTGCCTGCGACGATCCGGTCGGGGACGACGTCGTGGGTGGTCGGCTGGAGCGAGTCGACCCCGTCGATCTCGAGCGTCGAGGTGCCGATCCCGCCGATCTGGGCGCCCATCGCGACCAGCATCTGGCACAGATCGACGATCTCCGGCTCGCGCGCGGCGTTGTCGATGGTCGTCGTACCCTTCGCCAGCACCGCCGCCATCAGGATGTTCTCGGTCGCCCCCACGCTCGGGAAGTCGAGCCAGATCTGGGCGCCGTGCAACGCGGGCGCCTCGGCCACCAGGTAGCCGTGGGCGTTGTCGAAGACCGCGCCGAGCCGCTCGAGCCCCATGATGTGCAGGTCGAGCGAACGCGAGCCGATCGCGTCGCCGCCCGGCAGCGCCACCCGGGCCCGGCCGGCCCGCGCCAGCAGCGGGCCGAGCACGCAGACCGAGCCGCGGATCCGCCGGACGTGCTCGTAGTCGGCCTCGTGCCCGAGCTCCGCCGGCACGGTGATCTCCACGTTGGGCGCATCGCCGTCGACGTGAGCCCCGAGCCCGGCCAGCACCGCACCCATGATCGGTACGTCGCCGATGATCGGCACGTTCGTCAGCCGGGTGGTGCCGGTCGCCAGCAGGGAGGCGGCCATCACCTTGAGCACGCTGTTCTTCGCGCCGGCCACCGTCGCATCGCCCGCCAGCCGCGCGCCACCGATGATTTCGAACCGCTCCACGTCCGGCATCGTATGGTCGCAGCCATGACGGAGCGAAAGCGGCGGTCCTCGACGGTCCATCTCACCCGGATCTACACCCGCACCGGTGACGAGGGCACCACCGGTCTCGGGGACATGAGCCGGGTCGCGAAGACCGATCCCCGGGTGGCCGCCTACGGCGATGTCGACGAGGCCAACTCGGCGATCGGCGTCGCGCTCGCGCTCGGCGACCTCGGCGCCGACCTGGTGGCGCTGCTGACTTCGATCCAGAACGAGCTGTTCGACGTCGGAGCCGACCTTTGTACGCCGATCGTCCCCGATCCACCGTGGGCGCCCCTGCGGATCGATGCGTCATACGTGGACCGGCTCGAGGCCGCCTGCGACACCTACAACGCGAAGGTCCCGAAGCTCGACTCGTTCGTCCTGCCGGGCGGGAGTGCAGGTGCCGCGCTGCTCCATGTGGCCCGCACGGTGACCCGCCGGGCCGAGCGCGCGGTCTGGGCGCTGCTGGAGGTCGCGCCGGAGTCGACGAATCCGCTGACCTCGACTTATCTCAACCGGCTCTCGGACCTACTGTTCATCCTCGCCCGGGTGGCCAACCTCGAGGTCGGGGACGTGACCTGGGCACCGCAGGCGAGTCGGGACAGCGAGCGCGGCTAGACGCTCTCGCCGGCGGCCCGGAGGCGCGCGGTGGCGCGGCGGGCGGCGGCCTTGGCCCCCTCGTCGTGGCTCTCCTTGGCCGCTTCGAGGGCCTGGCGAGCGCGCGGGACATCGATCTCGTCGGCGAGCTCGACGATCTCGGCGAGGACGTCGACACTCTCGCTGCTCACCGAAAGGAAACCGCCGTGTACGGCGGCCACCAAGTCGTCCTCGCCACTGCGACGGATCGTGACCGGATGCTCGACCAGGACGCCGAGCAGCGGTGCATGACGGGGCAGGATGCCGAGCTCGCCCTCGACGGTGCGGGCCAGCACGATCTCCGCCTCACCCGACCACACCATGCGATCGGGCGCGACGAGCTGAACCTGCATCGTGGCCATGGCACGATCTTACCGGCCGGCCGCAGCCGCCTTCAGGCCCCGGTCAGACCCGACTCCTAGACTCCCCGCATGCGATCCGTCGTTGTCGTGCCCACCTACAACGAGCGCGACACGATCGCCACCACCCTCGAGCAGCTGCTCGAACGGCCGTGCCGTCCCGACATCCTGGTCGTGGACGACAGCTCCCCCGACGGCACCGGGGAGATCGTGCGGGCCGCAATGCTCGCCGAGCCCGACCGGGTGCACCTGCTCGAGAACCCGGGCAAGCAGGGGCTCGGCCGCGCGTACGCCGCGGGGTTCGCCAGTGCGCTCGCCGACGACCGCTACGACCTCGTCGTCCAGATGGACGCCGACGGCTCGCATGCGCCGAGCGACGTTGACCGGCTGGTCGCCGCCGCCGAGGATGCCGACCTCGTGATCGGGTCTCGTTACGTCCCGGGCGGCAGCAGCGCCGGGCTGTCTGGCCCGCGCGGCTGGCTCTCCCGCGGCGGCAACGTCTATGCGCGCGTGCTCGTTCACACTCCCGTCAGCGATTTGACCGGCGGCTTCAAGGCCTGGCGGGCACCGCTGCTCGCGTCGCTGCTCGACGAGGCCACCGGCAGCGACGGCTACGCCTTCCAGATCGAGATGACCGTGCGCGCGGCGCGGGCCGGCGCCCGGATCACCGAGGTGCCGATCGTGTTTCACGAGCGCCGGGCCGGCAGCTCCAAGATGGACTGGCGGATCGCCGCCGAAGCAGCCTGGCTGGTGCCGTGGATGGCCCGGCACTACTCACCGCGCCGGGCCACCGCCGTCCGCCCGGTCCGCTAGCGCGACAACCGGAACCGACCCTCGTTACTCGGCGAGCCGCTTCGTGTTGGCCTCGACGTCCTCGACGCCGCCGCACATGAAGAACGCCTGCTCGGGCGCCTCGTCGAACTCGCCGTCGCACAGCCGCTTGAACGAGTCGATCGTCTCGGCCAGCGGCACGAACTTGCCGGGGATGCCGGTGAACTGCTCGGCGACGAAGAACGGCTGGGACAGGAAGCGCTCGATCCGGCGGGCCCGGTTGACCGCGATCCGGTCTTCTTCGGACAGCTCGTCGATACCGAGGATCGCGATGATGTCCTGCAGGTCGCGGTAGCGCTGCAGGATCTCCTGGGTACGACGCGCGGTCTGGTAGTGCTCCTCACCGACGTACCGGGCGTCGAGGATCCGCGAGGTCGAGTCGAGCGGGTCGACCGCCGGGTAGATGCCCTTCTCCGAGATCGACCGCGAGAGCACCGTTGTCGCGTCGAGGTGCGCGAACGTCGTGTGCGGCGCCGGGTCGGTGATGTCGTCGGCGGGCACGTAGATCGCCTGCAGCGACGTGATGGAGTGACCGCGGGTCGAGGTGATCCGCTCCTGCAGCTCGCCCATCTCGTCCGCCAGGGTCGGCTGGTAACCGACTGCCGACGGCATCCGCCCGAGCAGGGTCGAGACCTCCGAACCGGCCTGGGTGAACCGGAAGATGTTGTCGATGAACAGCAGCACGTCCTGGCGCTGCACGTCGCGGAAGTACTCCGCCATCGTCAGCCCGGCCAGCGCGATCCGCAGCCGGGTGCCCGGCGGCTCGTCCATCTGCCCGAAGACCAGCGCGGTGTCCTTGAGGACGTCGGCCTCTTCCATCTCCAGGTAGAGGTCGTTGCCCTCGCGGGTACGCTCGCCGACCCCGGCGAACACCGAACGGCCGCCGAACTGCTGCGCGACCCGCCGGATCATCTCCTGGATGACGACGGTCTTGCCGACTCCGGCACCGCCGAACATGCCGATCTTGCCGCCACGCACGTACGGCGCGAGCAGGTCGATGACCTTGATGCCGGTCTCGAACATCTCGGTCCGCGGCTCGAGCTCGTCGAGCGGCGGCGACGGCCGGTGGATCGGCCAGCGCTCGGTGATCTCAATCGTGCTTGCGTCGACGTCGAGCGGCTCACCGAGCACGTTCCAGACGTGACCCAGGGTTGCGTCGCCGACCGGCACCGAGATCGAGGCGCCGGTGTCCTTGGCCTGCGCCCCGCGGGTGAGCCCGTCGGTGGGCTGCATCGAGATCGCGCGCACCATGTTGTCGCCGATGTGGCTGGCTACCTCGAGGGTGAGCGTCCTGGTCTCGTCGCCGAGGGTGCGGTCGACGTGGATCGCGTTGTAGATCTCGGGCATCTCGTCGGGTGCGAACTCGACGTCGACAACCGGGCCGATGACGCGGACGACCCGGCCGACGCCGCCCTCCCGGGTGGTCGGCTGGTCTTCGAGTGTGGCGGTCAATGTTCGCTCCCTGTCCCGGCGAGCGCTTCCGCGCCGCCCACGATTTCCATGATTTCCTGCGTGATTTCTGCCTGCCGGGCCGAGTTGGCGTCCCGGGTCAGTTGCTTGATCAGCTCGTCGGCGTTGTCGGTCGCCGACTTCATCGCCCGCCGACGCGCGACCTGCTGGCTGGCCGCGGCGTCGAGCATGGCCGCGTAGACGCGGGCGGTGAGGTAGCGCGGCAGCAGCGCGTCGAGCACCCCGCTGCCCTCCGGCTCGAACTCGATCAGCCCATGCGCACCCTGTTCGGTGGCCTCCTCGGTCTCACCGGCCGGCGCATCGGCCCGGTCGAGCGGGATCAGCCGGGTGGTGACCACCCGCTGAGTCGCCATCGAGACGAACTGCGTGAAGACCATGTGGATCTCATCGACGCCACCGTCGGCCGAACCCTTGACGAACTCCTCCAGCATCGCCGCGCTGACCCGGCGGGCGTCTTCGAAGGAGGGCGCTTCGGTGAACCCGGTCCAGCTGTGCGCCACCTCACGGCCGCGGAAGCGGTAGAAGCTCAATGCCTTGCGACCGACGAGGAACGGCACCGGCTCGATGCCGTCACCGCGCAACCGGGTCGTGGTCTGCTCGCCGGCTCGAAGCACGTTCGCGCTGTAACCGCCGGCCAGGCCGCGGTCGCTCGTGATCACCAGCAGCGCCGCCTTGCTCGGATTCTCGCGCGGCGTGGTCAGTGGATGCTCCGCGTTGACCACGCCCTCCGCGGTCACGGTGCGCACGACGCCGGTGATCGCCTCGGCATATGGCCGCGACGCCACGATCCGCTGATGCGCCTTGACGATCCGCGACGCCGCGATGAGCTCCATCGCGCGCGTGATCTTCTTCGTCGACTGGACCGATTTGATCCGCCGGCGATATTGGCGAAGCTGAGCGCCCATAGGTCAGGACTCGTCCGATTCGTCGGCGCTGTCGTCGTCCCCCGAGTCCGCCGACCCGCCATCAGCCGACGCTCCCGCGCCGACCTTCTCACTCAGCTCATCGCCACCGATGGGATCGCCGCTCGAGGTCTCGAACTGCTTCTTGAAATCGCCGACGGCGATCTCGAGCTGCTCGGCCAGGTCGCCCTCGACCTTTCCGCCGGCGAGGATCTCGTCATAGATGCCCTTGTGCTGGCGGCCGACGTACTCCAGGAACTCGCGCTCGAACCTCGAGATGTCCGGGATCGGGACGTCGTCGAGCGCACCCGACGTGCCGGCCCAGATGGAAACGACCTGACGCTCCACCGGGTACGGCGTGTATTGCGGCTGCTTGAGCAGCTCGACCAGCCGCGCGCCGCGCTCCAGCTGGGCCTTCGAGGCCTTGTCGAGGTCGGAGCCGAAGGCCGAGAACGCCTCGAGCTCGCGGTACTGCGCGAGGTCGAGCCGGAGCCGGCCGGCAACGCCCTTCATCGCCTTGGTTTGCGCGTTGCCGCCCACCCGGGAGACCGAGACACCGACGTTGATCGCCGGGCGGACCCCGGAGTTGAACAGGTCGGTCTCGAGGAAGATCTGGCCGTCGGTGATCGAGATGACGTTGGTCGGGATGTAGGCCGACACGTCGTTGCCCTTGGTCTCGATGATCGGCAGCCCGGTGAGCGAGCCGCCGCCCAGCTCGTCGTTGAGCTTGGCGCAGCGCTCGAGCAGCCGGGAGTGCAGGTAGAAGACGTCGCCGGGGTAGGCCTCGCGGCCGGCCGGGCGGCGGAGCAGGAGCGAGATGTTGCGGTAGGCGTCGGCCTGCTTCGACAGGTCGTCGAAGACGATCAGCGCGTGCTCGCCGGCGTACATCCAGTGCTGCGCGATCGCAGATCCGGCGTACGGCGCGATGTACTTGAAGGCGGCCGGGAACGACGCGGGAGCGGCGATGATGGTCGTGTAGGCCATCGCGCCGGCCTCTTCAAGCGCGTTGTGCACCTGCGCGACCGTCGAGCCCTTCTGCCCGATCGCGACGTAGACGCACTTGACCGCCTGCTTCTTGTCGCCGCTCTTCCAGCCGTCGCGCTGGTTGATGATCGCGTCGAGTGCGACCGCGGTCTTACCGGTCTGGCGGTCACCGATGATGAGCTGGCGCTGGCCGCGGCCGATCGCGGTCATCGCGTCGATCGCCTTGATCCCGGTCTGCAGCGGCTCCTTGACGGGCTGGCGGGCCATCACGTTCGGCGCCTGGAGCTCGAGGTCACGGCGCTCGGTGGAAGCGATGTCGCCCTTGCCGTCGAGCGGCCGGCCGAGCGGGTCGACGATCCGGCCGAGGAAGCCGTCACCGACCGGGACCGAGAGCACCTCGCCGGTCCGGCGGACCTGCTGGCCCTCCTCGATCCCCTGGGCGTCGCCGAGGATGACGCAGCCGATCTCGCGGACGTCGAGGTTCAGCGCAATGCCGAACAAGCCGCCCTCGAACTCCAGCAGCTCGTTAGTCATCGCCGAGTGCAGACCCTCGACCCGGGCGATGCCGTCACCGGTGTCGACGACGACGCCGACCTCCTCGCGCTTGGTCTTGGCGTCGTAGGCGTCGGCGATGCCCGCGAGGGCGTCGCGGATCTCCTCCGGCCGGATGCTCAACTCGGTCACTGGTTTGCTCCTCGGTTTGCTTGTTCTATCCGCGGCGCGGGCGTGCGCCCGATCCGCCGGTCAGCTTGCGACGTGCCTCGGCGAGCTGGCGCGCGACGCTGGCGTCGATCATCTCGTCGCCGACCCGGACCGTGAGCCCGCCGATCAGCGCCTCGTCGACGACGACCTCCAGCCGCATCTCGTGCTGGTACGACGCACTCAGCGCAGTCGCCAACTCGCGCTGCTCGTCGTCGGTGAGCTCCACCGCGGTCCTGACGTGCGCGATCAGTCGGTCCCGCCGCTGCGCGGCGAGCGTGGAGTAATGGAGCAGCACGTGCTCGATCGGGCGCCCGCGCGGCTCGATCGCCGCGCGCGAGATCAACGAAAAGGTGAAACTCGTCACCCGGCCCTCGAGCAGGGTGTGCAGCAACCCGCGCTTGGACGCGCGGGAGATGTTGCGTTCGGTCAGCACCGCCCGCAGGGTGGGCTCGGCGTCGAGGATCCGGCTGAAGCGGAACAGCTCGTCCTCGACCTCCTCGAGCTGCCCGACCGACTCCGCGGCGCCGAGCGCGGCCTCGACCGCGAGCTCCTCCAGCGAGTCGACCAGATCCCGGGGCTGCGACCAGCGCGAGCGCGCCGCCTCGCGGAGCAGGTCGAGGGTCGGCCCATCGAGCTGCGCGCCGAACAAACGGTCGACCAGACCCGCCTTCGTCACCGCCGGCGAGGCCGGGTCGGACAGCGCGCGCCGCAACGATCCCTGCGTCAGCAGCAGCGACACCACGGCGTAGAGCTGCTCGGACAGCCCGATCAGATCGCCGTCGGTCGGCAGATGCTCGCGGAGCATCGACAACGATGCCCGGCTGGCTCCCTGCATCAGTCGCGCTCCACCTGACCGGCACCGGCGTGCTCGGCCTCGACCATCTCGGTCGCGCCCACACCCGCGATGAAGTCCTCGACCAGCTTGCGCTGGCGGGAGTCCCGGCGCAGCGAGTCGTGCACGATCCGCTCGGACAGCGTCATCGCCAGCTCGCCGATCTCGTTGCGCAGCGCGAGGATCGTGTGCTGGCGCTCGGCGGCGATCCGGTCCTCCGCATTGGCGAGCATCTGCTCGACCCTTGCCTGGGCCTCGCTGCGCGCCTCCTCGACGATCTCCGCGCGCTCGGCCTGGGCCTGCTCACGCAGCCGCGAGGCGTCTCGGCGGGTCTCCGCCAGCGCCTCCCGGTACTCGATCTCAGCCGCCTCGAGCCGGGCCTTGGCCGCCTCGGCGTCCTCGAACTGCTTGCGGATCGCGGCCTGGCGCGCGTCAATCATCTTGACGATCCGCGGGATCCCGATCGTCTGGTTCTTGGCCAGGAAGATCACGACCAAGATGAAGACGATCCACTCGAAGATGAACGTCCCGTTGGGAATCAGGAAGTTGTTCGTCTTCGCCGCGATCACGGTGTGGAGCGCAGCGTTCGGCATGGCCAAGGTCACTTGCCGAGGACGAACGCGAACAGCGCGGCGAACGCCAGGTTGATGAAGTACGCCGCCTCGACCAGGCCGACGGTCAAGAAGAACTGACCGGTCAGCTGGCCCTGCGCCTCTGGTTGCCGGGCGATCCCGCTGATGAGGGCGTTACCGGCGATACCGTCACCGATACCAGCACCGATCGCGCCGCCACCGAGGGCGAGACCACCACCGATCAGACCGCCAGCGGTCTTGATCGCCGCCCCTGTTGTCTCTACTGCCACTGTGTCTCCCTAGTTGCGAAACGCTCGTGCTCGAGCGCGTCAGTGCTCTTCGGCGGTTGCAAAGCCGAAGTACAAAATTGTCAGGAACGAGAAGATGAACGCCTGGATCGGCGCGATCAGCCCTGAATCGAACAACCGCCACCCGAAGTCGGCCAGGCCGTACAGCGGGAACAGATAGAACGGCAACAACGCGATGACCGCGAGCATGATGCCGCCCGCGAAGATGTTGCCGAACAGACGCAAGGAGAGCGAGAGCGGGTTGACGATCTGCTCGAGCAACAGGATCGGGCGACGGATCGCCGGCTTCACGGTGAACCAGTCCGTGACGTAGCGACGGCCCTTCCGCTTCACGCCGAGGTAGGTGTAGAGCACGACGACGGTGAGGGCGAGCGCGTAGACCAGGTTGACGTCCGCGGTCGGCGGCGCGAGCCGCTCCGGGTTGTGGCCGCTGGGGATCCAGGCCAGCCAGTTGCAGAACAGGATGAACAAGAACAAGGTGGCCCCGAACGGCACCAGCCACGGCGGGATGTCGTGGCCGACCGCCTGCTCGACGTAGTCGCGGGTCTGGGTGAGCACCAGCTCGGTGATGATCTGCGGCCGGCTGGGCACGCTGCTGGTGGCCTGGCGGGCGACGTACGCCACGAAACCCACGGTCAGCGCCGCGGCGATCAGCGTGGTGTACATCGTGTCGTAGTTGAAGGTCAGCCCGAGGAAGGTGAAGTGCGGGTGGTCGCCGACCGAGATGGTCGCGGCCGGCAGCGCGGCGAGGAGGGGTGTCACGGCGCGACCACCCGGCGCAGCGGGCGGATCAGCAGCGACATCATGACGAGCTGGAAGATGACCAGGCCGACGAAGACCGCCCAGCCGTCCTGGCGATAGACCAGCGCGACCAGGATCGCGAAGACCGTGATGATCCCGAGCCGCGACAGTGAGGTCTTCATGACCGCGCCACGCGGGTTGGCGACCTCGGCGTCGAGCGCCTGGGTGTCGCCCCAGAGCTTGCGGGCGTTGTAGCCGCCGAGCCCGAGGCCGATGCAGAGGAAAACTCCGACAAATGGTGCCCCAGCCGCAAAACCGGCAGCGATCGAGATGACGCCGAGCACGCCGGCAACGATCAACGCGTTTCGATACCCGCGCGCGACGGCGCTCCATTGAGCGTCGAGGGCCACCGTGTTCCTCTCACCGGTCGTCGGATCGGACGTCATTGTCAGGTCTGGCTTTGTCGGCTGGAGCTGAGCTGGTGCGGGTATATGGCCGGATCACCTGGTAGGCGCCGGCGGCGCCAACCAAGATACCAACGAGTACGCCGAGCAGAGCAAACAGGGGTGCGGAGCCCAGCGCACGGTCACCGAGGACCCCGAGAAAGGCACCCACGCCCACGCAGATGCCGAGCATCGAGCCGATGCCGAGCAACGTGATCCCGTTGGGCGTCGGGCGGTCCGGAACTCGGCCCATCGAGGCTCAGCCGGCCGGCGCGGCGGTCATGGCGTGCGGCTCTGCCGGGTCTCGGTGCCGATCACGTGCCCCTTCGGGCCCATCCAGGTCAGTGTTGTCGCGGTGCACCGGAACCGGTAGGTGTGGACACCGATCTTGTTGAGGTAGCCCGGCCGGTGATGGTGCCGGTAGACGTAGGTGTTCGTGCTGCCCGCACTCCATCCGCGCTCGGTCACGGTCAGCTCGAGGTGATGTCCGACCTTGCTGGCGTGCAGCAGCTGCTTGTTGGTGCCGCGAATCGTCTCGGTCAGCGGGAACCCACGGTACTTGCCCACCAGCGGCTGCGACTTCATCCAGTTGGAGTGGTCGATTCCGGTCGCGGTGATGTGGTCGACGTCGCCGCCACCGGCGTGCATGACGACGTTCACGCCGTCGAACTTCGTGGTCGTTCGGCCATGGTTGTCGAGCCAGGTGCCGATCAGGCACTTGTCGCCGATCGTCGTACGGCCGGTGCCGGCGGGCCGGGCGTTCGCCGCGGGCACCGCGATCGCCAGCGCGAGACCAGCCGCGCTGGCCGCAACGAGCACCGATCGCAATCCGGAAACCTTCACGCTGCCCTCACTCCCCTGTCCGGCAGCCAGGCTGCCGCGGCCCGGTCCGAACCTAACCGATTCGAGCGCGCGGCGGTCAGGGTGGCGGGCTCTGGCTCGCGGCGCGCAACCGCGGCACGCTGCTCGCGACGACCAGCACCGCCGCGGCGATCAGGACGAACGACAGGATGAGCAACGGCCGGCGATGCGACAGCGCAACCGTCACGGTGCCGCCGGCGATCAGCGCCGACCACATGTACATCATCAGCACGGCGCGGGCATGCGAGTGGCCGAGCTTGAGCAGCCGGTGGTGCAGGTGCTGCTTGTCCGGCTCCCACGGCGCGTGCCCGGCCCGGCTGCGGCGTACCACCGCAAGCACGAGGTCGCCGAACGGTACGGCGAACACCGCCAGCGGCAGCAGGAGCGGCAGCAGGCCGGGGGCGAAGTCGTCGGCGGGCAGCGCGTTCGGATCGAGCTGGCCGGTCAGGCTCACGGTGGCGGCCGCGAGCACCAGCCCGAGCAACATCGAGCCGGAGTCGCCCATGAAGATCCGGGCCGGGTTGAAGTTGTGCGGCAGGAACCCGATGC
>CAYNDD010000011.1:25814-28390 GCA_964395425.1 uncultured Frankiaceae bacterium
GAGTCGCCCATGAAGATCCGGGCCGGGTTGAAGTTGTGCGGCAGGAACCCGATGCAGGCGCCGGCCAGCACCGCGGTCAGCAACGTCGGTGCGGTGGCGCGGTCGAACTGATGCACCACCGAGAGCTCGTAGGAGTAGGCGAAGAACGACAGCGACGCGATCGCCACGACGCCCGCGGCAAGGCCGTCGAGACCGTCGATGAAGTTGATCGCGTTGATCGTGATCACGACGAACAAGATCGTGAGCGGCACGCCGATGTCGAGGCCGAGCGAGAGGGCGCCGTGGCCGGGGACCGGCAGATAGAGCAGCTGCACCCCGTTGAGCACCATGATCCCGGCGGACAGGATCTGGCCGGCCAGCTTGGTCAGCGCATCCAGGCCCCATCGATCGTCTGCCGCCCCGAGCAGCACGAGCACGCCGCCGCCGAGCAGGACACCGCGGATGTCGGTCGTCTGGAACGCGCGATGCAGGGTCGGCAGCCGGCTCGCGACCAGCAGCCCGGCACCGAGGCCGGCGAAGATCGCCAGCCCGCCGAGCCGCGGGGTCGGGATGGTGTGGACGTCACGGTCGCGAACCTCGGTGAAAGCGTTGGTGGCGATCGCGAACCGCCGGGCATAGGGCGTGAGGAGATAGGTGACGGCCGCGACGAGCACCCCGGTGAGGATGTACTCGCGCACGGCGGTTGCGCCCTAGCCCCGCGGGTACGCCGGGTGGGCGGTCACCAACGCGCCGACCGTCGCACCGATCTCCGCCGCGGCCGTGCCGTCCGAGTCGCGCACCGCTCGGGCGATCAGGGTCGCAACTTCCTTCATCTCGCCCTCGGTCATGCCCTGGGTCGTCACCGCGGCGGTGCCGACCCGGATCCCGGACCCGATCGACGGCGGCTCCGGGTCGAACGGGATCGAGTTCTTGTTGAGCGTGATCTTCGCCGCGTCGCAGCGGGTCTCCGCGTCCTTGCCGGTGACGCCGATCCCGCGCAGGTCGATCAGCGCCAGGTGGGTGTCGGTGCCGCCGCTGACCGGCCGCATCCCTTCGGCCGCCAGGCCGTCGGCCAGGGTCTGGCTGTTGGCGATGACCTGCCGGGCGTAGCGCTGGTAGTCCGGGCTTGCCGCTTCCTTCAGCACGACCGCCTTGGCGGCCACCGCGTGCATCAACGGACCGCCCTGGGTGAACGGGAAGACCGCCTTGTCGATCCGTGCGGCCAGGTCCTGCTTGCACACGATCATGCCGCCGCGCGGGCCGCGCAGGACCTTGTGCGTCGTGAACGTGACCACGTCGGCGTACGGGACCGGGCTCGGGATCGCCTTCCCGGCGACGAGGCCGATGAAGTGCGCCGCGTCGACCATCAGCCAGGCCCCGACCTCGTCGGCGATCGAGCGGAACGCCGCGAAGTCGATCAACCGCGGGTACGCCGTCGCACCGCAGATGATCATCTTCGGCTGGTGCTCGTTCGCCAGGTCGCGCACCTGGTCGTAGTCGATCAGCTCGTTGTCCTCGCGCACCCCGTAGGCAACCGTGTTGAACCACTTGCCGGAGAAGTTGACCTTGCTGCCGTGGGTCAGATGGCCGCCGTGCGGAAGGCTCATCGCGAGCACGGTGTCGCCGGGGGCGAGCAACGCCGCGTAGGCCGCGAGGTTGGCGCTGGCTCCGGAGTGCGGTTGCAGGTTGGCGTGCTCGGCGCCGAGGAGCTCCTTGGCCCGCTCGATCCCGATCGTCTCGGCCCGGTCGACCACCTCACAGCCGCCGTAGTAGCGCTTGCCGGGATAGCCCTCGGCGTACTTGTTCGACAGGGTCGAGCCGAGCGCGGCGAGCACCGCCGGCGAGGTGAAGTTCTCGCTGGCGATCAGCTGAAGGCCGCCACGCAGCCGCTCGAGCTCATCGAGCACAACCGCGGCGATCTCGGGATCGGCGGCCGACAACGCGTCGAAATCGGGTCCCCAGAACGGGGTCGCATCGGTCATCTCTCCGCCCTCATCCCGCCGAGTTCTGCCGTGGTCGTGGAGGTCCGCCTACTGTATGACGCCCCAGGCTCGCGGGCAGGTAGCCGCCGCCGCGGTCCGTCGGCCGACTGACGGCGCCCCCACGCATACCCAGCCAGCACACAGGAACCTCTCACGTCGTACTCAGGTGCTGTTGTGAGGGTCAAGGACACGGGGCGCCAGACCGTAGGAGAGGCCGATGACCACTCAGCTGTCGGATTTGACCGCAGACGAGGTTTTTGCGGACTCGGTGGGTGACGTCGCCCTCGCGGCGCTGCTTCGCACCAAGCCGCCCGACGACAGGATCCCGGCCGCGGTGTGGTGGCTGATCGCCGAGACGCTGCGTACGTCGGTCACGATCCGCCGGACCGTGGCCGCGGAGAGCTCTCCCGATCGCGAGGACCTTCCAATGCTCGTCGCCGAGGCCCGGTTGCTGACCGACGCCGCGCTGGCCGAGCTGACCGAGACGACCGGCGCGCGCCCGACCCCGCTGTCACTGGTGCCGCCGACGCCCGATCCGCCCCGCGCGGCGGTGCGGCCGGCGTTTGGGCTGCAGCTGAGCGTCCTGTTCCTCGCCCGGATGCTCGTCTCGCACCA
>CAYNDD010000012.1:0-28271 GCA_964395425.1 uncultured Frankiaceae bacterium
CCAAAGACGACACCGGAGTCCTCACCTGGACCAGCCCCACCGGACTCACCGTCCGGGTCGAACCACACGACTACCGACTAGGCCCGTAGCCGCCTCGTGCGACACGATGTCAGGGTGACGAACCGAACCGACTGGCTGCTCGACCCCGACGTCGCCTACCTCAACCATGGCGCCTTCGGCGCGCTGCCGCGCGTCGTCGGCGAGGCCGCGTCGGGACTGCGCGCGGAGATGGAAGGAAACCCCGCCAACCTGATGGCCCGGCGCCTTCCGGGGATGCTCGACGACATCCGCAACCAGGTGGCCGCGCTGCTGCACGCCGACCCGGCCGGCAGCACGTTCGTCGGGAATGCGACCGCGGGCACGGCCACGGTGTTGACCGCGCTCGGGTCGGATCTCGGGCCGGGTGACGAGGTGCTGACCACAGATCATCGGTACGGCGCAGTCGGCGTACAGCTCGAGACTCTCGCCGACCGGACCGGCGCGAGCATCGTCACCGCGCACGTCCCACTCGACATCGCGACCAGGGCCGACGTCGTCGCTGCACTGGCCGAGCGCGTCACCGCGCACACGAAACTGCTCGTCATCGACTCGATCGCCTCGGCCAGCGGTTTCGTGTTCCCGCTCGCCGAGATCATCCCGGCCATGCATGATCTCGGGATCCCGGTCGTGGTCGACGCCGCGCACGCGCCGGGTCAGCTTGACGTCGACCTCGAGGCGCTCGGCGCCGACTTCTGGGTCGGCAACCTGCACAAGTGGGTGTCGTCGCCGCGGGCGGCCGCGATCCTCAATGTCGCGCCCAAGTGGCGTGACCGAGTCCGCCCGCTCGTGCCGTCGCACCACTTCGCCAAGGGCTACCAGCCGGCCTTCGACTGGACCGGGACCTTCGACCCGATCCCGATCCTGGCGATCCCGGCCGCGCTGGCGTTCTGGGCCGAGTTCGGCTGGGACGAGATGCGCGCGACCCAGCGCGCGATCGTCGACGACGGCGCCGCCCGAGTGGCGAAGGCGCTCGGGACGACGGCCCCGGCGGCCGACGACTTCCGCGCCGCGATGCGGGTGATCGAGCTGCCGGTGACACTCGATGTCGAGCGCGCGTATGACGTCGAGGCCGTGCTGAGCGCCGAGCACAAGGTCGAGGTGTCGCTCATGTCCCTGCACGCGCGGAGCTACGTCCGGGTCTGCGGGCAGGTCTACAACACGCCGAGTGACTACGACCGCCTGGCGGCGGCACTTCCCGGGCTAGTCGAGGCCGAGTAGATCCTCGATCCCGACTGTCAGGCCGGGGCGATCGGCAACCGCGCGGACGGCCATCAGCACACCGGGCATGAACGACTCGCGTGACAGCGAGTCGTGGCGGATCGTCAGCGTCTCCCCCGAACCACCGAGCAGCACCTCTTGATGCGCGACCAGACCCGACAGCCGCACCGCATGCACCCGGACACCGTTCACGTCCGCGCCGCGCGCTCCCTCGAGCGACTGCGACGTGGCGTCCGGCGACGCCTTGCCGGACCGGGCCGCGGCGATCATCTCCGCTGTACGCCGAGCCGTACCGCTCGGTGCGTCGATCTTGTTGGGATGGTGCAGCTCGATGATCTCCACCGAGTCGAAGTACGGCGCGGCCTCGGCTGCGAACCGCATCATCAAGACCGCCGCGATCCCGAAGTTCGGTGCGATGACGACTCCGACCGACGGCGAGTCCGCCAGCATCGAGCGCACGTCGTCAAGCCGCTGATCGGTGAAGCCGGTCGTCCCCACCACACAATGCAGGCCGGCCCCGATGCACCACCGCAGGTTGTCGAGGACGGCAGCGGGAGTCGTGAAGTCGACGACCACATCGGCGCCGCGGAGCGGGTCGCGATCATCGCCGACGTCGACCGCGGCCACCAGCGAAAGGTCGTCGGCCGCCTCGACCGCGCGGCCGACCTCCGCACCCATCCGGCCCCGGGCGCCGAGCACTCCCACGCGCATGGTGCTCATCATGCCGCGAACTCGCGGCTCCCGTCGTCGTACGGACCGATGACGGCAAGCGATGTCGGCCCCCCGAGCAGATCGGCGGCGAGCGCGCGGGCTTCGTCGAGGGTCACCGACTCGATCCGGCCCAGGATCTCCTCGATGCTCATCAGGCTCCCGTAGACCAGCTCGGCCTTGCCGAGCCGGCTCATCCGCGAGCCGGTGTCCTCGAGCCCGAGGACCAGGCCGCCGCGCATCTGTCCCTTGCCGCGCTCCAGCTCCTCGTTGGTCAAGCCGGCCCCGGCCGCCAGCGCCAGCTGTTCGCGGCACAGCTCGACCACCTCCGGGGCGCGGTCGGGATGGCAGCCGGCGAAGACCCCGAACAGGCCGGTGTCGGCGTAGTGGGAGGCGAAGGAGTAGACCGAGTACGCCAGCCCGCGCAGCTCACGAATCTCCTGGAACAGTCGCGACGACATCCCGCCGCCGAGCGCGGAGTTGAGCACGCCGAGGACGAACCGCCGGTCGTCGTGGCGCGAGAGTCCCGGCACCCCGCACACGATGTTGGCCTGCTCGGTCGGCCGCTCGCGAACCGTCGTGCCGAGTGCGAACTGCGGCGACTTGCCGGCCGCGCGCGGCGAAGCCGGCGCGAGCGAGTCGTCCAGGTCGGTCGCACCGACGGTCTTCAACGCCTGCTTGACCAGTCGGACCAAGGCGCTGTGATCGACGTTGCCGGCTGCGGTGATGACAAGCTGCTCGCTGCGATAGCGCCGCCGGTAGTAGCCGGCGATCGCACTGCGGGTCATCGACTCGATCGAGGAAACCGTACCGAGGATCGGCCGGCCGAGCGGGTCGGTCGGCCACACCAGCTCGGCAAACGCGTCATGCACCGAGTCGCCGGGGTCGTCCTCGTGCATGGCGATCTCATCAAGAATGACGCCGCGCTCGTTCTCGACCTCGCGCGACGCGAGGACCGACGACATGACCATGTCGCAGACGACGTCGACTGCGACCGGAAGGTCGCGGTCGAGCACTCGCGCGTAATAGCAGGTGTATTCCTTCGCGGTGAACGCGTTGAGCTCGCCACCCACCTCGTCGAGTGCCGAGGAGATGGCGAGCGCGTCACGCCGCTTGGTGCCCTTGAACAGCAGGTGCTCCAGATAGTGCGACGCCCCGGACAGCGACGCCACCTCGTCCCGCGACCCGACGCCGATCCAGACGCCGAACGCAATCGACCGCACCCCGGGCACGGCCTCGCTGAGCACCCGGATCCCGCCAGGCAGCACGGTACGGCGCACGACCGCACCGTCGCTGCCCGTGAGCAACGAGCGGGTCGACCCCACTCGTTGGTCAGCGCCGGCCAGATCGACCGGCATCTCAGTCGGTGTCGGTGGAGCCGGCCTCGGCAGGCTCAGTCGTCGGCTCGCTGCCTTCAGCGGCTTCGGCTGTTTCGTCGAGGACCGGCACGAGCGACAGCTTGCCTCTCGGGTCGATCTCGCCGATCTGCACCTGCACCTTGCTGCCGACCGGCAACACGTCGTCGACGTTCTCGACCCGCTTGCCGCCGACGATCTTGCGAATCTGCGAGATGTGCAGCAGACCGTCCTTGCCGGGTGTGAGCGAGATGAAAGCGCCGAAGGTCGTGGTCTTGACGACCGTGCCGAGATAGCGCTCCCCGACCTCGGGAAGCTGCGGCGAGACGATCGACCGGACCGCACGAAGCGCGGCCTCGGCCTTGGTCCCGTCGACCGCGGCGATGTAGATCGTGCCGTCGTCCTCGACCGTGAGGTCCGCGCCGGTGTCGGCCTGGATCTGGTTGATGATCTTGCCCTTGGGCCCGATGATCTCGCCGATCTTGTCGACCGGGATCTTCTCGGTGATGATCCGCGGCGCGTACGGCGACATCTCCCCCGGCGCGTCGATGGCCTCGGCCATCACGTCGAGGATCGTCATCCGGGCATCGCGGGCCTGCTGTAGCGCGCCACCGAGCACTGACGCGGGGATGCCGGTCAGCTTGGTGTCGAGCTGCAGTGCGGTGACGAAGTCACGGGTTCCGGCGACCTTGAAGTCCATGTCGCCGTACGCGTCCTCGGCACCGAGGATGTCGGTGAGGGTGACGAAGTCCTCGCCCTCGTTGATCAGGCCCATCGCAATACCCGCGACCGCTGCCTTGAGCGGCACGCCCGCGGCCATCAGCGACAGCGTTGACGCGCAGACCGAGCCCATCGACGTCGAGCCGTTGGAGCCCAGCGCCTCGGACACCGCACGGATCGCGTAAGGGAACTCGTCCTTGCTCGGCAGCACCGGCACGAGCGCGCGCTCGGCGAGCGCACCGTGGCCGATCTCGCGCCGCTTCGGCGATCCCACCCGACCGGTCTCACCGGTGCTGTAGGGCGGGAAGTTGTAGTGGTGCATGTAGCGCTTGCGGGTCTCCGGCGAGAGCGTGTCGACCATCTGCTCCATCCGCAGCATGTTCAGCGTGGCGACGTTGAGGATCTGGGTCTCGCCGCGCTCGAACAGGCTCGAGCCGTGCACCCGCGGTACGACGTCGATCTCGGCGGACAGCGTGCGGATGTCGCGAACGCCGCGGCCATCGATGCGAACGCCGTCGGCGATGACGCGCTGGCGGACGAGCTTCTTGGTCAGCGAGCGGTAGGCCGCGCTGACCTCCTTCTCGCGACCCTCGAACGCCTCAGCGGTGCGCTCCTTCGCGAGGTCCTTGACCCGGTCGAGCTCGGTCTCGCGCTGCTGCTTGTCCGCGATCGTGAGTGCGGCCGTCAGCTCGTCGGTGACCGCAGCGGTCACCGCATCGAGAATGTCGTCCGCGTAGTCGAGGAAGACCGGGAAGTCCCGAGTCGGCTTCGCGGCCGCGTCGGCAAGCTTCTGCTGGGCCTCGCACAGCTGCGCGAGGAACGGCTTCGCCGCCTCGAGCCCCTGCGCCACGACCTCCTCGGTCGGCGCCTGGGCGCCGCCCGCGATGAGCTCGATCGTGTTGGCGGTGGCTTCGGCCTCGACCATCATGATCGCGACATCGCCGCCGTCGACCACGCGACCGGCGACCACCATGTCGAAGACCGCTCGCTCGAGTTCGGAGTAGGACGGGAAGGGCACCCACTCGCCCTCGATCAGCGCAACCCGGACACCGGCCACCGGGCCGGAGAACGGCAGCCCGGCGAGCAGCACGCTGCACGCCGCGCCATTGATCGCGATCACGTCGTAGAGGTGGTCGGGGTCGAGCGCCATGATCGTCGACACGATCTGGATCTCGTTGCGCAGCCCCTTGGCGAAGCTCGGGCGCAGCGGCCGGTCGGTGAGCCGGCAGGTGAGGATCGCGTCCTCGCTCGGGCGGCCCTCGCGGCGGAAGAACGAGCCGGGGATCTTGCCGGCGGCGTACTGCCGCTCTTCGACGTCGACGGTGAGCGGGAAGAAGTCGAGGTTGTCCTTCGGGTTCTTCGATGCGGTCGTCGCGGACAACACCATCGTGTCGTCGTCGAGGTAGGTGACCACGGAACCCGCGGCCTGCTGGGCGAGTCGCCCGGTTTCGAACCTGATGGTCCGCTCACCGAGTGAGCTCTTGAGGATTGCTTCGGAACTGTATTCGTCGGAGCCCGTCACGGGCACCTCCATTCGGGAGAGTGCGCCAGACTGTTGGGCGGACCGGTCATCGATCGAAGCGCGCAGGTCTTGTCCTGCACACCACTACCGAAGACCGGCGCTCGCTAAGTCAGGCCAGCGCGCAGTTCGGCTGGCTCGCTACCGACGAAGACCAAGGCGTGCAATCAGGGTGCGGTAGCGCTCCACGTCCGTGCTTTCCAGGTAGCGCAGCATCCGCCGGCGACGGCCGACGAGCAGCAGCAGACCACGCTGGGTGTGGAAGTCGTGCTTGTGTTGCTTCATGTGTTCAGTCAGGTCGGAGATGCGCTGGCTGAGCAGCGCGACCTGCACCTCAGGGGATCCGGTGTCGCCGTCGCCAGTGGCGTATTCGGTCATGATCTTTTGCTTGGTTGCGGCATCGAGCGGCACGCGGGGGTCTCCTGGCACTATCAGCCCACAGGGTTACACCACAGGGGCAGACGATTGACTGACCGTCTCAGTGTAGCCGAGTACGGGCTTGCGCGACGTCGTCGGTCATTTGGACGACCAGGGCATCGACGGTGTCGAAGCGGACCATGCCGCGAAGCCGCTCGGCGAACTCCACGATCACGTGCTCGTCGTACAGTTCGAGCTCGTGCCCCTCGTCGATGACGTAGGCCTCGACCCGGCGTACCTCGCCGTCAAAGGTCGGATTTGTCCCGACACTGACCGCCGCCTTGCTCCGCCGGCCGCCCGCACGGGTCAGGTAGCCGGAGTAGACCCCGTCGCTCGGGATCGCGATGCCGTCGGCGACCGCGACGTTGGCGGTGGGGAAGCCGAGCGACCGGCCGCGGGCATCGCCCCGCACCACCGGGCCCTCGACCAAGTGCAGCCGCCCCAGCAGCTCGGCCGCGGCCTCCACCTCGCCGGCGGCGACCTGCGCGCGGATCCGGGTCGACGTCACCACCTCGCCCAGGTCGAGCAACGGCAGGTCGTCGACCTCGAGGCCGTACGTGCGCATCAGCGCGACGTCGCCCGCCGCCCCGTGCCCGAAGCGGAAGTTCGCGCCGACCACGACCCGGATCGCGTGCAGCCGCTCGAGCAACGTGAGCTCGACGAACTCCTCCGCGGTCTGGTGCGAGAGCTCCGCGGTGAAAGCAAGAACCACCACCCGGTCCGCGCCGAAGGACTCGAGCAGGGCGATCCGCCGCTCGATCGTGGTGAGCATCATCGGCATCGCCTCGGGGCGAAGCACCGCGACCGGGTGGGGGTCGAAGGTGACGACGACCACCTCCGCGTCCTGCTCGCGGGCCGCCTCGACCGCTCGGGCCAGCACGGTCTGGTGGCCGCGGTGCACGCCGTCGAAGATCCCGATCGGTACGACGCTGCTGGTCACGCGAACACACACCTCGGCTGGGCCACGCCGTCGCGGTTCTCGACCAACGCGACCACCCGCCCGCCTGGATCGAAGACCCCGGCCGGCGAGGCCGGCAGGTCGAGGATGAGCCGCTGGCCAAGGCCGATCCGGCGGGCCTCGTCCGCGGTGACGTCCACCCGCGGGAACGCGGCCGCGACCGCCGCGCTGAGCGGTACGACGTCGAGGTGCTCCTCGAGCTGGGAGAGCGTCCACGCCTGCTCGATCGTGAAGCCGCCGACCCGGGTCCGGCGCAGCGCCGTCAGATGCGCGCCGACCCCGAGCGCCGCACCGAGGTCGCGAGCCAGGGCCCGGACGTAGGTGCCGGTCGAGCAGGACACGTGCACGTCGAGGTCGGCACCACGTCGCGCGAGAACGTCGAAGGCCGCGATGTGGACCCGGCGCGGCGCGAGCTCAACGGTCTCGCCGGCCCTGGCGCGCTTGTACGCGCGAACCCCGTCGACCTTGATCGCCGACACGGCGCTCGGGACCTGCTCGATGTCGCCGGTCAGGTCGGTGATCGCGGCGGCGATGGCGGCGTCGGTTATCTCAGTGAGGGCCTCGCCTTCGGCTTCGGCGGTGATCTCGCCTTCGGCGTCGTCGGTTGTCGTCGAAGCACCGAGGCGGATCGTTGCGTCGTAGTCCTTGTCCGTCAGCGCCAGGTGGCCGAGCAGCCTGGTCGCCTGGCCGATTCCGACCACCAGGACGCCGGTGGCCATCGGGTCGAGCGTGCCGGCATGGCCCACCCGGCGAGTGCCGGCGAGGCGGCGCAGCCGGGCGACCACGTCATGGGAGGTCAACCCGGTCGGTTTGTCGACGACGACGATTCCGTCGGTCACGACTTATACGGATCCGCTTCGCCCGCTGGTTGTGCCCCCTCGGCGGCCCGGTGGACGCGTTCGTCCTCGTCTCGGGCCCGGGCCAGCGCGGCTTCGATTGCCACCGCGTTCTCCGGCAGCGCGTCGAGGATGAACGTGATGCTCGGGGTGTGCTTGAGCCCGGTGGCCCGGCCCACCGCGCTGCGCACCACGCCGGTCGCCCGCTCGAGCGCGGCCGCGCTCGCGGCGCGGGCCGGGTCGTCGCCCCAGACGGTCCAGAACACGGTCGCCTCGTGCAGGTCCGGCGTCATCCGGACGTCGGTGATCGTGACCATGCCCAGCCGGTCGTCCTTGATCTGACGCTCGAGCACCTGGGCCACAATCTCGCGGACCCGGACGCTCGTCTTCCGGATCCGGGCGGCATCGAGCTGGCTCACGCGCGTGGCTTCTCGCGCAGCTCGAAGGTCTCGATCACGTCATCGACGTTGATGTCGTTGTAGTTGCCGAGACTGATACCGCACTCGAAGCCCTCCCGGACCTCGGTCACGTCGTCCTTGAAACGGCGCAACGTGGAGATCGTGAGGTTGTCCGCGACCACTGCACCGTCGCGCACGAGCCGGGCCTTGGAGTTGCGGATAATGGTGCCCTCCCGCACGATGCAGCCGGCGATGTTGCCGGCCTTGCTCGAGCGGAACACCTCGCGGATCTCCGCCGTACCGAGCTGCACCTCCTCGAACTCCGGCTTGAGCATGCCCTTCAGCGCGCTCTCGACGTCGTCGATGGCGGCGTAGATGACCGAGTAGAACCGGACATCGACCTTCTCGCGCTCGGCCAGCTCACGCGCCTTGCCTTCCGGGCGCACGTTGTAGCCGATCACGACCGCGTCGGAAGCGCGGGCCAGGTTGATGTCGTTCTCGGTGATCGCGCCGACGCCGCGCCCGATGACCCGCAGGCTGACCTCGTTCTCGTTGCCGACCACGATGTTGAGCAGCGCATCCTCGAGTGCCTCGACCGAACCGGACACATCGCCCTTGAGGATCAGGTTGAGCTGGTTGAGCTCGCCCTGCTGGATCCGCTCCAGCACGTCCTCGAGGGTCATCCGGCCACGTCCCTTGGCCAGCTCGGCAAACCGCTCCCGGGCCTGCCGCTGCTCGGCGATCTGCCGCGCGACCCGGTCCTCTGGTACGACGAGGAAGTTGTCGCCGGCACCGGGCACGCTGGTGAAACCGAGCACCTGGACCGGCCGCGACGGGCCGGCCTCGTCGACCGGGTCGCCGTTCTCGTTGAGCATCGCCCGGACCCGGCCGAATGCATCGCCGGCGACGATCGAGTCGCCGACGTGCAGCGTTCCGCGCTGCACGAGCACGGTCGCCACCGGGCCGCGGCCGCGGTCGAGGTGGGCCTCGATCGCGACGCCTTCCGCGGTTCGGGTCGGGTTGGCCCGCAGGTCGAGGGCGGCATCGGCGGTGAGCACGATCGCCTCGAGCAACTTGTCCAGACCGAGGCCGGCCTTGGCCGACACGTCGATGAACAGCGTCTCGCCGCCGTACTCCTCGGCCACCAAGCCGTACTCGGTGAGCTGCTGGCGCACCTTCGCCGGGTTGGCGTCCTCCTTGTCGATCTTGTTGACCGCCACGACGATCGGCACGTCAGCCGCCTGGGCGTGGTTGAGCGCCTCGATCGTCTGGGGCATGACCCCGTCGTCGGCCGCCACCACCAGCACGGCGATGTCGGTGACCTGCGCGCCTCTGGCTCGCATCGCGGTGAATGCCTCGTGACCGGGCGTGTCGATGAAGGTCAGCAGCCGGTCCGCGCCGTCGACCATGGCGTGCACCTGGTAGGCACCGATGTGCTGGGTGATGCCGCCGGCCTCCTTGGCCATCTCGTCGGTCGAGCGGATCGCGTCGAGCAGCTTGGTCTTGCCGTGGTCGACGTGACCCATGACGGTGACGACCGGTGCGCGGGCGACCAGGTCGGCCTCGTCCTCCTCGGCATCGAACTCGATGTCGAACCGGGACAGGATCTCGGCGTCCTCTTCCTCGGGCGTGACGATCCGCACGTCCCAGCCGAGCTCGGTGCCGAGCAGCTGCAAGGTCTCCTCGGGCGCCGACTGGGTCGCGGTCACCATTTCGCCGAGCTGGGTGAAGACGACCTGGACCAGGGAGCCCGCGTTCGCGCCGATCCGGTCGGCGAAGTCGGCCAGGCTGGCACCGCGCGGGAGCCGGATCTGCTCACCGTTGCCCCGCGGGATCTGCACGCCGCCGATCGTCGGCGCCTGCATGTTGTCGAACTCCTGGCGGCGCTGCTTCTTCGACTTGCGGCCGCGGACCGCACGGCCACCGGGGCCACGGCCGAACGCGCCCTGGGTCGGGGCGCCGCGACCGCGACCACCCGGACCACCCGGACGACCACCGAAGCCGGGGCGACCCGGTGCGCCACCGCCACCGCCACCGCCGGCACCGCCACCGCCGGGGGCGCCGGCGCGCTGGCCACCGCCGTAGCGGTCGCCGCCCGGCGCACCGCCGGTGCGTGGACCGGCGCCGCCGGGACCGCCGCTGCGCGGGGTGAAGCCAGGCGCACCTCCCGGGCGCTGGGCCGGCCGGGGCGGCATCATGCCGGGACCCGGGCGCAGGCCGCCCGGCCGCGGCGGCATCGCCGACGGACCGGGGCGCTGGGCGGGTGTGCCGCGCTGGGTGAAGGGGTTGTTGCCCGCCGGACGGGTCGTGAACGGGTTGTTGCCGGCCGGGCGAGGGGCCGCGGGTCGCGGCCCAGCGGGCGCGGCCGGGGGCTCGGCGAGCGCAGCGGGTGCGTCGATCTCAGGTGCCGGCGGGGCGACCTGGGTCGGCGGGAAGACCTCTTCGGTCGGCGCGAACACCGGCGCCTCGACGACCTCGACCGGCTCGGCCGGAGCGGGTGCGGCGGCCTTCTTGGCGGCGGTCTTGGCCGGCTTCTGCTCGGCCTCCGGCACCGGCGGGAAGGCGGCGTACACCTTCGCCACGACTGGCGCCTCGATCGTCGATGAGGGGGTCTTGACGTACTCCCCGTTGTTGTTCAGCCACTCGATCAGTTGCTTCGAGGGCAGCCCGACCTCTTTCGCGAGGGCGGATACGCGGGCCTTGGCCACAAACTTCTCCTTCGGTGGCCCGCGGTCGGTCTTCCCGCAAGCCGTTGTCAGTGCACGGCGGTACTCATCGGTGCTGGCTCATCGAGCGCTCATGGGGTGGTTCCGCTCTGCTCGTGGTGATCCTGCGGGTGGTAATGCTGCGTGAGGTAGTCAAGCAGGGCGTCGGTCCGGAGCGGTCCGTCCCGGCGAAAAGCCCGTTGGAACGCCCGGCGACGCTCCGCCAGTGCGAGGCACTCGGGGTCGGGATGCAGGTGCACACCACGCCCGGTCGAGGTTCCCCGCCGGTCGGGAAGCAGGGCTCCCGCGACCGCGACGACGCGCAACAGGTCCGGCTTGGCAGCGCGGACCCGGCACCCGACACATGTGCGGACCGGCTCGACGCTGCTGGCCACACTGAAGTCTAGCCCGGTGGGGTCTCCTCCGCGTGGATGTCGATCCGCCAGCCGGTGAGCCGGTTGGCCAGGCGGGCGTTCTGGCCTTCCTTCCCGATCGCGAGCGAGAGCTGGAAGTCCGGGACCACGACCCGGGCGGCCTTGGCCACCGGATCGACCACGGTGACGCTGGTGACCTGGGCCGGCGAGAGTGCATTTCCGACAAATGTGGCCGGATCGGGGTCCCAGTCGATGATGTCGATCTTCTCCCCGTGCAGCTCGGTCACGACCGCGCGCACCCGGGAGCCCATCGGTCCGATGCACGCGCCGCGGGCGCGGACGTCCGGCGAGTTCGAGCGGACCGCGACCTTCGTCCGGTGGCCCGCCTCGCGGGCGATCGCGGCGATCTCGACGGTGCCGTCGGCGATTTCGGGCACCTCCATCGCGAACAGCTTGCGGACCAGGTTCGGGTGGCTGCGCGACAAGGTCACCTGGGCACCTCGCGGGCCCTTGTGCACTGCGATCACCAGGCAGCGCAGGCGATCGCCGTGGACGTAGCGCTCACCGGGCACCTGCTCGGAGTGCGGGAGCACGCCCTCGATGTCGCCGAGGTGGACGAACACCGGGCCGTCCGGCCGGACCCCCGAGTGGTGCTGCACCAACCCGCTGACCAGGTCGCCCTCGCGGCCGGCGTACTCGCCGTACGTCGTCTCCTGGGCCACGTCGCGAAGCCTCGACATGATGACCTGCTTGGCCGTCATCGCAGCGATCCGGCCGAAGTCGCTCGGGGTGTCGACCGACTCGCTGATCACCTCACCCGACTCGTCGACCTCCTGGGCCCAGACGGTGACCTCGCCGGTCTTTCGGTCGAGCTGCACCCGGGCGCGCTCGTGCGCTCCCTCGGTGCGGTGGTAGGCGGCCAGCAACGCGGACTCGATCGCCTCCACCACCGTGTCGAAGGAGACGTCCTTCTCCCGGACCAGCCCGCGCAGCGCGGTGACGTCGATGTTCACGGCGCGGCGTCCTCGGCGTGGCTGAACTCCACGACGACCTTGCCCTCCGGGCGGTCGCGGAATTCGATCGTCCGCTCGACTCCGTCGACCTCGATCGACACGGCGTCCTCGGTGACCGCGGTGATCCTTCCGGTGAGCTCGCCGACCTTGACCAGCCGGCCCTTGTTGCGCCGCCAATGCCGGGGTTCGGTGAGCGGCCGGTCGACGCCGGGAGAGGTGACCTCGAGGACGTACGGCGACTCCCCCAGCTCCTCGGCGGCATCGAGCACGCTGGACACCGCCCGCGAGACCTCGGCAACCGCGTCGAGGTCGACCCCGCCGTCGCGATCGACCACGACCCGAACCACGCTGCGCCGGCCCGCACTCGTCACCTGGACGGCCTCGAGGTCGTAGCCCGCCTCGGTCACGGCCGGCTCGAGCAGCTCGCGCAGTCTGGATTGCGAGAGCACGGCCATGCGGCACACCGTATCGACCAGGACAGCCGTGATGGCACACTCGTGACAGTGCAAATCTCCGGGCGCGCGATCTCCAGGCGGGCACTGCTGGCCGGCGCGCTGGTCACCCTGGCCGGTTGCGGCAAGCATCGCCGACCCACCCCGCCCGCTCCGGTGGTCGCTCCCGACGCGGCCGCGCTGACCTCGGCCCGCACCCTCGAGTCGCTGCTCCTCGCGTCGTACGACGCGAAAATCGCCAATGCAACGGTCCGGCACCGGGCCGTCCTGCAGGTCGCCCGAGCGGTGCACGCCACCCACCTCGCGGCGCTCAAGTCGGCCGACCTGAACGCACCGGACCACGCCGACATCGCGGTCGAGACGAACCTTCGGCATGCCCTGCACGGCTCGGTGGCCACCCTGCGCGAGCTCTCGCTCGCCGCGGTCGACGGGACGAACGCCGCGCTGTTCGCGAGCATCGCGGCCTCGCACGAGGCGAGCCTGCAATGACCGTCGTCACGGCGCTTCAGGCCGCACTGGCCGCCGAGTACGCAACCGTCTACGGCTACGGGGTCGTGGGCGCTCGGCTCACCGGTGCCGACCAGGGCTACGCGACCACCGCGCTCGAGGCGCACATGGTCACGCGGGACCGGTTGATCGGCTTGGTCAGCGCCCTCGGGGCAACTCCGGTCGCCGCCCTGCCGGCGTACCGGTTGCCGTTCGCAGTCACCGACACCGCGAGCGCGAAGCAACTCGCCGCGCAGCTCGAGCAGGGCTGCGCCGGCGCGGCCTGGGACCTGATCGCGGCGAGTGCCCCGTCGACCTCACTGCGGTCGCTGGGCATTGGCTGGATCGCCGACGCGGCGGTGCGCGCGACGCACTGGGGCGGCACCCAGGCGCTGCCCGGCCAGCCGGCCTGACTCAGCGCCAGGCGTCGATCACCGCGAGCAGCTCGTCGAGCTCGTTGATCTCCGCATCCGGCTCGACCACGTACGCCGGCACCTTGTCGTTGCGGATCCACACCGCGCGCATCCCAAGCGCCTTCGCGCCGCTGATGTCGTCGTAGAGCCGGTCGCCGACGAACACCGCGCGCTCGGCGGTCGTGCCGACCGCGTCCATCACGGCGGCGAAGGCAGCCGGGTGCGGCTTGAGGTGCGGGATCTCGCTGGTGTATATCCGCGCGTCGAGAAAGTCCAGCAACCCGTCGGCGGCGAGCGCGTCCTCGTGCCAGTCCCGCGGCCAGTGGGTGTTGGACAGCAAGCCGGTACGCAGCCCGCGCTCCTTCACCGCCCGCAGGACATCGGCCGCGCCGGGACGGGACACCAGATGGGGTGCCCAGCCACCGCGATAGGCGTCCCTCGCAAGGTCGTGCACGGCGTCCTCGACGTCGAGGCCGAGCTGCACGGTCGCGATCCGGAGCAACTCCGCGGTGGTGAAGCTGGCCATCGTGTCGCTGGTGCGGTCCCAGCACTGCTCCTCGATCGCGGCCAGCGCCGCCGCGACCTCCTCGACCCGGTCGGGTGCGAGCAGCTCGGCCGCGGCGGTCCACAGCTCGGGCAGGTCGATGTCGTGGAACGGCGTGATCGTGCCGCCCCAGTCGAACAGGACGGCGTCGATCACGAAGTAAGCACGCCGACGAGAGCGTCGAGGGCGACGACGTGGCGCTCGCCGCTACGCCGGTCCTTGACCTCCACGTTGCCCTCGGCCAGACCCTTGCCGACCACCACGATCGTCGGCACCCCGATCAGGTCGGCGTCGGCGAACTTCTCCCCGGCCGACGCGTCGCGGTCGTCGAGGAGGATCTTGCGGCCGGCGGCCTCCAGCTCGTCAGCAAGGGCGCTCGCCGCTTCCAGCTGCTCGCCGCCGCGACCGACCGGGACGATGTGGACGTCGTACGGCGCGATGCTGGCGGGCCAGCACAGCCCGGAATCGTCGAGGGTCTGCTCGGCGACCGCGGCGACCGCGCGCGAGACCCCGATGCCGTAGGACCCCATCGTGATCCGGATCGCCTCGCCGTCCGGCCCCTGCGCGTCGAGGGAGAAGGTGTCGGCGTACTTGCGGCCGAGCTGGAAGATGTGGCCGATCTCGATCCCGCGGGCGATCTCCAGCACTCCGCCGCACCGGGCGCACCGGTCACCGTCGCGGATCTCGACCGCGCCGAGCTCGCCGGCCGGCTCGAAGTCGCGACCGCGAACGACGAACGCGGCGTGCTTGCCCGGCTCGTTCGCGCCGGTCACCCAGGCACTTCCCGGTACGACCACCGGGTCGACGACGTAGCGGATCCCCCACTCGGCCAGCCGCTGCGGCCCGATGTAGCCCTGGGTCAACTCGGGGTGGCGCTCGAAGTCGCCCTTGTCGGCGACGTCGACCTCGACCGGCTCGAGCTGCCCGCCGATCCGCTTGAGGTCGACCTCCCGGTCACCGGGAACGCCGACGATCAGCAGCTCCCAGTCCTGGCCGGGCATCCGGGCCTTCAGCACGACGTTCTTCAGCATGTCGGCGGCGCCGAACTCCGGCCCGAGGTCGAGGGTGTTGAGCCGCTCGACCAAGGCGTCGATGGTGGGCGTGTCCGGGGTGTCGAGCACCACGCTCGCCGGATGCCGAGACGGGTCGTCCTTGTCCGGCACCGCGATCTCCACCGCTTCGGTGTTGGCGGTGTAGTCGCAGTTCTCGCATTGGACGAAGGTGTCCTCGCCGTACTCCGCGGGAGCGAGGAACTCCTCGCTCGCCGAACCGCCCATCGCACCGGAGGTGGCGAACGCGATCCGGTAGTCGAGACCGAGCCGGTCGAAGATCCGCTGGTAGGTCGCGCGGTGCGCGTCGTAGGAGGCCTGCAGGCCGGCGTCGTCGAGGTCGAAGGAGTAGGAGTCCTTCATCACGAACTCGCGGCCGCGCAGCAGGCCGGCGCGCGGCCGGGCCTCGTCGCGATACTTGGTCTGGATCTGGAACAACGTGATCGGATAGTCGCGGTACGACGAGAGCTCGCCTTTCACCAGGAGGGTGAACAGCTCCTCGTGGGTCGGGCCGAGCAGATGGTCGGCGCCCTTGCGGTCCTGCAGGCGAAACAGCGTGTCGCCGTACTGGGTCCAGCGGCCGCTGGCCTCGTAGAGCTCGCGCGGGATCAACGCAGGGAACAGCACCTCCTGCCCGCCCATCCGAACCATCTCTTCGCGCACGACACCCGCGATGTTGTCGAGGATCTGCTTGCCGAGCGGCAGCCAGGAATACACGCCGGGTGAGACGCGGCGGATGTAGCCGGCCCGGACCAGGAGCCGGTGGCTCGGCAGTTCCGCGTCCGCGGGGTCGTCGCGCAGGGTTCGGACGAACAGTGACGACATCCGGGCGACCATCGCGCCAGGCTATCCGGGGCCTGCGACGTGGTCAGAACATTATCGACGCGAAGGTCCCCACCTGGGCGAAGCCGACCCGTTCGTACGACCGGCGGGCCGGGGCGTTGAAGTCGTTGACATACAACGAGACCGCCGGCGCGATGTCCCGCAGGCAGGCCGCCACGACGGCGGCCATCCCGGCGACAGACAACCCGCGGCCGCGCAGCCCCGGCTCGACCCAGACCCCCTGGACCTGGCAGGCCGCGCGGGTGACCGCACCGACCTCGGCCTTGAACACGATCCGGCCGTCCTCGATCCGGGCGAACGCCCGCCGCGCGACGATCAGCTCACGAATCCGGCTGCGGTAGAGCGCGCCGCCGTCACCGACGATCGGCGAGACGCCGACCTCCTCGGTGAACATCGCGATGCTGGCCGGCAGCAGCACGTCGATCTCGTCGAGCCGGACCGGGCGGACCTCGTGGTCCGGGTCGACCGACGGTGGTGTGGTCGTGACCATCAGCGGCTGGCGCAACCGCGCCTCGCGGGCCGGCCCCCAGGACTGCCGGAGCACCTCCCACATGACGGTGACCGCGGCTGCCGGCCCGACGATCGACGAGCAGCGCCGGCCCTGCCGGGCCGCGTACCACGCGAAGGCGGTCAGCGCTTCGGTGTCGTCGCCGACCGGGATCAAGTTGGCGCCGGCGTAGCAGAGCGCGGTCAGCTCGCGACCGCGGTCGTAGCCCCACACCTGTGCACCCAGTCGCGACGGCTCGAGGCCGGCCGCCTCGACCCGGGAGGTCACGAAGACGTTGCCGATCGGGTCGCGGCCGAGCAGCCTGAGCACCGCGGGCGCGTCGCGGTCCTCGAGCAGGCGTACGACGCCGCTCTGGACCGCCGTCGCGTTGCGGAGCACCTCAGCCGACCGACACGCTTGGCTCGCCGCTCGTCGCTCCGGCCGACTCCATCTCCTCCGCGATCCGCAGCGCTTCCTCGATCAGGGTCTCGACGATCTGCGACTCCGGCACGGTCTTGATGACCTCGCCCTTGACGAAGATCTGGCCCTTACCGTTGCCGGACGCGACCCCGAGGTCGGCCTCACGGGCCTCGCCCGGGCCGTTCACGACACAGCCCATCACGGCGACCCGGAGCGGCACGGTCATGCCCTCGAGGCCGGCCTGGACCTGCTCGGCGAGGGTGTAGACGTCGACCTGGGCGCGCCCGCAGGACGGGCACGAGACGATCTCCAGACGACGCTCGCGCAGACCGAGCGACTCGAGGATCGCGATGCCGACCTTGACCTCCTCGACCGGCGGGGCGGACAGCGACACCCGGATCGTGTCGCCGATCCCTTCGGCGAGCAGCGCACCGAAAGCGACCGCCGACTTGATCGTGCCCTGGAACAGCGGTCCGGCCTCGGTGACGCCGAGGTGCAACGGGTAGTCGCACCGCTGCGCCAGCATCCGGTACGCCGACACCATCACGACCGGGTCGTGGTGCTTCACCGAGATCTTGATGTCGGTGAAGTCGTGCGCCTCGAACAGCGAGCACTCCCACAGCGCGCTCTCGACCAGCGCCTCCGGCCGCGGGCCGCCGTACTTGTCGAGGAAGCGCTTGTCGAGCGAGCCGGCGTTGACCCCGATCCGGATCGGGATGCCGGCCGACTTCGCGGCCAGCGCGACGTCACGGACCCGGCCGTCGAACTCCTTGATGTTGCCGGGATTGACCCGGACCGCGGCGCAGCCGGCGTCGATCGCGGCGAAGATGTAGCGGGGCTGGAAGTGGATGTCGGCGATGACCGGGATCTGCGAGTGCTTGGCGATCTCCGGCAACGCGTCCGCGTCGTCCTGGCTCGGCACCGCGACCCGCACGATCTGGCATCCGGACGCGGTCAGCTCGGCGATCTGCTGCAGGGTCGCGTCGACGTCCGTGGTCTTCGTCGTGGTCATCGACTGCACGCTGACCGGGGCACCGCCACCGACGGCGACCTTGCCGACGTGGATCTCGCGCGCCACCCGGCGGGGGGCGAGCGAGGCGGGCGGCAGCTCCGGCATTCCGAGCGAGACCGAGGTCATGGCAGGTGCTTCTTCTCCTACTGCAGGCGAATCGGGTTCACGATCCCGGCGTAGAGCAAGATCAACGAGAGCCCCACGAAGGCCGCTACCACAGCGTAAGTCAGCGGCAGCACCTTCATGATGTCCACGCGGCCGGGATCGCGGCGGCCGATCGCCTTGTAGATCCGGCTGCGCGCCTGCTCGAACGCCAGGATGCCGACGTGCCCACCGTCGAGCGGAAGCAACGGCAACATGTTGAACAGCCCGACGAACAGGTTGAGCTCGGCGATGAGCAGCAACAGCGAGGCGACGATGTCGCCCACCGACGCGCCGGACGCACTGATCTGGCCGCTCACGCGCGCGACGTCGACCACGCTCGCTGCACCGTTCTGGCCCCGCGGCTTGCCCTCGACGATCTGCGCAACCTCGTGCGGCAGCCCGCCGATCGCGCTCCCGGTCGAGGTGATGAAGTCACCGAGCACCCCGAAGGTCCGCGGGATCGCGCCGGCGACGCTGACCTGGGCCGCGTCCTGTTCCTCGGCCACCCCGATCCGCCCTTGGGTCTTGCCCTTGACCACCAGCGGCAGCGGGGTGAGCGAGACGGTCCTTCGGACGCCGGCGCGAATGAAGGTGATCGCGACCGCCTTGCCCGGGCTGGCGCGCAGGATGTTGACGAAGTTCTCGCCGGTCTTGCTGATCGGCTGACCGTTGATGCTGACCAGCCGGTCGCCCTCGCGCAGCACGCCGAGCGCCGGTGCCCGTGGGTCGCCGGGCTTGCACAGCCCGCTCGGCGCCGACGTGATGCAGTTGCTGACCGCGGCGATCGAGAACCCATCGGTACGGATCGGGTCCTGCCCGGTCGCCGCGAGGATGCCGAAGACCAGGAAGATCGCGATCAGGAAGTGGACGAACGACCCGGCGCAGAGCACGATCGTGCGCTTGCCCGCCGGCTGCTTGTAGAACGCGCGGTCGGCGTCGGCCGGATCGATCTCCTCCAGCGCCGTCATTCCCTCGATCTTCACGAAGCCGCCGGCCGGGATCGCCTTGATGCCGTACTCGGTCTCACCGCGGGTGAACGACCACAGGGTCGGCCCGAAGCCCACGAAGAACCGCGACGCCTTCATCCCGAACGCCTTCGCAGTCGCGAAGTGCCCGGCTTCGTGCAGCATCACCGAGAGCAGCAACGCGAAGGAGAAGGCGATCACGCCGAGCGCGTAGCTCACCTGGCCGTCTCCCTCGCGACGATGTCGTGGACCCGGCGCCGGGCCCAGTCCTCTGCTTCCTTTACTTCGGCAACGGAGGTCACGCTCGTGAGGTTCACGGCGCTGCCGACCACCTCGGCCACCGTGTCGACGATCCCGAGGAATGGCAGCGTGCCGGCCACGAACGCCGCCACCGCCTCCTCGTTCGCGGCGTTGTAGACCGCGGGCGCGGTGCCGCCGGACGCCCCCGCCGCGCGCGCGAGCTCGACCGCAGGAAACGCCTCGTCGTCCAGCGGCTCGAAGGTCCAGGTCGGCGACGTGGTCCAGTCGACGGCCGGCGCGGCGCCGGCGACCCGGTCCGGCCAGGCGAGCGCGAGTGCGATCGGCAGGTGCATGTCCGGCGGACTGGCCTGGGCAATCGTGGAGCCGTCGACGTACTCGACCATCGAGTGCACGACCGACTGCGGGTGGACGACCACGTCGATCGCGTCGAAATCGATGTCGAACAGCCAGTGCGCCTCGATCAACTCAAGACCCTTGTTGACCAAGGTGGCCGAGTTGACCGTGATCACCGGCCCCATGTCCCAGGTCGGGTGAGCGAGCGCCTGCGCGTGGGTGACCGCACCGAGGTCGGCGCGGGCCTTGCCGCGGAACGGGCCTCCGCTCGCGGTCAACACCAGCCGCCTGACCTCGCCGGGCGCCCCGGCCCGCAGGCATTGCGCGATCGCGGAGTGCTCGGAGTCGACCGGCACGATCTGTCCCGGCCGGGCCCGGGAGGTGACCAGCGAACCACCGGCGATCAGCGACTCCTTGTTGGCCAGGGCCAGGACCCGGCCGGCGTCGAGCGCGGCGAGGGTGGGGCCGAGTCCGACCGACCCGGTCATCCCGTTCAGTACGACGTCGCAGGGCCAGCCCGCCACCTGCTCGGCCGCATCCGAACCGGCGAGCAGCTTGGGCACGGTGAACTCGCCCCGACTGAAGCCGCGCCGTTGCGCCTGCGCATAGAGCGCGAGCTGCAGGTCTTCCAAGGCCTGCGGCTTGGCGACACCCACCACCTCGACGCCGAGGTCGAGCGCCTGTTCGGCGAGCAGGTCGGGACGCTCGCCGCCGGCCGCGATCCCGACCACCCGGAATCGATCCGGGTTGCGGTGCACGACGTCGATCGCCTGGGTGCCGACCGAACCGGTCGACCCGAGCAGCACGACGTCGCGGGTCACAGGATCCATTGTCGCTGATCGCCTGAGCGATCCCTGAGTGCGAGCGCGGCGATATCCTCGTCCGCATGGCTGATTCCGCAGGATCCGACGCCCTTCCGCAGCAACGCCGGCTAGCCACCGCGGTGCCCGGCCCGAACTCGCAGGCGCTGATGGCCCGCCGGTCGGCCGCGCTTCCCACCGCGGTCGGCACCACGCTGCCGGTCTTCGCGGTGCGCGCGTCGGGCGGCATCGTCGAGGACGTCGACGGCAACCGGTTCATCGACCTCGCGGCCGGCATCGCCGTCACGACGGTCGGGTCGGCTGCCCCGCGCGTGGTCGCCGCGGTCACCGAGCAGGTCGAGCGATTCACCCACACCTGCTTCCAGGTCACGCCGTACGAGTCCTACGTCGAGGTCTGCGAGCGGCTGAACGCGTTGACCCCGGGCGACCACGACAAGCGGTCGTACTTGGTGAACTCCGGCGCGGAGGCCGTCGAGAACACCGTCAAGATCGCCCGCTACGTCACCGGCCGCGACGCGGTCGTGGCGTTCGACCACGGCTTCCACGGCCGCACCTTGCTGGGCATGAGCCTGACCGGCAAGGTGATGCCGTACAAGCAGGGCTTCGGCCCGTTCGCGCCCGAGGTCTACCGGGCGCAGTACTCCTATCCCTTCCGGGGCACCGGCGATCTGGCCTCGACCCTGGCCTTCCTCGACAAGACGGTCGGCGCCACCAACATCGCCTGCATCGTGGTCGAGCCGATCGCCGGCGAGGGCGGCTTCATCGTGCCGGAGCCGGGCTGGCTGAACGGCCTGGCCACCTGGTGCCACGACAACGGCGCCCTTCTGGTCGCCGACGAGGTGCAGACCGGGATCGCGCGCACCGGATCATGGTTCGCCTGCGAGCACGAAGGCGTCGTGCCCGACCTGGTCGCGACCGCCAAGGGCCTCGGCGGCGGCCTGCCGATCGCCGGGGTCACCGCGCGCGCCGAGCTGGTCGACCAGGTGCACGCCGGTGGGCTCGGCGGCACCTTCGGCGGCAACCCGTTGTCATGTGCTGCGGCCCTCGCCGCGATCGAGACGATCGAGGCCGACGGCCTGCTCGAGCGGGCCACCGCGATCGGCACCGTGATGACCGCCAGGCTGCAGACCCTGGCGGCCTCCTACCCCGCCATCGGTGACGTTCGCGGCCGGGGCGCGATGATCGCGATCGAGCTGGTCGAGGCGGACGGGATCACCCCGGACGCCGACCTGACCAAGCGGGTGGCCGCGGCCTGCCACGCCGACGGCGTACTCGTCCTGACCGCGGGCAGCTACGGCAACGTGCTGCGCTTCCTGCCGCCGCTGGTGATCTCCGACGAGCTGCTCGACGACGCGCTCGGCGTGCTGGAGAAGGCCTTCGCGCAGCAGGCTTAGCCGCGCGGGGTGCGCTCGACCATTCCCCAGGGCGCGCCGTAGTCGGGCAGCAGGTCGAGGAACGGCTGCGGGTCGAGCGCTTCCGGCCCCAGTACGCCGGCACCCGACCAGGTGCCCGCGTCGATCAGCTCCATCGCCACGATCGGGTTGACCGCGGTCTGCCACACCACTGCCTGGGACCCCCACTCGCGCATGCAGGTCTCGTTGTCGGCCACCTGGTAGAGGTAGACCTCGCGCGGGTTGCCGTCCTTGCCCGTGCCGGTGACGAGCGTGCCGGCGCAGGTCCGCCCGCGCATCTGGTCGCCGAGGGTGGCCGGGTTCGGCAGGCAGGCCGCGACGACGTCGCGCGGTGACACCGAGGTGCCGCCGACGTTGACCGGCGTGATCGAGTCGAGGCCGAGCTTGTGCAGCGTGCGCAGGACGTCGATGAACTCGTCGCCGAGGCCGTACTTGAAAGTGACCCGGTTGGCGTCGATCCAGCGCGGCATCAGGAGCACTTCCTCGTGCTCGACGTTGACGCACTCGACCGGGCCGATCCCCTCCGGGAAGTCGAAGACCTCCGGCTCGCTGAACGGCGGCGTGGTGAACCAGCCTCGGCCCTTCTCCCAGATCACCGGCGGGTTCAGGCACTCCTCGATCGTGGTCCAGATCGAGAAGGTCGGCGCGAAGTCGTAGCCCTCGACCACCAGGTCGGCGCCGTCGCGCACCCCGAGCTCGTCGATCGAGGAGAACAGCTGGTCGGCGGCGTAGCGCGCGAAGATGTCCGACAGGCCGGGCTCGACGCCGATCCCGGCCAGCGCGAACACACCGCGGCTCTCCCATTCGGCCGCCTTCGCGAACTGCTCGTCGCCGAGCATCACGCCGGTCTTCGCGTACGGCTCCTCAGGATGGGCGTGCGAGAGCGACATCGCCATGTCCAGGTACGTCGTACCGGACTCGAACGCGGCGTCGAAGATCGGCATCACGAACCGGGGGTCGCAGGCGTTCAGGACCGCGTCGGCCTTCGTTGTCTTGAGCAGCTCGGCGACCGCACCCGCGTCGCTGGCGTCGACCTGCACCCCGCTGAAGCGCGGGTCGCCGGTCGCGGCCGCGGCAGCCTTGGCGCGCTTCTCGTCGTAGTCGGCCAGCACGACCGAGGTGAGGAACTCGCGGCTCTTGGCGATCCGGGCGGCCGCGGCGCCGACCCCGCCCGACCCGAGGATGACTGCTCGCATTGGCGCACATTAGCGCCGACCGCGACGGAATACGAGGTTCGAGGGGCCTTTTTCGACGGAAACGCTTGCCAAGACCCCCGTTTAGTGCGAGAACCTTCATCTACACCTCTGGGAGGGCATGGGATGTCAGCCACCGTTACCTCGACGGAATCGCCGACCGGCAAGGGTTTGAAGGGCGGCACCCTCGGCCTCTGGTCGACCGTGGTCGTCGGCGTCGCCTCGACCGCGCCGGCCTACAGCCTGGCCGCGACGCTCGGCTTCATCGTCGCCTTCGTCGGCCTCCAGTCCGCCGTCGTGGCGGTCCTCGCCTTCGTCCCGATGTGGATGATCTCGGTCGGTTACAGCGAGCTGAACAAGCAGGACCCGGACTGCGGCACCACCTTCACCTGGGCCACCCGGATGTTCGGCCCGCGGGCCGGTTGGTACATGGGCGGCTGGGGCATCATCGCCTCGGACGTGCTGATCATGGCCAGCTTGGCCCAGATCGCCGGGCAGTACGTCTTCCTGCTGTTCGGCGCGAACGGGATCGGCCAGAACGCGGCGAGCGGCTGGGTCCTGCTGGTCGGTCTGCTCTGGCTCGCCCTGATGACCTACATCTGCTATCGCGGGATCGAGGTCTCGGCGAACATGCAGAAGGGCCTGCTGGCGATCGAGGCCGGCATGCTGGTCGTCTTCGCCGCCGTCGCCCTGATCAAGGTCGCGACTGGCCACGCCGGGCCGACCCACGTCGACCCGACCTGGGGCTGGTTCAACCCGTTCAACATCCCCAGCGTCTCGGCCTTCGTGGCCGGACTGATCCTGATGATCTTCATCTACTGGGGTTGGGACACCGCGGTCACGGTCAACGAGGAGACCAAGGACCCGGCGACCACCCCGGGCCGCGCGGCGGTCATCTCCACCGTCCTGCTGCTCGCGATCTATGCGGTGGTCATCCTGGCCGCGCAGTCCTTCGCCGGCGTCGGGACACACGGGATCGGCCTCGGCAACCCGGACCACTCGAACGACGTGCTCAACGTGCTCGGGCGGGCGGTCTTCGGCCACTCAGGGATCGGCACCGTCTTCGTCAAGCTGCTGCTGCTCATGGTGCTGAGCTCGGCCGCGGCGTCCACCCAGACGACCATCCTGCCGACCGCGCGCACCTCGCTGGCGATGGCGGTCTACCGCGCGATCCCGACCACGTTCGCCAAGATCCACAAGCGGCACCTGACCCCGACCAACGCAACCATCGCGATGGGCGCGGTCTCCGCTGTGCTCTACGTGATCATGAACTACCTGTCCGGCGGCCAGGTCATCAGCGACTCGGTGACCGCGTGTGGCGTCTTCATCGCGCTCTACTACGGCACCACCGGCTTCACCTGCGCCTGGTGGTACCGCAAGACCCTGACGAAGAACACCCGCGACCTGTTCATGCAGGGCATCATCCCGGTGACCGGCGGCGTCATCCTGTTCATCGTGATGGGCTGGAGCGCCTACTTGGACTGGCTGAACCCGTACGCGAAGAACTACAACCCGACCGAAGCAAGCTTCACCGGCTGGCAGATGACCTTCCCACCGCACTGGGCGATCGGCGGTGTCGCCGTCCTCGTCGTCGGGGCCGCGCTGGTCGGCCTGATCGCGATGGTGACCTACGGGAT
This sequence comes from uncultured Frankiaceae bacterium, assembly GCA_964395425.1. Classification (GTDB taxonomy): domain Bacteria; phylum Actinomycetota; class Actinomycetes; order JAFAQI01; family JAFAQI01; genus DATAUK01. The sequence continues at coordinate 24,733 of CAYNDD010000012.1, forward strand.
CGCCCGCCCGGCGTTCTTCCGCGGCGAGGTGCTGAACGTGCACACGCCGACCCTGGTGCCCGAGGTCACCGGCGTCCCGGCCGGCTACCCGCCGCAGATCGGCAAGGACGACGTCGCGGCCGACATGCCGCTGGTGCCGCCGGAGTACGACGAGCCGACCGGCCCGACCCCGGTCCCGGGCGTGGACGAGGCCGAGCACTAACCCCGGCGGCGGACCGCGATCCCGGACAGCACCTCGAGCACGACCCGGTTGGCCAGCATGGCGGTGACGTCCGCGCTGTCATAGGCGGGCGCCACCTCCACCACGTCGATGCCGACGATCGGCAGCCGGATCGCGAGCCGCCGGACCGCGTCGAGCAGCTGGCGGCCGGTGAGGCCGCCCGGCTCGGGGGTGCCGGTGCCGGGCGCCATGCCGGGGTCGACGACGTCGACGTCGATCGAGAGGAAGACGCCGTCGCAGTCGTCGAGCGCGATCGTCTCGGCCTCGTCGAGGCAGGCGTCAAGGCCGCGCTCGACCACCTCGGTCATCTCGAACCAGCGCATGCCCTGCTCGGCCATCCAGGCCAGCGTCGGCGGCTCGGGCCAGTAGCCCCGTAGCCCGACCTGAAGGAACCGGTCGCCGCGGGCCGACCCGCTCTCGATCAGCCGCCGCATCGGCGTGCCGTGGCCGTAGAGCGACCCCCACTGCTCCTCGCCGGTGTCCGCATGGGCGTCGAAGTGGATCACCGACACCCGGCCGGCGCCGAGGTGGCGGGCGACGCCCGCGATGTCCGGCCAGGCGATCGTGTGGTCGCCGCCGAGGATCACCGGGATCGCGCCGGCCGCCGTCACGGCGTGCACCGCGTCCTCGAGCCGGTTGAGCGAGAGCTCGGTCTCGGTCGGCGGCATCTCGATGTCGCCGGCGTCCACGACTCGCAGGTCCTTCAACGGATCGACGCCGAGGGCCAGGTGCGGCCGCGACCCGTCGTGCGGGAGGTAGTCGGTCGACCGGATCGCCATCGGACCGAACCGGGCCCCCGACCGGTACGACGTCCCGCTGTCGAAGGGCGCGCCGATAATGACGACGTCCGCGTCGGCGTACGACGCGCGGTCGGCGAGGTCACAGCGATCGACCCCGAGGAACGTCACGTCCGGGCCGAACATGGGCGCTCGGGTCACGAGTGGTCCATCCGATCTCCTCGGTGCAGCAGTTCTTCGAGCAGCCCGGCGGCCCGCTCGGTGCCCGGTGTGGCGTGCAGCCCGGCCGAGATCGACGCCAGCCGGGCCAGCCGGGTCGGCTCGGTGAGCACGTCGTCGAGAGCCGCGGTGAACTCTTCGGCGGTCGCGTCGTAGGTCGCTAGGCGGATGCCGAGCCCGCACTCCTGGACCCGCTGGGCGTTGTCGAACTGGTCCCAGAACAACGGGAGCACGATCATCGGCTTGCCGAAGTAGAGGCACTCGGTCACTGTGTTGTTGCCGCCGTGGGTGATGACCGCGTCGACCTGCGGCAGCACCGCGATCTGCGGCAGGTACTCCGCACCGGTCATGCCGGCCGGCAGCTCGAGCTGGTCGTGCAGCGGGCCCTTGGAGACGACGACCCGGCAGCGGGTCAGCGCGAGCAGCTCGACCAGCCGCTGCATCAGCGGCAGGTCGGCGCTGCCCAGCGAGCCGAGGCTGAGGTAGACCAGCGGCAGGGACGGGTCGCCGAGGTCGGGAATCTCGTAGCCGGACTCGCTCTCGCGCACGTTCGCCGGCAGCGTGTGCCAGGTGTCGGGTAGCGGCTCCGAGCGCACGTAGTCGAGTTCCTCGGGACATAGCCCGAGGTTGAGCCAGGTCGAGGAGTGGATGAACTCTCCGGGCGGCAGCCCGGGTGCGCCGAGGTCGAGGCAGGCCTGGTTGAACTCGGCGTGCAGCGGGCCGAGCACCCGCTCGGCTTCGGCGCGGAACCCGGCCCAGTCGCTGCGGTCGTCGGTCGGGTAGCCCGAGAAGACCGGCGGGAGACCCGGGTCGGGCAGCTCGAGCGGGTTGCACGACATGATCCGCACCCAGGGCTTGCGGCGCGCCAGGATGGCCGGGAACGACACCACGTTGTCCTCGATCACGACGTCCGGGTCGACCTCGTCGAGCACCTCGGCGAGCCGCTGGTCGACGTACCTCGCGCCGTCGCAGAGTGCCTGGAAGGTGGGCTGCACGAACCCGGCGAGCGCCTCGATCGTCGGCCGTCGGAAGATCGGCGAGGTGTCGCGGACGAAGTCCTTCCAGAACTGTCCCGGCGCCTGCGGCGCCTCGGGCGGCGGCGCCAGCTGGACCAGCCGCTCCTCGAAGCCGCGCGCCGCCAGCGTGCCCGCGAAAGACTCCTCCACCACGAACACGACCCGGTGCCCGCGCTGTTGGAGGACGTTGCCGATCCCGACGCAGTTGTTGGTGGGACCGAACGCCGCCTCGGGAAAGAACAGGAAGGTCGCCACTATCGGCTCGCTTTCACGAGTCGAAGCCGATCCCGAACCGGTCGAGCATCCGCAGCCACAGCCCGCGCCGGCCCTCGCGCTCGTCGGAGCGGGCGATCTCGCGACGGGTCACCGCGACCACCGCGGACCGCAGCGGCTCGGGCGGGAACGGGAACGGGGCGCGGCGCACGTAGTCCAGCTGCAACAGGTCCGAGCCGGGGTCGAACAGCATGTCGGCGAGGATCCGGGCCGCGAAGCAGGTCGTGGCGACGCCGAGGCCGGTGTAGCCGAGCGCATAGCCGATCCGGCCGCCCATCGCGGTCCCGAACACCGGGGTGAACCGGCTCGTGGTCGCGATCGGGCCGCCCCATCGGTAGGGGAACGTCAGCTCGGCCAGCTGCGGGAACATCGCCGCGAAGTTGCGCTCGAGGGTCGCGTACGTCGCCGGCCGGTGGTCGTAGCGCGGGCCGACCCGCCCGCCCGGGTAATACACCGCGTCGTAGCCACCCCACAGGATCCGGTCGTCCGCGGTCAGCCGGAAGTAGTGGAACTGGTGGCCGGAGTCCGACATCCCTTCGCGACCGGACCAGCCGATCGAGGCAAGCTGGTCGTCGGTGAGCGGGTCGGAGACCAGGACGTAGTCGTAGACCGGCACGAAATGCCGGCGGGTCCGGCGCAGCACCCGGCCGCTGTAGGCGTTGGTGGCGAGCACGGCTTGCTCGCAGCGCAACGTGCCGTTCGCGGTGCGCAACCGGACCCCCGACCCGGCCCGCTCGATCGCCGTGACCGGGGTGCCCTCGTGGATCACCGCGCCGAGCCCTTCAGCGGCCGCGGCCAGCCCGTGGCAGAGCTTGACCGGGTCGAGCACGCCGCCGGCATCCGGTCGGCGGATCCCGCCGAGCACGGCCGGCGAGTTCAGCCGCGCCCTGGCCTGGGCCTGGTCGAGCACCTCGGCCCGATGCCCGTAGTGCTGCTCGGTCTCGGCCCACTCGGCCAGATCCGGCAGCTGGTGCGCCCGGGTCGCCACCTCGATGTTGCCGACCGGTTCGAAGTCGGCATCGATCCCGTAGTTGTCGAACGCCTTGCACATCCGGCCGTAGTTCTCGACCCCGA
>CAYNDD010000013.1:0-28092 GCA_964395425.1 uncultured Frankiaceae bacterium
GACTCGAACTCGTACCCGCGGGTGGCGTACCGCCCGACGAGCTGCTCCCGCACGCTCCGAGCGCGATGAGGGCGACACTGCCGAATACGACACTCGACAATGCCCTTCGATTGCGGTTCATACCGCACCTTCCTTCGTGGGCAAGCCATCCTTCTGCTTTGGCCCGTCGTGGTTGTTACCGTTCAGTACGCCACCGAGAATCCGCCGACAATAGGGTCAAAAGGCCCTTCGCCCGCAGGCTTCGGTCCCGTCTTTGGGGCTGCTCGCATCGGCGACCGCCGTACCGCGCTACTTGGTGTCCTCGCGGTCAGGCGACCCGGGTACCGGAGTCGGGGTCGAAGACGTGCTCGGCGGCCCCACGCGCCGACACGTAGACGACGTCACCCAGCCGCGGTTCGTACCGACCGTCGACCCGCACGTTGAAAGGTGCGTCCTGGGCGGGATCGTCACCCGGCAACCGGCCATGGACGTAGGAGTCGGCACCCAGCTGCTCGACGAGCGTGACCTCCATCGGCATCGCCCCAGGGGTGTCCGGAGTCACCACCTCGACCGCCTCTGGTCGCAGACCCACGATGACCTCCGACCGCCCCGCCGACTGCACCGACAACGGCAGTACGACGTCACCGAGCCGGATGCCGGCGTCCGTCACACTAACGCGGCGCAGGTTCATCGCCGGTGACCCGATGAAGCCCGCAACGAAGACGTTCGCGGGCCGGTCGTAGAGCGCCCTCGGCGTGTCCACCTGCTGCAGGATGCCTTCCTTGAGCAATGCGACGCGGTGGCCCATCGTCATGGCTTCGATCTGGTCGTGCGTCACATAGACGGTCGTCGTCCCCAAACGAGCCTGCAACGCCGCGATGTGGGCACGGGTCTCAACCCGCAGTTTCGCATCGAGGTTGGACAGCGGCTCGTCCATCAGGAACACACTCGGCTCGCGGACGATCGCCCGGCCCATCGCGACCCGCTGTCGCTGCCCGCCGGACAGCGCCTTGGGCCGGCGATTGAGGTATGGCACGAGGTCGAGCAGCTCGGCGGCCTCGCGGACCTTCGCGACCCGCTCCGCCTTCGGGATCCCCTTGAGCTTGAGCGCGAAGGCCATGTTGTCGGCGACCGAGAGGTGCGGATAGAGCGCGTAGTTCTGGAACACCATGGCGATGTCCCGGTCCCTCGGTGCGTACCGTGACACGTCCTTGTCGCCGATGTGGACCTCGCCGTCGTCGAGGTCCTCGAGGCCGGCGAGGACCCGAAGCGCGGTCGACTTGCCCGACCCGGACGGACCGACCAGCACCATGAACTCACCGTCGTCGATGTCAAGGTCCAGGGCGTTGAGTGCCGGAACCGTGCTGCCGGCATAGGTCCGGGTCGCCCGAACGAAACGAACCGCGGCCATCAGCGGGTCTGCCCTGAGACGACCGTCAGCAGGTGGCGCACGGTCGCGGCGATCTCGTCCCGAGCCTCGACGAGGTAGCGGCGCGGGTCGACCGTCGTCGGGTCGCGCTCGAGGAAGCTCCGTACCGCGCGGGTCATCGCGATGTTCAGGGCGGTCCCGATGTTGACCTTCGTGATGCCGGCGATCACCGCATGTCGCAGGACCTGATCGGCGACGCCGGACGATCCGTGCAGCACCAGCGGCACCGGGAGCTTGGCCCGCAACACCTCGATGAGCGGCAGGTCGAGTTGAGCCGAACGGGAGGTCATCGCGTGCGAACTTCCCACCGCGACGGCCAGTGCGTCCACCCCGGTCTGCTCCACGTACTCCGCTGCCTCGTCCGGATCCGTCCGCACACCAGGGTCGTGGGCGCTCTGCGGGGCATCCGGCTTGCCGCCCACGTATCCGAGCTCGCCCTCGACCCACAACCCGGCGGTCCGCGCCACGTCCCGTGCCCGCCGCGTGGCGGCCACGTTGTCCGGATGGCTCAGCGCGGCCCCGTCGTACATCAGCGAGCTGAAGCCGGTCGCGGCGGCCTGATCGACGAGCGCCTGGTCGGTGACGTGGTCGAGGTGCAGCGACATCGGTACGCCGGCAAGGCGGGCCACCGCGGCCGTGGCAGCACTGATCGGTGCCAACTGGCCGCCATGGAACTTCACCGCGTTCTGGCTGATCGCCAGGATCACCGGCAGCCCGGCTTCGTCCGCGCCGGCGGTGATGGCCTCGGCATGTTCGAGGGTGATGACGTTCATGGCGGCGACGGCGCCGCCACGCTGCACCGCATCGGCGACCAGCTCGGCCGTGCTGACCAGCGTCATCGTCGGACCCTATCCAGGCTCTCGACGACGACCCCGGCCGCTTCGCGTTGGTAGTGCTCGACATCGAGCTCGCCGGCGGACGGCGCAAGCACCGCAGCTGCGCCCAGCGCGACACAGTCCGCCAGCATTGGTTCGAGTGCGGTCCCGGCTCGCAACCCGCGCGCGAGACCGGCGACCACCGCGTCTCCGGCGCCGGTCGGGTTGCCCGACAACACGCGGGCCGGCCGGGCCCGCCACGCCGACTCTCCATCGACCGCGATCAGGCCCTCGTCGCCCTGCGATGCGACCACGGTGACATCCCACCGCGCCGCGAGCGACCTCGCGGCGAGCATCGGATCGCCTTCGTGCGTGCTCTCGCGCAGCTCATCGACGTTCGGTTTGACGATCGTGGGCCCGGCCGCGAGCGTGGCCGGCAGCGCCGGTCCGCTGGTGTCGAGAACCACCGGACGCTCATGCGCCCGGGCGAGCGTGGTGAGCTGCGCAAAGGCATCGAGGGGCGCACCGGCGGGCTGGTGACCGCTGATCACGACCACCTCCGCGACCGGGATCAGTGCTTCGAATGCGGCGAGGAACCGCGGCCAGTCCTCGAGGACGGCTGGTTCGTTGAGCATTGTGACCCGGTCGGTCGACTCGTCGACGATGGCGACGGTACGACGGGTCGACGCGCTCGACATGACCAGCTCGAGCGGAATGCCGTCATGATTCAAGCTCGCGACGAGGGCGGCACCGCTGTCCCCGCCGGCCGTGGTGAGCAGGTGGACATCCTCACCGAGGGCATGCAGGACTCGCGCCACGTTGATCGCCTTGCCGCCCGGACGCTCGACCACATGGCGAACCCGGTTGGTCTCGCCCACCGCCAACCCCTCGACGCGGTAGGTGAGATCCAACGCCGGGCTGGCGCAGATACACACGATCATTGCGGGAGCTCGGCCCCACTGAGGACGACGGACCGGGTCAGGCTCCTCGGCCGGTCCGGGTCAAGGCCCTGCCGCCCGGCGAGCCGCACACTGAGCAGCTGGACCCGGATCAGGTCGGCAACCGGATCGAGGTCACCGTTGACGACCGTGGCGCCGGTGGCGGCTGCGTCGTCGAGCAGACCCGGCACCGGCGTTCCGAAGATCCACACCACCCGGCCCGGTTCCGCGATCGAGATCGGCCCGTGCCGGTATTCCATCTGCGGATAGCTCTCGGTCCACGCGCGCGCGGCCTCGCGCATCTTCAACGCTGCCTCGCTCGCGACCCCGGCCGCCCAGCCCTGGCCGATGAACGTGAACTGACCCGCGCCGTCGACGCTCGGGTCGAGCGGGTGGGCGCCACTGAGGATCTGAGTCGCTTGTGCCGCCACGGGCTCGACCGGCTCACCGAGAGACCCGCGCAGCAGCATCAACGTGGTCGTCGCAAAGACGGTCTGTACGACCGACCGCTCATCGGCAAAGTCGAGCACGATCGTGTCGGTGGCCGCTGCTGCCACTGGGCTGTCGGGTACGGCGGTGATCGCGGTGACCGGTGCCGCCGTACCGCTGATCGCCTGCATCACTTCGGTGGTCGTGCCGGACCGGGAGATCGCGACCACCCGGTCGTAGTGACGACCGGTCGGGAACTGGCTGGCCGCAAACGCATCGGTCTCGCCGGCGCCGGAAGCCTCGCGCCGGGCGGCATAGGCGGCGGCCATGAACCAGGACGTCCCGCACCCGATGACGGCGACGCGTTCACCCGACTCGGGCAGCGGGCCGGCGAACTCGGCGAGCCGGTCCCGTGCCTCGGCCCAGGCCTGCGGCTGCCTGGCGATCTCCTGGCTGACGTATGACGTGTCGCTACTCATCGCGTCCTTCGATCCTTGACCAGTTGGTCCAGAGTGGGTTGTGCCGCGGTGCCGCCGATCGCACCGACCGACAGGGCACCTGCAGCGACGCCGCGGTGCAGGCACTCGGCGACCGGGAGCGCTTGTAGCCAGGCATCGAGGAACGACGCGTTGAAGCTGTCACCGGCCCCGGTGGCGTCGACCACCTCGACCGGCACCCCGGGCTCGATGACCGTCGCGCCGTCGCTGCCGACCGCGCGAGCGCCGTCGGGGCCATCCTTGACGACGACCAGCGGGACACTCGACGCAAGCACGCGGCAGGCAGCAGCAAGGTCGGGCACGTCAACCCCGGTCGCCCGCGCGATGGCGATCGCTTCGCCTCGGTTGGGGAGCAAGAGGTCGAGGTGCGGCAGCAGTGCCTGCACCCCGGTCCAGTCGGCCGCCGGGTCGCCGTTCGGGTCCAGCGACGTCGTGATGCCCGCTGCTCTGATCTCGGCGAGCACGGCCGGAAGCTGCGTTGCGAGCGTCGGTTGCAGGAACAGCGCGCAGACGTGCACGTGGCGCAGCCCGGCCGGCGTCATCCGGGCGACCGCGGCCCGGATGTCGTCAGTGGTCAGCGTCGGAATCGTGCCGGGCAGCGTGAGGATCGCCCGGTCGGAGCCGGTGGACAGTACGACGGTCAGCCCGCTCGTCTGATCGTCCCGGACCACCAGATCGGAGGTGTTCACCCCGGCGCCGCGGAGCGCATCGCGCACCATCGCGCCGAACGAGTCGGTCCCGATTGCCGCCACCAGCGCCACCGGTCGGCCGAGCCGGGCGAAGCCGTGCGCGGTGATGCCGGCCGATCCACCGATGACGAGGCTCGCCGTACTGAGCAGTTGCTCGACCTGACCGAATCGGGGCACGACGTCGCCGCACAGGACGAGGTCCGGGTTCACGTCGCCCACGACCAGCACCGGCGCGGCGCTGGCATCGGCGTCGACCATGGGCGCATTCTGGCCCGACCTGCGCGGCCTGTCCAGAACTGTGCAGAAATCCTGTCCGGTCTTGCTCGTTTCGCACGGTAGTGCCATGCTCGCCGCATGACGACCGTGTGCTTCGTCGGGGCCGGCTCGGCGGAGTTCACCCGGCAGCTGCTGCGCGACCTGCTGACGTATGACGACGTCGGACCGTTGACGCTCGTCATGCACGACATCGACCCGCAGCGGGTGGAGCTGGCTGAGAGCCTGGCCCGGATCGCGGTCGAGCGGCACGGCCGGCAGGCGACCATCCGGACCTCGCTCGACCGCGCGGAAGCGGTCGCCGGTGCAGACTTCGTGATCAACGCCGTGAGTATCGGCGGTCATGCGGCCACCCTGACCGACTTCGAAGTGCCGGCCCGCTTCGGGCTCCGCCAGACCATCGCGGACACGCTCGGCGTCGGTGGGGTCTTTCGCGGACTACGGACCTTCGGGTTCCTGGACGGCCTCGGCGAGGACATGCTCGCCGAGTGCCCGGGTGCCTGGTTGCTCAACTACACCAACCCGATGTCCATGAATGTCACCTACCTACACCGTCGCCATCCCGATCTGAAGGTGCTCGGGCTGTGCCACTCGGTGTACTGGACGGTGCACGACCTCAGCGCCCTCGTCGGAGTGCCGTTGGACGAGGTCACGTTCCACAGCGCCGGGGTGAACCACCAGGCCTGGGTGCTGCGGTGGGAGCACAACGGCAAGGATCTCTACCCCGAGCTGGACCGGCTGATCGCCGCCGATCCGGAGCTGCGCCGTCGGGTGCGGGTCGACATGTACCGCCGGCTGGGTTTCTACCCGACCGAGACCAGCGAGCATTCCTCCGAGTACGTCCCGTGGTACCTGCACGACGCCCGCGAGGTCGAACGGCTGCGGATCCCGATCAATGACTACGTCCGGATCAGCGCCGACAACCTCGCCGAGATCGAGGCGCTGATCCCGCAGGTCGCAGCCGGCATCTACACCGAGCCCGAGGAGGAGGCCGCGGAGTACGCCCCCGAGGTGATCCACAGCATGGTCACCGGGTCGGCGCGCACGATCCAGGCGACCGTGGCCAACACCGGTCTGATCGCCAACCTGCCGCCGAACGTCGCAGTCGAGGTTCCCTGCGTGATCAACGGCTCAGGAGCGCAACCGCTGCCGGTCGGCGACCTCCCGGCCCAGTGCGCCGCGCTGAACCGGGCTTTCCTGTCGGTCGTCGATCTGACCGTGCGGGCCGCGACGGAGCTGCGCCCCGATCACATCCGGCACGCGATGATGGCCGACCCGAACACCGCCGCCAGCCTGTCCGTCGAGTCGATCTGGCAGCTCGCCGACGAGATGGTCGCCGCGCACGCCGATCGCCTGCCGGAGCCACTTCGCGCGCAGCTGGGTGAGCCCGCGCTCTAGCGGTCCGGAGTGGGCCCGACGTTGACCACGTGCACCGTCGGACCGAGCCGCTCGAGCGCCTCGATGTCCTCGGCGGCCGCCTCGGAGTCGGTCACGACGTCGGATGCGGAGGAGATGTCGCTGATCTTGGCGAAGCCCCGCTTACCGATCTTGCTGGAGTCCGCAACGACGATGACGCGCTCCGCGGTACGCAGCAGCGCGCGGTTGGTGTGCGCTTCCACCTCGTGATGGGTGGTGAACCCGGCCGTCACGCTCACCCCGTCGACCCCGACGATCGCGACGTCGACGTTGATGTTGGACAGGGTCAGCTCGGCCAGCGGGCCGACCAGCTCGTAGGACTCGGTCCGCGCGCTACCGCCGCACACGACGAGCTCGATGTTCATCCGGACCGCAAGCTCCGAGGCGATGTTGAGAGCGCTGGTGACCACGCGCAAGCCCTGCCGGGCGGCCAGGGCGCGCGCCACCTCGGTGGTCGTCGACCCGCCGTTGATCCCGACCGACCGGACCTCGGTGGAGATCAGCTGGGCGGTCCGTAGCGCGATGGCCCGCTTCGCGTCGTAACGCTGGCCGCCGCGATAGCGCATCGGGAGCTCGTAGAGCACGCCCGAGGCGACCGCGCCGCCGTGCGTTCGGGTCAGGAGCTGCTGCTGCTCGAGCAGGTGAAGGTCGCGTCGTACCGAGGCTTGCGACAGGTTCAGTTTCTGCGCGAGCTCGACGACACCGACCGACCCGGTCTCGTTGAGCTGCCGAAGGATCACTCCCAGGCGGTCTTCTCTGCGCATGCGCGCACAATACGCGCATGAGAGTGCTCGTTTCGAGCATTGTCTTGACGCTTTCGCGGAACTGGTGCAACGATGCTCATCCAGCACGCTCGATTCTGCTCGAATGTCCGGTCGCGGGCTATCCGCCCACACCGCCGCGTCGACCGAGGAGGGCCAGATGACGGCATCCCGCACCGCGCCACGCACCCGGGTCGGCGGGCGCCTTCGCCAGCGGCGCACGGTCGCCGTGTCCACGCTGCTGCTTCTCATCCCGGTGACTGCGTGCAGCGGGGGGAGCGGGGGTGGTGGCGGCGGTTCCTCGGCGCCCACCGCGACCACCATCACGCTGTCGCACGGCTACACCGACGTCGAGGCCAAGGAGATCGCTGTACAGGTCGCGATCTGGAACAAGGCGAATCCCACCAGCACGGTCAAGCTCGAGTTCAACGGCGGCAACGACGGCGCGCTGCAGAAGACGATCGCGGGCTTCACGGCGGGCAACTATCCCGACGCGGCCTATGAGTACGGGTCGTCGGCCGCCCAGCTGGCCCGCCAGCCGAAGCTGGTCGACCTCACCGACAAGGTGACCGCACCCGGGATGGACTGGAGCGACTTCTATCCCTCCGAGCGCCAGGCGGCCACCGTCGACGGCAAGGTCGTGGGCATTCCGGCGCTGGTCGACAACCTGGCCCTGGTCTACAACAAGAAGCTGTTCCAGGCGGCCGGAGTCGCGCTGCCGAACGCCTCCTGGACGTGGCAGGACTTCCGTACTGCGGCCAAGAAGCTCACCGACCCGAGCACCAAGACCTTCGGCTGGGCATACATCAACGACGGCAGCGAAGACACCGTGTGGCGTTACCTCGCCATGCTGTGGCAGGCCGGCGGCAGCCTGCTCAACAGCACCAACACAAAGCCGGCCTTCGACTCTCCGGCCGGCCTGGCCGCGCTCCAGCAGCTGTACAACATGGCCGTGGTCGACAAGTCGGTCTACTTGGACACCGGGAACGACGCCTACCTCAATGTGTTCAACAGCGGCAAGATCGCCATGCTCTGGACCGGCCCGTGGGACCTGTCCAGCATCTTGCCCAGCATCGACTACGGCGTCACCCTTCTGCCCGGCTACAACGGTGACCACCAGACGATCTCGGGGCCCGACCTCTACATGCTCTTCGACCACTCGGGGCCGAGAGCGGCTGCGGCGTTCAAGTTCATCAGCTGGCTGACGTCGGCGAAGGTGCACCTGCAGTTCGCGATCGCCACCGGCGACCTGCCGCTGCGCAAGTCGGAGACCACACTTCCCGGCTACCAGACCTTCCTCAAGAAGTACCCGGCCGAGCGGGTGTTCGTCGACAACCTGAACAACGTCAAGAACGTCCGGCCCAACATCGCGTCGTACGCCGAGATCTCTTCGGCGATCGGTGAGATGGTGCAGTCCGTGTTGCTGGGGCAGTCGCAGCCTCAGGCCGCCCTCGACGCGGCGAACCAGAAGGTGGCGGCAGTACTGGCCGGCGGCTCGTGAGCCGTGGGGAGCGAAGTGGTCCGCGGGAGCGCGGCGACACTCGCCCCCGGGCGCCCCGCCGGACAATGCTGCCCGGACCGATCGACAAACGTCCCGCTCGACCCAAGCGGCACCGCCGAACCGTCGCCGACGGGCTGGTCGGCTGGGGGATGGTGTCGCCGGCCGTCCTTCTGATCGGGCTGTTCGGGCTGGTGCCGGTCGTCTGGTCGATCGCGCTGTCGTTCCAGCACGACGACCTGGAGACGCCGGCCACCTGGGCCGGGACCGGGAACTATCGCGAGCTCATCCACGACCCGGTCTTCAAAGAAGCGATCCAGCACACCATCGTCTACACGCTGATCTTCGTGCCCGTCACGCTGGTGCTGGCGTTGCTCGTCGCGGGTGCGCTGAACCGCCGGGTCAGGGGCATGTCGTTGTATCGCCTGGCGGTGTTCATCCCGGTCGTCACCTCGACGGTCGCGACCGGTGTCATCTTCACCTGGCTGCTGGACCCCAACTTCGGGATCATCAACGCGGTGCTCCAGAAAATCGGCCTGCCGACCTCCGGCTTCTTCGCCTCGCCGAACGCAGCGTTGTTCGCGATCATCGGAATGACGGTGTGGGGATGGGTGGGCTTCGGCGCGCTGATCTACCTCGCCGGGCTTCAGAGCATTCCGGGGGACGTCCTCGAGGCGGCACTGATCGACGGTTGCTCGAGAGCGGGCGCCTTCTGGCGGATCCAGGTGCCATTGCTGCGTCCGGTCACCGGATTCCTGGTGGTGTGGCTGACGATCAACGCGCTACAGCTGTTCGACGAGGTCTACGTCACCACCAAGGGCGGACCGCTGCACGCGACGACGGTGGTCGTCTACTACATCTACGAAGAAGCCTTTGAGTTCTTCCACGCGGGTTATGCAGCGACGATGGCGACCGCTCTGTTTGCCGTCATCGCCTTGATCACGGTCGTGCAGCTGCGAATCGCCCGAGACTCGTCGGAGATGGGGCAGGCATGACAGTCGCCGCGGTCCCCACCAGTCGCCGGCGGAGCCGGCGGCCCTCCGGCTGGCACCTGGTGCTCATCCCGGTCGCCCTGCTGATGGCGTTCCCGCTGCTGTGGATGCTCGTGACCAGTCTGTCGACGCTCGCCGACACGATGAAGTTCCCGCCCTCACTGCCGACCTCGCTGCAGTGGAGCAACTTCTCGACCGCGTGGACGGAGTCACCGTTCGCCCACTGGCTGATCAACAGCACGATCGTGTCGGTCACCTGCGTGACGAGCAACCTGATCCTGGCCAGCTTGGCCGGCTACGCCTTCGCCAGGCTCCGCTTCCCGGGCAGCCGGATCGTCTTCTTCGGGATCCTGGCGACGCTGATGGTGCCGTTCCAGGTCGTGATGATCCCGACCCTGCTGATCGTCAAGCACCTCGGGCTGGTCAACACGCTGCCGGCGCTCATCGTGCCGAACCTGGTGACGCCGTTCGGGATCTACCTGTTGCGGCAGTTCTTCCTGACCCTCCCGGTCGAGCTCGAGGAAGCCGCGCTGATCGACGGTGCCAGCCGGTTCCGCATCCTGCGCACCATCCTGCTGCCCTTGATGGGCCCGCCGCTGGCGACGGTGGCCGTGCTCACCTTCCTCGACGTCTGGAACGACTTCCTCTGGCCGCTGGTGGTGACGTCGTCGCCGAACACGATGACGGTCCAGCTCGGGTTGGCCACATTCCAGAGTGCTCACTTCACCAACTGGCCGGTACTGATGGCGGCGACGCTGATGAGTCAGCTGCCGATGATGGTGCTGTTCCTTGCCGGGCAACGGTTCTTCGTCAGCTCGATTGCGAACACGGGGATCAAATGAGACCGACTAATGCGCTTACTGCCGTTTCCGCCCTGGCCGTGACCCTCAGTGGGGTGGCTGCGTACGGCGCCATTGCGCTGACCGCGCCCTCGGCGCTCGCCGGCCCAGCTCGGAGCACCAGCATCATCGTGGTGTCGCCGACCGGGAACGACAGCAACGCCGGCACGGTGAGCGCACCGCTGCGCACGATCCAGGTCGCCGTGCAACGGCTGCCGAACGGCGGCACGGTAGAACTGCTCGCCGGTCACTACCACCAGAAAGTGCGGTTCTCCGGGGTCCACGATCTGACGCTGCGCCCGTACGGCACCCAGGTCGCAGTCCTCGACGGGAGCGGGCTAACCCCGCCTCAGGGGACCTCGGCCTTGGTGAACATCTCAGACAGCACCGACATCACGATCGACGGCCTCGGCATCACCGGTTACCGCACCGACAAGCTGGGCATCGTGCCGATCGGGGTCTACATGCACGGCCACGACCGCGGGATCAACATCGTCGACAACCACGTCTACCGCCTGGGCAACGATAACGGCACCCTGGGCAGCTTCAACATCAACGCGCACGGCATTGCCGCGTACGGCGACGACCCACACGGCGCGATCCGGGACCTGGTGATCCGCGGCAACACGGTGGATCATCTGCGCACCGGCGCCAGTGAGTCCGTCGTGGTCAACGGCAACGTCAACCACTGGAGCATCACGCACAACCACATCTTCGACAACGACAACATCGGCATCGACGCGATCGGCTACGAGCCGACCCTGACCGGCAAGTACCGCTACACCAACGCCGATCGGGCCCGGCACGGCGTCATCGCCCACAACCGGGTCTCACACATCCAGTCGCGCGGCAACCCGTCGTACTGGGACCACGGCTGGTGCAACTGCGCGGACGGCATCTACATCGACGGCGGGACACACATCCAGGTCCGCGCCAACCACGTCACGACCAGCGACATCGGCATCGAGGTCGCGGCCGAGAACGGCAAGGGGACGGCCGACTTCGTGAACGTCCTCCACAACCACATCACCGGAAGTCTGTTCACGGGCATCGCGACCGGCGGCTATTGCAATGACAAGCCCAACTGTGGCGGCGTCAGGACGGGCAGCTCGCACGACAACCGGTTCGCCTACAACGTGTTGCGGGGGAACAACCAGCTCAACGACGGATCGCCCGAGCTACTGATCCAGTACCACACCTACCGGGACACGTTCGTGCACAACACGATCACTGCCACGAACCGGGGCCACGTCGTGTACGGAACCGTGCCGAACGCCGACACCGACGGTCATCCGATCGGCAACCGCAGCGACGACAACCGCTTCCGGGCTGTCGGGGTCGGTCAGGCCAATGCCGAATTCGGCTGGCTGGGTCACACTTATGTGGGGTTCGCGAAATATCAGCGAGCCAGCGGGCAGGATGCGCACAGCAAGTACTTGACCGCCGCCTGACCCGGATCGCCTGCCAAGCCGGGTGGTTTTGAGCGTTCTCGGCCCGCAATGCCGGCATCGGTGCTAAGCAGGGGGTATGCAACACGTCGAGGTCGAGCGAGATGGCCGCTGGTGGCCAGGGGTCATGGGTCTGTGGCGCGAGGACCAACGTGGATGGGTCGCAACGGTCCGATACGCAACGGAGGGCCGTCGCTACACCGAGACCATCGCCGCCGACCGGCTGCGTACGGTCGACACGCCACAGTAGGCCGTCTTCCCGCCCCGTCCGTGGGCAGCTGCTGTGCAGGGGTGCTGCAGTCGGGGCCGCTGGCGAGCGCCTACCTGGACGTCCAGTTCTTCTGCTCGCCGCTCATCGCGTTGGCCAGCATGACGTTCTGCATGATCGACGAGATCACGCCTGGATACTGACTCTCGACGATTCGCGTGTAGTGGTGATACCAGTCGGTCGGTACGCGGAGCCCGCGCCGAAGCTTGGTGCACGGTTGACCCATTGCTTTGGCGTGAACCATGCGCTGGCGAGCCAGAACCACCACACGGTTGTTGAGGGAAAGGATCTGCGGGCGCTTGTCGTCGGTGTCTGCAAGTGCTGCCGGCAGACGCAACAACGCGACCTCATCGGCTGACAGAGGCTGACCGATCAGCTTCGCCTCTTCGGCCATCTGCCCGATGATCCACTCGGCAGAGTCGTCGACCGGATCGGACATGACGTGGCCTTCCAGATCGACTCGAATGACCAAGCCAAGGTAAGCCACCTGTCAACGTTGGCCACAGGTTGGCTGTTGGGCGGCCACCTGGCGCTAGGGGACGATGACGGTTCGTTGGCCGGGCGGGTCGTTGTCGGTCCACGCCATCTCGACGTCGTGAAGAGGGACGCGACGAGCCGTCATTTGCAGAGCCCCGGTGCCGATCTCGTCGATCAGCGCGGGCAGCTCGGCGAGGTATCCCGCGGTGGAGACCGCGCCCTGGCCGTTGCCTTGGATCCGAAGGTTGGCCGAGCGTAGGGCGACTGAGGGCAGTTCCAATGTTGGGCCCGCCATGGCCCCGATCTCGACCCAGTCGAGGTCTCGGCTGCGGTCGCTGCGTCTGGTCAGCAAGGCAATCATCGCTCGTTCGGCCGGCGTGCCCCAGAGGTAGTCGAGGACGATGTCGACCTCGGCCGCGGTGTCGGCGAGTGCGGCAGCAGTGGCGTCGTCGTCGTCAGTGAGCTGCACAACGTCGTCCGCGCCGAGTCCGAGCAGGGCCGCGAGCCGGTCCGGGTCTCGGCCGGCACCGACAACCCGCCCGGCCTGGAGATGGCGGGCGATCTGCACCGCCATCCGGCCTGCGTTGCCGGTCGCGCCGAGGACCAGCACGCTCTGCCCCGGCTGGATTCGGACCCGGCGGCGCAGCGCGACCCAGGAGGACATGGCCGGGTTCATCGCTGCCGCAATCAACTCGGTCTTCGCGGTATCCGGGAGCGGCACCGTTCGCCGGAGGTCGATGACGGTCTGTTCGGCCATCGGGCCGGGGAGCTCGTCGTCCGTAACGAAGTAGACGCGTCGCCCATCGGGGAGGACTCCGACTCCGTCGACGCCCGGAATCAGCGGCAACCGGCCGGTGCTGCTGTAGTGCCGGCCCGACGCGCCGGTCCGAACCCGAGGATGCAGCCCGACCGCCACCACGCTCACCAGCTGCTGGTGCTCGTCGTGGGGTACCGGGACCTCGATCTGGAGATAGCGGGGCGGCGCATCGAAGGACGTGACGACCGCGGCATGCATCAGTTCCACTGTTCCTCCCGCGGTTCGTGCCGACGCCTCCAAGATAGTACGTGCCACGAACCAATATAGTTGGTCCCACGTACTACTCGACGTACGATCAGTGACATGCCGACGGCACCGCCCACGGAAGGTCGGGGTAAAGCGCGGGCGGACGACGGCGACCTCAACCTGATGGACGCCCTGGCGCAGCTGAGCTTCATGGTCCAGGGCGCACTCGCCAAACGGGCGGCCGACCAGGACCTGTCCTTGATCCAGACCCGGTTGCTCGGCGTTCTACGAGATCGCCGGCCGACGATGCAGGAGGTCGCGCAGCTGCTCGAGCTGGACAAGTCGAGCGTGACCGGGCTGATCAACCGCGCCGAGCGGCGGGGACTCGTCCAGCGGAGCCCCTCCAGCGAGGATCGGCGCTCCGTGCACGTCACGCTGTCCCCGGTGGGGAGGCGGGTCGCTCAGAAGGTCGTCAGGGCCTTCCAGCACGACATCGATGCCGCCACAGCGCACCTGACGAAGGCGGAAAGGGATCGTTTGCGGCAGCTCGCGGCGAGCGTCGTCGCCGAAGCGGGCTAGGACTTGGCGACCAGTCCGTACCAAACGGCGCTGATCAGAGTGCCGATCAGGCTGCCGACCATTAACGCGGTCATGGACCAAGGATGAGCCCTTACATGGAGTATGTCAAGTAGATCACTCCAGAAAGACTGGATCAGCGTACGGCTACCTGGCCGGTCGAGGTGAGGACCACGGCGGCACGGCCGGTCGCTTGATCGCCTCCGCCTCCGCCTCCGCCGCCGCACACCGGCACCTGGGTGTCGGACAACGTCACTTGAACTGTCCTGCGCAGCAGGATCTTGCCGTGCCGCCCGTAGATGAAGATGGTGGTGGGTCGCGATGCCCTGGCGCTGCTGAATCAGTCTGGGGACGAGCCGCCGCCGCAGGCGGCCAACAACAGGCAAGCGATGGGTACCGCCGCGATGCGCAGTCCGGACATCGTGTCGCGCTCCACGTCCTGAGGGGTTCAGGCCGTTGCGGCTGATCCCCGATGCCGCCAGGGCTGAGGAGATTTAGACAACGTGCGTCGAGAGCGTACCTCTACTGCCTTCGTAGCACCGATCGTGCACAGTCCGGTCGGAGTCGGCTTCATTGCGTGGGTGCCGATGCCGATGGAAGGGGTTGAGGGCGCCGTATCGCATTCCTCGCTCTAGCCAAATTGCGCAAGATCGAAGGAATACCTCATGAGCATCATCCGCCATGCCCTGCTTGCTGCCCTCCTCCCAGCCGTCGCGCTTGGCGTTGGAATGCCGGCGACGGCTTTCGCCGCGGGCGGTGCCAGCACAGCCACCATCACCGTGACCGGTGGCGTCCTTGCCATCTCGGTACCGACCGACGCCGGGAACCTCGGCAGCCTCGCCAATACAGTCGGCGGGGGCACGATCAGTGGTCCATTGGGGCAGGTGCAGGTCAGCGACGCGCGTGCGGCCGCGGCCGGTTCCGGTTGGGTCGCGAGCGTCATCTCGACCGCGTTCACCCCGCCGAGCGGCCCAGCGATTCCGGCGAGTGACGTGAGCTACGCCGCTGGAGTGATCACGAAGGTTGGTACGGCGACCTACACCGCCAACGACCCGTCGGACCTGACTGGCGTTGTCCCTGCAGTCACCGCCACCGGGATCACCGGAGACAACTCGGCGACCTGGGATCCGACGATCACGGTGATCGTCGACGGGGGTATGGCCGCGGGGGTCTACTCGGCCACGATCACCCACTCGGTTGTCTGACCGGCTCACGGCCGCACGAGTCGCGCTCTCGGCGCTGGTGATCGCCTGCGTCATTCCGTGCGCGGCGAGCCCGAGCGCTGCGAGCCCGTCGCCAACTCCCTCGAGCGCACCGGTGGGCAGTATCGGCGTGCAGCTCCTCGACGAACCGATCGCCGAGCGCCTCGATCCGCGCGCTCGCGTCTACGTCGTGGATCGCCTGTCCCCGGGAGCGACGATTCATCGTCTGATCGGGGTGTCGAACACTACCCGCTCGACGGTGGACGTCGTCCTGTATGCGGCGGCGGCAACGATCGGTGACGGGTCGTTTCTCGGTTCCGTCGGTCACGCGCCCGATCCGCTGTCAAGCTGGACGACGGTCACGCCCAGCTCAGCCGCCATTCCCCCTGGTGGGGACATCCAAGCCAGTGTGACCGTCGAGGTTCCCCCCGACGCAGCGCCGGGCGAGCAGTACGCCGTCGTCTGGGCCCAGACCCAATCAGCGCCGAACACCGATGGTGGCGTCATCCAGGTCAATCGCGTCGGCATCCGCCTTTACGTCTCGGTTGGTGCCGGGGCCGCACCGGCGTCGAACTTCACCATCAACTCGCTGACCGCCGAGCGCACAACCACCGGCAAGCAACTGCTGGTCGCGGAAGTCCACGACACCGGCGGCCGTGCCGTCGACCTGAGCGGAAGCCTTCAGCTGTCGGACGGACCCGGCGGCCTGTCGACCGGCCGATTGCCGGTGACCTTGGGTGTCACGCTTGGTATCGGCCAAACCGAACCCGTCAGCGTGCCCATCGCCACCGAAATTCCGGATGGACCGTGGAAGGCGCGGCTCACCCTCCACAGTGGACTTCTGACCCGCAGCGGCACCGCCACCATCACCTTCCCGAACGCCGGCGCGGCACCACCGGCGACCGTCTCGATGGCTCGACCCGGACCGCGCCGTTGGGTCATCGCCGCCGCCGTCCTTATGCTTTTCGCGGCCCTCGTCACGGTGGTCCGCAGAGCCCGTCGCGGCCACGGTCGCTCGATGGTCGGTTGAGGAGTCGCCATGAGCCGCTGGGAATCAGGTCGCGAACCGTGCGAACACCAGCGGTATCAGTGCCTGCGGTGCGCCAACACGGGCTGCACCATCGCCGGCTGCGCCAGGCAGGGCTTCGACTCGGACCTCTGTCGGTCCTGCGGCCACTTCGAGAAGCGCCCGCTCCAGCTCGGTCATGCCGTGCGGCCGTCAGTGAACGCTTCGAGGCAGCCTGCGTAGCCGTACTGCGACCTCGCGCTGGATCAACACGGGTACGTAGGTCCTGATCCGCGCATCACGGAAGGAATTTCGGGTCGCTTGAACCTCAGCGTGAACCTTGGCCGGGCTGACGATCGCGTCGAACTTGCGATGCAGCGCGTCCTCGACGCTGTCGATCTGCGACTCTTCGGTGACCTGGAGCATGACCACGCTTCCGCGGTGGGAGTACTCGGACACCTTCGTTCTAGTCCGGCTACGTGAACGGCGGGCAAACAGCCAGCCTTGGACCAGGGACTACCGTCGAGCGGTGTCGACTTCGAGTGGACGGTCGGTCGGATGACGATTGGCACTGATGCGCTCGCCGCCACCGCATCGGCCGCATTCGCGAGGCGGCGTGGTCCGGTTGAGGCTCTCGCCGAGGATGCGCCTGCGGTGGCTGCAGCGTGCCGCGACATGGCTGCTCGCTTCCAGGCCGGTGGCCGGTTGCTGGTGTTCGGGACCGGCGGAGCCGCGACCGATGCGGAACACGTGGCGGTCGAGTTCGTGCACCCGGTCATCGTCGGCAAGCGCGCGTTGCCGGCGCTGTCGCTTGCCAGCGACTCGGCCATGCTGACCGGTGTGGCGGCCGCGCAGGGGCCCGACGCGATCTTCAGTCACGAGTTGCTGACCCTGGGGCGCCGCGGTGACATCGCGATGGGCCTGTCCGGAGGCGATGACGACATCGCGGTCCGGCGCGGTCTCGCGGCCGCCCGCGCGGCCGGGATGCTGACAGTGGCGCTGGCCGGCGGCGATGGCTCGCGACTCGCCGCGGAGGTTGACCACACCTTCGTCACCCGCTCCGACGACCCTCTGGTGGTGAAGGAGGCACATGTCACGACCTACCACATGCTGTGGGAGCTCGTGCACGTGTTCTTCGACACACCGGTTGGGGTGGCACCCGAGCCGGGCGGGGTCGAGTCGCTCTACCCGTTCTTGTACGGCGGGGCTCACGACGCTGCCGAGGTTCTCGACAGCGTCGCGGAATCGACCGTCGCAAAGATCAAGGAGGTCGTTGCACTGCGGGCCGAGACCGGGGAACGGCTCGCCACGCCGATCGCCGAGTGCGCGCGCCGATTGGCGGCCGCGTTCACGGCCGGCGCGACGTTGTGGGCGTTCGGTAACGGGGGAAGCAGCACGGACGCTCAGGATGTCGTCCACACCTTTCTTGATCCGGCCGGCGACCGTCGCCCGCTGCCCGCGTTGTGCCTGACGAGCGATACCGCGATCATTACCGCCTTGGCCAACGACGCCGGCTTCGACGTGGTGTTCGCGCGTCAGATCCGGGCCTTCGGTCGGCCGGGGGACATCGCCCTCGGCTTGTCGACCAGCGGCGGGTCGACCAACGTTCTGAGCGCCTTCGAGGAGGCGAAACGCGCCGGCCTGACCACGGTCGGCATCGCCGGCTATGGCGGCGGTCTGATGGCGGAGCTGGACAGTCTCGACCACCTGTTCGCGGTCACCTCGTCGTCGGTGCACCGGGTCCAAGAGGTGCAGACGACGATCTACCACGTGCTGTGGGAGCTGGTGCAGTGCGCCCTCGCTGCCTGAGCCGCCGCTAGCGGCCGCGGTCCCGAGCAGCCGCAACGACGGCCTGCCCGAGGCTGATCCCGCCGTCGTTCGGCGGCACTTGACGGTGAGTGAGGACGTCGAACCCCGACTCGCTCAGCATTGCGGCCGACAGCCGGAGCAGGAAGACGTTCTGGAAGACCCCGCCGGACAGCGCAACCGTGCCGAGCCCGTGCCGCTCGCGAAGCCGGTCGCACATGTCCACGATCAGTCGCGCGACGCCGTGATGGAAGCGCCCGGCGATCACCGCGCGGTGTACCCCGGCGCTGCGGTCGGCAACGACCGAACGGATGAGGTCGGCCGCCCACACCCGGGGGATCTCGTCGTCGCTGACGGACGCGATGTAGCCGGTGCCTGCGTCGGGCTCGGCCATCTGCTCCAGCTCAATCGCGGCCTGCCCCTCGTAGGTCACCTCATCGCGTACGTCGAGCAACGCCGCGACTGCGTCGAAGAGCCGGCCGGCGCTCGAGGTCAGAGGCGAGTTGATGCCGGCTGCAGCTGCTGCGCGCACGGCCTGCCACCGCCCGGCGTTGCGTCGAGCGACCTCGAGACCCGAGGGCGGCTCGCCGCCGAACGCGGCATCGAGATATGCCGCGGCCATCCGCCAGGGTTGCCGGATCGCTGCCGCGCCGCCCGGCAGCGGAACGGGGGACAGATGGGCGGCCCGTTGGCTTTCCCACAGATCGGCGAGCAGGAACTCCCCGCCCCACACCGTGCCGTCCGGGCCGAAGCCGGTGCCATCGAAGGCCACACCGATCACGGGGCCGGGGACCCCGTTGTCGGCGAGGCACGACGCGATGTGCGCGTGGTGGTGCTGCACGCCGACCAGCTCGACCCCGGGCAGATCGAGGGCGTACTTGGTCGAGAGGTAGTCGGGGTGCAGGTCGTAGGCCACCACCTCCGGTGTCACCGCGAACAGCCGTTGCAGGTGGTCGATGCCGGTCACGAAGGACTCGAGGGTCTCGAAGTTCTCCAGGTCACCGATGTGGTGAGACAGGAACGCCTGGTGCCCGCGGCCGAGGCAGAAGGTGTTCTTCTGCTCGGCCCCGCACGCCAGTACAGGCCGTTCGAACTCCCACGGGAGGCGGAGCGGGCGCGGCACGAAGCCGCGTGACCGGCGAATCAGCATTGCGCGTCCGTCCACGCTCCGCGTGACCGAGTCATCGACCCTGGTCTCGATCCTTCGGTCGTGGACGAGAAACGCGTCGACGATGCCGGCCAGCCGGTTCGTCGCGTCATCGTCCTCGAAGGCGATCGGCTCGTCTGAGCGGTTGCCGCTCGTCATGACCAGCGGCCCGCCGAACTGCTGGAGCAGCAGATGGTGGACAGGCGTGTACGGGAGCATCACGCCGAGCTCGCCGGTCCGCGGCGCCACCGCACTCGCGACGACCGACGCTGTGCGGCGGGTCAGCAGCACGATCGGGCGCTCGGGTCCGAGCAGCAAGGCGGCTTCGTCGTCGTCGATCACGCACAGCTGGCGGGCAGCGTCGAGGCCGGCGACCATCAACCCGAACGGCCGGTCCTCTCGATGCTTGGCCGCGCGCAGCCGGCTGACCGCAACCTCGTCGAAAGCGCTCGCCGCGATGTGGTAGCCGCCGAGGCCTTTGATCGCAACAATCCCGCCTGCCTGCAGGCGCTCAACCGTCCCGGTGATCGGATCCTCGGCGACCGGTGCGCCCCGCGCGTCGAGCAGGCGAAGGGCAGGTCCACAGTCGGGGCAGCAAACCGGCTCGGCGTGGTAACGACGGTCGTCGGGGTCGTCGTACTCGGCGCGGCATCGGGCGCACATCGAGAAGGCGGACATCGTCGTGTGCGCCCGGTCGTACGGCACGCCGGTGACGATGGTGTAGCGGGGACCGCAGTTGGTGCAGTTGGTGAACGCGTAGCCGTACCGGTTCGCGCGCGGGTCGGTGATCTCCTGCAGGCACTCCTCGCAGGTGCCGGCGTCTGCGGTCACGAGCGCGTGCCGCGCGGCGGTGGTGGTGCTCGCGACGATCGTGAACCCGCGGTCTCCGGTGGTGCGCAGCGCGCGGGTCCGGACCCGCTCGACCCGCGCGAGCGTGGGCGGCTCGTCCAAGAGGGCCGCCACGAACCGGGAAAGCAGCTCCGGCGGTCCCTCGACCTCGATGAACACGCCCGAGGTGTCATTTCCGACGAAGCCGCTGAGGTCGAGGCGCCGGGCGAGGGCAGAAACGAACGGCCGGAAGCCGACCCCTTGGACGACACCTTCGACGTCGACGCGGAGCCGTTCCGGGGCGGCATTCACCAGCTCAGTCTGCATGTCCGGTCCGGCGGAAATCACTGATTGACGGCTGGTCGACTGAGGTATATCACAACAGTTGCGACGCACGGAAACGACATCGCCGGGCAACGCGCGTCGTGAAACGGCCTCCATCCGCAGGCCGGACCCGAGGAGCGTGGATGCTCACTCCAGAAGCCGTCGCCGCTGAAGACACCCTCGTTCATGTGCTCTGGATCAACGCCGGTTTGAGTTGTGATGGCGACTCGGTCGCGCTCACGGCCGCGACTCAACCGAGCATTGAGGAGATCGCGCTCGGTGCCCTGCCGGGCCTGCCGAAGGTGGCGGTGCACTGGCCGCTGATCGACTTCGAGTGCGGACCCAACGGCGGAGCCGACGACTTCCTCGAGTGGTTCTTCAAGGCCGATCGCGGTGAGATCGACCCATTCGTTCTGGTGGTCGAAGGCTCGATCCCCAACGAAGCCCTGCACGACGAGGGGTACTGGTGCGGCTTCGGCAACAACCCGCTCACCGGCCAGCCGATGACGACCAGTGAGTGGCTGGACCGGCTCGCGCCAAAGGCTCTGGCGGTCCTCGCCGTGGGCACCTGTGCGACCTATGGCGGGATCCACGCGATGGCCGGCAACCCGACCGGCGCCATGGGAGTTCCGGATTACCTCGGCTGGGATTGGAAGTCCAAGGCCGGCCTGCCGATCGTCTGCGTCCCCGGCTGCCCGGTCCAGGGTGACAACCTGGCGGAGACGATCACGTACCTGCTCTACCAGGCAACCGGCCAGGCTCCGATGATCCCGCTGGACGAGGCGCTGCGGCCCACCTGGCTGTTCGGCAACACCGTGCATGAGGGGTGCGACCGGGCCGGCTACTACGAGCAGGGCTCCTTCGCCACCGAGTACGGATCCCCCAAGTGCATCGTGAAGCTCGGCTGCTGGGGCCCGGTCGTCAAGTGCAATGTCCCGAAGCGTGGCTGGGTCAATGGCATCGGTGGTTGCCCGAATGTTGGCGGGATCTGCATCGGGTGCACGATGCCGGGCTTCCCGGACAAGTTCATGCCGTTCATGGACGAGCCGCCCGGCGGCAAGTTCTCCTCCGCCGCGGTCGGTGTCTACGGCTCGGTGATCCGCAACCTGCGCAGCATGACGACCGACACGCTCAACAAAGAGCCCAAGTGGCGCAAGCCCGGGCGTGAGCTCACCACCGGCGCCCGACGTACCTGGTAGCGCGTCGCCCGCACGTCCGCCCGCCCACACGTCATCGAGAGGACGTGTCACATGACGACCACCCTTCCGGACCGCTCCAAGAGCTCGGCAGGCAACAAAGACCTGGTGGAGATGTCGTGGGATCCGATCACCCGGATCGTCGGCAGCCTCGGGATCTACACGAAGATCGACTTCGCGAACCAGACCGTGGCCGAGTGCCACAGCACGTCGTCGATCTTCCGCGGCTACAGCATCTTCATGAAGGGCAAGGATCCGCGCGACGCACACTTCATCACGAGTCGGATCTGCGGCATCTGCGGCGACAACCATGCGACCTGCTCCTGCTATGCGCAGAACATGGCGTACGGCGTCAAGCCGCCGAACCTCGGTGAGTGGATCGTCAACCTCGGCGAGGCGGCCGAGTACATGTTCGACCACAACATCTTCCAGGAGAACCTGGTCGGGGTCGACTACTGCGAAAAGATGGTCTCCGAGACCAACCCCGGAGTGCTGCGCCTCGCCGAGAACACCGAGGCCCCGCACGGGGGCGACCACGGCTACAAGACCATCGCCGACATCATGCGGGCGCTCAACCCATTCACCGGCGAGTTTTACCGTGAGGCGTTGCAGGTCAGCCGATGGACCCGCGAGATGTTCTGCCTGATGGAAGGTCGACACGTCCATCCGTCCACGCTCTACCCGGGCGGCGTCGGCACGGTCGCGACCATCCAGCTGATGACCGACTACCAGACCCGCTTGATGCGGTACGTCGAGTTCATGAAGAAGGTCGTGCCGATGCACGACGACCTGTTCGACTTCTTCTACCAGGCACTGCCCGGCTACGAGCAGGTCGGCAACCGGCGCATCCTGTTGGGCTGCTGGGGGTCCTTCCAGGATCCCGACCACTGCAACTTCGCCTACAAGGACATGGAGAACTGGGGTCGCAAGATGTTCGTGACCCCCGGCGTGGTCGTCGACGGCAAGCTCGTCACGACCAGCCTCGTCGACATCAACCTCGGCATCCGGATCCTGCTCGGCAGCTCGTTCTACGACGACTGGGAGGGCCAGGAGACCTTCGTCACGAAGGACCCGCTCGGCAACCCGGTCGACCGGCGCCATCCGTGGAACCAGCACACCAACCCGAAGCCGCAGAAGCGTGACTTCGACAGCAACTACAGCTGGGTGATGTCGCCGCGCTGGTTCGACGGCACGGATCACCTCGCCCTCGACACCGGCGGTGGCGCACTGGCCCGGATGTGGTCGACCGCGCTCGCCGGTCTGGTCGACATCGGCTACGTCAAGTCGACCGGCACGAGTGTGCAGATCAACCTGCCGAAGACCGCGCTGAAGGGCCCGGTCAGCTTCGAGTGGCACACGCCGAAGTGGAGCAACACGATCGAACGCAACCGCGCTCGTACCTACTTCCAGGCCTACGCCGCGGCATCGGCACTGCACTTCTGCGAGAAGGCAATCGCCGAGATCCGTGCCGGTCGTACCAAGACTTGGGAGAAGTTCGAGGTGCCGGATGAGGGGATCAGCTGCGGCTTCACCGAGGCGGTCCGCGGCGTACTGTCGCACCACATGGTGATCCGCGACGGCAAGATCGCGAACTACCACCCGTACCCGCCGACGCCGTGGAACGCCAACCCGCGCGATGTCTATGGCACGCCTGGACCCTACGAGGACGCGGTGCAGGGTCAGCCGCTGTTCGAGGAGAACGACCGCGATCATTTCAAGGGGATCGACATCATGCGGACGGTTCGCAGCTTCGACCCATGTCTGCCGTGCGGGGTTCACATGTATCTCGGCGGCGGCCGGACGATCGAGCGGCTGCACTCGCCCACGATGGCTGCGGCGGCGGAGTAGATCCGGATGCCGCACGAAGCCCCATCGGTGGACGTGCGGTCGGTCGGCGAACGCATCGAGCGGCTGCTCGATGCGAGTGCCGCGGCCGGTCCGCTCGCGCGTGAGCGTGCCGAGGAGCTGGTCCGGTTGGTCGTGGAGCTTTACGGCGCCGGACTCGAGCGAGTGCTCGACCTCGCGTACGACGCCGGTGTGCTCGACGACGGCCTGCTCGGGGCGATGGCGGACGACGAGTTGGTCTCGGGGCTGTTGCTCGTCCACGGCCTGCATCCCTACCCGGTCGAGGACCGGGTAGCCCGGGCCCTTGACCAGGTTCGGCCGTACATGGGGACGCACGGTGGCGACGTCGAGCTGATCGAGGTGACCGCCGACGGAGTCGCGCGGCTGCGCATGCTGGGCAGCTGCGATGGGTGCGCGTCGTCCGCAGTCACCCTCGATCTCGCCATCCGGGAGGCGGTCGAGGCGGTCGCGCCCGAGGTCGTGCGGATCGAGGTGGTCGAGGAGAAGACCGGCCCGGCCAGATCCGGCGGGCTGATCCCGGTCGACGCGCTCACCTCGCGGCTGCACCGCGAGACGGGAGCGGGCGCGGGACAGTGGGAGTCGATCGGCCGGCTGGACGACCTGCCGGCGGGCCCGCTCTGGGCGCTCTGCGCCGGCGGGCTCGAGCTTGTCGTCTGCCGGGTGGGCGACTCGCTGTTCGCCTACCGCGACTGCTGCGCATCCTGTGGCGCCGGGCTGGCCGACGCCAGTGTCGAGCCGCGGCTCGGGCTGGCCGGCTCGGCTGTACTCACCTGCGCGAAATGCCGGAAGCACTTCGACATCCGCCGCGCCGGCGCCGGCATCGACGATGAGAGCGTGCACCTGGAGCCACTCCCGTTGCTCGAGCGCGACGGCATGATCGAGGTCGCCGTACCAAGTGGCGCGGCAGCGTGACGGACACCGTCTCCGTCCTGCGGCGGATCACCAGCGAGCGGTCGGTGACGCCGCCGGGGGAGCGCTGCGAGATGTGCGTGGCACCGATCGGCGCGGAGCACTCGCACGTCGTCGACCTCCGCAACCGCGCGCTGATGTGCACCTGCCGCCCCTGCGCGCTGCTGTTCGACCGCCAGCAGGCGGACCTCGCCTTCAAGACCGTCCCGGACCGCTACCTGAGGTTCCCCGACTTCGCACTTTCTGCAGGCCAATGGGACGACCTCGCGATCCCGGTCGGGGTCGCGTTCTTCTTCTCCCACTCGACCCTCGGCAAGGTCGTCGCCTTCTACCCGAGCCCCGCCGGGGCGACCGAGTCCGAACTGTCCCTCGCGGCGTGGGACGGCATCGTCGCGGCCAACCCCGCACTCGGCGTGCTCGTTGACGACGTGGAGGCGCTGCTGTTGCGTAAGCGCGACGAGGAGATCGACTGCTTCCTCGTACCGATCGACGCGTGTTACGAGCTGGTCGGTCACCTGCGCCAGCTCTGGCGAGGTTTCGACGGCGGCGCCGAGGTGCACGAGCAACTCGACGCCTTCTTCGACCAGATCGTGGCCCGGAGCAAGCCGGCATGACCGCGCTCGCCTTCAGCGTCCTCGATGTGACTGCGGACCGGTACGCCGCTACCCCTCAGCTGCTCGCGCGACTGCGGGTCGAGGAGACGAGCGGCGCGGCCATCCACGCAATCGCGTTGCGGGCTCAGGTCATGATCGAGCCCCAGCGCCGCCCCTACACCGACGACGAGGCAGCCGGGCTGCTCGACCAGTTCGGCCCGCGGGCGCGCTGGAAGGACACCCTCCGGCCATTTCTGTGGACCTTCGCCACGACGATGGTCTCGGGCTTCTCCGGCGCACACGACTTCGACCTGCCGATCCCGTGCACGTACGACGTCGAAGTCACCGGCTCGAAGTTCCTGCATGCCCAACAAGTGGCCGACATCCCGATCCGGATGCTGTTCGGCGGAACCGTGTTCTCGCGCGGAGCCACGGGGTTTTCGGTCGAGCAGGTGGCGTGGAACCTCGAAGCGACCTATTCGCTGCCGGTCGCGGTCTGGTCTGAGCTGATGAACCACTTCTTCCCGAACTCCGGGTGGCTGCGCCTGGATCGGGAGAGCATTGACGCGCTCGGCCGGTTCAAGGGGGCCAACGGGCTCACTTCGTGGGATGAGGTCATCGGCAAGTTGCTCGGCGACGCCGCATTCGACTCGCACGGCTCGGCGGAGTCGGTGCAGCCATGACCACGACCGCGTCGCTCGACAACGCGAAACGCGTCGCGGACGCCGTGCTCTACGAGGGCTACCTGCTCTACCCCTACCGCGCAACCTCGTCGAAGAACCAGGTGCGCTGGCAGTTCGGCGTGCTCAGTCCGGCCGGTGCGGTCGAGCAGATGGTCGGCGAAGAGCCGTCCCTCCATGTCCAATGCCTGTTGCAGCCGCTCGGACCCGCGGCCAGGATCGACGTCCACGTCCGCTTCTTGCAGACCCAATGGCGCGCGCCGGAGCAGCTCGTGGATGCGGCGGGCGAGCGGTTCGATCCGGTCGAGGCGCTGCTGGTCGACGGGATCAGCTGGATCGGATGGCACGAGGCGGTCGAGAAGGAGATCGCCGTTCGCGGCATCACCGTCGGCGAGCTGCTGAGTGGCCGGACAGTGGACCTCGACGTCCCGGGCGGCACCGACATCGAGCTGCTCTACGACGGCGCCGGCCAGGTGGCCGGCCGGCTGGTGCGGACCAGGTGGCCACTGAAGGGGACGATGACGATCTCGGCGACCGAGGCCGACACCGATCCCGCACTCCTCGTTCTGCGGGTCGAGGTGGCGAACTCGGCCCTTCTGGCCGAGGTGACACCCAGCGATGACCCGGAGCCGTCGCGGGCGGCTCAGCGAGATGTCGTGGCTCGCCAGTCCTTCGTCGGGACCCACCTGCTGATCGCCGCCGGCGACTCAATCCTCGTGTCACTCGTGGACCCGCCCGACTGGGCGAACGACGTCGCGTCCGGTTGCACCAACTCGCGGTGCTGGCCGGTGCTCGCCGGCGCTCAGGTCTCCGGGCAGTCCAGCGACGTCCTGCTGGGCGCGCCGATCATCCTCGGGGACTTCCCGGCGATCGCCGAGGAAAGCCCTGGCCCGCTGTTTGATTCGGCCGAGATCGACGAGATCCTGACCCTGCGGATCATGACGATGACCGACGAGGAGAAGCAGGCAGCGCGCGGCACCGACCCGCGGGCCGCGGCGATCATCGACCGCAGCGACACCATGCCCCCCGAAGTCTTCGAGCGGCTGCATGGTGCGCTTCGAGGCTTCGATCCGCCCGAGCCGGACTTCCCGACGATTGCTACGAGCTTCGACCCGGCCGGCAAGCTGATCGAGCGTCATGAGCCGCCCCCATGGTTCAACGAACAGGCGGAAGCGAGCATCGCGCCGGAGACCGACGTCGTGCGGATCGACGGGGTGCCGGTCTCGAAGAACAGCCGAGTCCGGTTGCGCCCGAGCCGGCGCGCCGACGCCCACGACATGTTCCTCGCGGGGCAGCTTGCGGTCGTACGCCGCATCGACCGCGACGTCGATGGCGAGACACACATCGCCGTGCTGCTCGCGAACGACCCGGCCGCTGACCTGCACGACTGGCACGGTCGTTACTACTACTTCGCTCCCGAGGAGATCGAGCCCCTCACCTCAGCGGACGCGCGCGGGGTGTCCTCGTGAAGGGCACCGTGCTGGTCGCGGGAATCGGGAACATCTTCCTGACCGATGACGGCTTCGGTCCGGAGGTCGCTCGACGGCTGGCCGGCTGCGAGCTCCCGCGCAACGTCAAGGTCGTCGACTACGGGATCCGCGGTATGCACCTCGCGTACGACCTGCTCGACGGCTACGACGGGCTGGTGATCGTCGATGCGCTACCTGCCCGCGGGAAGCCCGGCGACGTCGTGGTGCTTGAAGTCGGTCCCGATGACCTGGGCTCGGGCGAGTTCGACGCGCACGGCATGGAGCCGGTCGCCGTCCTTGCGACCCTGGGCTCGATGGGCGGCCGGCTTCCGCCGACGTACATCGTCGGCTGCGAGCCGGCCGACCTCGAGGAAGGAATCGGTCTCACGCCGGACGTCGAAGCCGCGATCGACCGCGCCATCGACGCGGTACTCGGCGTGCTCAACAAGCAGCTCGCGGAGCCACCCTCAACACCTACGAAGGAGCCATGGTCATGAAGGTCCTCGGCTATATCTTCCTTGCGATCATCGCGGCTGGAGTCCTCGCTGCGATCGTCGTGACCCTCACCTCGATCCCGGACATCCGCCGGTATCTCCGCATCCGCTCGATGTAAGAGGCGCCTGCTTTGCATGAGATGAGCTACTGCGAGGGCGTGCTCGAGGTAGTCGAGCGCCGTGCCGCCGGGCGCCCGGTGGCCGGGATCGGGGTGCGGATCGGCGTGGTCCACCGTGTGGTAGCG
>CAYNDD010000014.1:0-26095 GCA_964395425.1 uncultured Frankiaceae bacterium
CGAGCACCCGGCCGAAGGCGTCGTTCGCGCGCTGGAAGCTGCCCAGCTCGAGCGGGTTGAGGCTGACCAGCGCCATCCCGGTGGCCGAACCGTCGAAGGAGAAGCGGAAGGCCGCCTCGCTGGCCGCCAGCCGGGCCTGTTCGCGCTGCAGGTCCTCCCGCTCGTCGTGCAGCTGCTCGGTCAGGCGGGCGCTCGAGATCGCGATCCCGGCCTGCAGGGCGAGCGCTTCGAGCAGCTCGCGCTGGATCTGGTCGGGCAGCCGGCCACTCTCGGGTACGTCGACCGACAGCAGGCCGACCAGCTCATCGCCGGGCGCGGTCAGCTGAGCGAACAGCAGATCGAGCGGGTGCCACGCGTCGGGGTCGTTGCTGATCGCGATGTTGGGGATCCAGACGTTCGATCGCGGACTGGTCGCGCGCTGGTGCGGGACGAACCGCAGCGTGCCCCACTCCTCGGCCCGCGACATCTCGGCGAAGACCTCTTCCTTGCCCATGCTGGTGCCGAGTAGCTCGCGCGCGGCCTCCTCGGAGCCTGCGACCGCGACCACCTCGAACGTGCCGTCCGGGCGGCGCAGGTTGACGGCGGCGACTTCGAATCCGATGAACTCGACGACCGCGTGCGCGACCGCGTCCAGCGTGTCCGCGAGGCGCAAACCGGCGTGGATCCGCGCGCCCAGCCCGGAAAGGACCGCGACAAGATCACGATCGGACGTCAGGGCCCCGCTCACATCCGGTTCATCGGCACGCCGCGCGGTGCGGTGCAGTGCCACGTGGCGGATCCGGTCGGGCGATCGCCGGGGGTGGATCCGGACATTCCGTTCATACCAGGCATATCAATCGGCCGGTCGCGGTCGGCGGCCGTGCCGTACGGTATGCCGGTGACGACGGACGATCTTGCCCGCGACGCCATGATCGATGTCTTGTTTGCCGGGTATGCCGGCGACCGGGTGGCCGGCACGGTGAGCCTGCTGCGTGCAGGCGACCGGGTGATCGTCGTGGACCCTGGAATGGTGCCGTCCAGGGCCGCGATCCTGGACCCGTTGCACGCGCTGGGGCTCACCCCGGCGGATGTGACCGACGTGGTGCTGAGCCACCATCACCCCGACCACACCGTCAACATCGCGTTGTTCGGCGAGATCCCGGTGCACGACTTCCAGGCGACCTACACCCGCGACGAGTGGGCCGACCGGCCCGCCGACGGCGTCTATCTCGCGCCCTCGATCCGGCTGCTCGCGACCCCCGGCCACACCGACCAGGACCTGACGGTGCTGGTCGGCACCGCCGACCGGGTCGCGGCGCTAACCCACCTGTGGTGGTCCGCCGAGGGGCCGTTGGAGGACCCCTACGCGCCCGATGCGGAGCAGCTGCGGGTGCAGCGCGAACGGGTTCTGGCGCTCGCCGACTGGATCGTGCCCGGCCACGGATCGCCGTTTGCGCCGGGCCCCGAGACGCCGCGCTAGTGGGCTTCGACGACCTCTGGTCGGCGCTGCAACCGGTGGGCCGTGACCCGCGGACCGGCGGCTACCGGCGGTTTGCCTGGACCTCTGAGGACGCCGTCCTGCGGGAGTGGTTTGCCGGTGAGGCCGCCCGCTGCGGCCTCGACCTGGTGGTGGACCGGGTCGGCAATCAGTGGGCTTGGTGGGGCGACCCCGACGAAGCCGCGCGAGCCGGTCGGGCGGGTGTGGTGGCCGGCTCGCACCTCGACTCGGTCCCGGACGGCGGGGCCTACGACGGGCCGTTGGGCGTGGTCTCGGCGTTTGCCGCGATCGAGGCGATCCGGGAGCGCGGATTCTCCCCGGCCCGGCCGATCGGGGTGGTCAACTTCGTCGACGAGGAGGGTGCGCGCTTCGGGATCGCGTGCGCGGGCTCCCGGCTGCTCACCGGAGCGCTCGCACCGGACCGGGCCCGGGCGCTGACCGATGCCGACGGCGTGACGATGGCCGAGGCGATCGCGGCGGCCGGCCGGCCGGTCGCCGACCTCGGCCGCGACGACGCCACCCTCGCCCGGGTCGGCACCTTCATCGAGCTGCACGTCGAGCAGGGCCGCGCGCTGGTGGATCTCGGCCGGCCGGTCGCGGTCGGCTCGTCGATCTGGCCGCACGGACGCTGGCGACTCGACCTGCTGGGCGAGGCCAACCACGCCGGGACGACCCGGTTGGCGGACCGCCACGATCCGATGCTGGCGTTGGCCGCGGTGATCAGCAGCGCTCGCGGCGCGGCCGAGCAGCAGGGCTGTGTCGCAACCGTCGGCAAGGTGCGGGTCGAGCCAAACGGGGTCAACGCGATCCCGTCGCGGGTGACGGCATGGCTCGACGCGCGGGGCCCCCGCGAAGGGTCGGTGCGCGCGGTCGTCGAGGCCGTCGGCACTGCAGCCGGCGTGCAGCCGGACGAGGAGTCGTTCACCGCCGACACGGCCTTCGACGTCGTACTGGCCGCGCGGGTCTCGGCGCTGCTGGGAGAGGCACCGGTGCTGGGCACCGGCGCGGGTCACGACGCGGGCATCCTCGCCGCGGCCGGCATTCCGACCGCGATGCTCTTCGTCCGCAACCCGACCGGCGTCTCGCATTCGCCCGCCGAGTACGCCGAACCAGAAGACTGCGTTGCCGGCGTCGAGGCGCTCGCACGCGTGGTGGAGGATCTAGCCCGATGAGCTGGTTCGCTGACTCCGCCTGGTTGCCGTCGGGCATCGCCCACGACGTCAGGTTCGAGGTCGCCGACGGTCGGCTCACCGAGGTCCGGGCCGGCGCGGAGCCGGGTGACGCGCGCCGGCTGCGCGGGCTCGTCCTGCCCGGTTTCGCCAACGCGCACAGCCATGCCTTCCACCGCGCGCTGCGCGGGCGTACCCATGGCGGTGGCGGGACGTTCTGGACCTGGCGGGACGCGATGTACTCGATCGCGGGCCGGCTCGATCCGGACTCCTACCTCACCCTCGCCCGCGCTACGTACGCCGAAATGGCGCTCGCGGGCGTCACGTCGGTCGGGGAGTTCCACTACCTCCACCATGCGCCCGGCGGCGAGCGCTACGCCGAGGAGAACGTGATGGCGGAGGCGCTGCGGCAGGCCGCCGCGGACGCCGGCATCCGGCTCACGCTGCTCGACACCTGCTACCTGACCGGCGGCCTCGACTCGACCGGCCACAAGCCGCTGGTGGGTCCGCAGCTGCGGTTCAGCGACGGCGATGTCGGGCGGTGGGCCGAGCGGGTCGAGCGCCTCACCCCGTCGGACGGGATGACCGTCGGCGTGGCGATCCACTCGGTACGGGCGGTGCCGCGGGCCGCGCTCGGCTCGGTCAGCTTTGTCGCCGCCGGCCGCCCGGTTCATGCGCACGTCTCCGAGCAGCTGGAGGAGAACGCGGCCTGCCAGGCGTTCTACGGCTGCACCGCCACGATGCTGCTCGACGACGAAGGCGTGCTCGGCCCGGGCACGACCGCGGTGCACGCGACGCACCTGGCCGACGCCGGCATCGACGTGCTCGGCCATTCCCGAACCACGATCTGCATGTGCCCGACGACCGAGCGCGATCTGGCCGACGGGATCGGGCCGGCCCGCCGGCTGGCGGCTACGGGCTGCCCGATCACGCTGGGCTCGGACCAGCATGCCGTGATCGACCTGCTCGAGGAAGCCCGCAGCCTGGAGATGGACGAAAGGCTCGGCAGTGGCGAGCGCGGCCGGTTCACTCCGGCCGAGTTGCTGAATGCGTTGACCGGGCATGCCGGCATCGGCTGGCCCGACGCCGGGCGGCTCGAGGCCGGTGGGTTGGCCGACTTCGTGGCGGTCCGCACGGACACGGTGCGAACAGCGGGGGCCGATCCGGAGCAGATCCTGCTCAGCGCCACGGCGGCCGACATCGACACCGTGGTGGTGTCGGGCGAACCGATCGTCGAGGGCGGCCGGCACCGGCTCGGCGACGTGGCCGCGATGTTGTCCGCCGCGATCCGGCCGCTGTGGGATTCAGCCTGAGTCGGGACTAGCGTGAGTGAAACGCCGCATCGGGATGGTTCTGCATGAAACTCGGAGTACACGTCTCGAACTTCACCTGGCCCGGTGGGCCGGACCGGATCGCCTCCGACCTGACCCGGATCGCGTCGGCGGCCGAGGACAACGGGTTCGACAAGCTCAGCGTGATGGACCACGTCTGGCAGATCGGGCACATCGGCCCGCCCGAGCACGAGATGCTCGAGGCCTACACAACCCTCGGCTACCTCGCCGCCCGCACCGCGAAGATCCACCTGCTGGCCTGGGTGACCGCGGTGGTCTACCGCGAGCCGGGGCTGCTGGCAAAGGCGGTCACGACGCTCGACGTACTGTCCGAGGGCCGGGCCTACCTCGGGATCGGCGCGGCGTGGAACGAGGAGGAGGCGCGCGGCCTCGGGCTGAACTTCCCGCCGACCGCTGAGCGGTTCGAGCGGCTCGAGGAAGCCCTCGAGATCTGCCTGCAGATGTGGAGCGACGGGGACGGCCCCTACAACGGCACCCACTACCGGCTGGCCCGCACCTTGAACTCTCCGCAGGCGCTGACCCGCCCGCACCCGCCGATTCTGATCGGCGGCGGCGGGGAGAAGAGGACCCTGCGGCTGGTCGCGAAATACGCCCAGGCCTGCAACCTGTTCGCGAGCCCGGACCTCGCCCACAAGCTCGATGTCCTGCGCGGCCACTGCGAGGACCTCGGCCGTGACTACGACGAGATCGAGAAGACGGTCATGGGACCACTCGACCCCGGCCCGGACGGCGCCAACGTCGACGGGCTGCTCGAGAGCCTCCGACAGCTGGCCGGGCTCGGCATCACCCATTACCACGGCTCGGTGCCCGACGTGGCCTCGATCACCCCGCTGGACCTCCTCGGTGACCGGGTCATCCCGGTCATCGCTTCGTACTGACGGGGTACTTTCGGCTAGTCCGGATGCCGCACCACGGGCAGGATTCTTCCTCTAGCCTGGATACGACATGAAGCTTTACCACCAGTCCAACAACCCGAGCGTCGTCCTTTCCGGGGAGCCCGGCCAGTACGACGACGTCGAGCTGCTGTTGTCCCGGACCAGTGCACGGTCGAAGGATGCGGACGTGGTGATCCAGATCGAGATTCCCGACGACGAGATGGACCGGCTGATGCCCCACGGGCGGAGCAAGTGGACGACGACCAATGCCGAGCTCCGGCGCTCGGGCGCGAAGATCGACTGCGCAACCGACGGCGACCGTGACCGGGCTGCGGTCTACGAGCTCGTGGCCCGGCGCCACAAGACCTTGGAGACGATCGGGCGGCTGCGCCACTACATCGCCGAAGCCGAGGACCGGCCGGAGGCGTCCCGCTTCACGATGATGTTGCGCGCCCACCAGGACGAGCTCACCGATCTCGACGCCGCGATCGCTGAAGGCGTTCGGCGGCACGGCATCCGGCACCTCAACGCCTACGAAGGCATCAGCGTCTAAGTGCGCAGCGGTAGCTACCCGTCCGGGGGAGTCGGCGTTGCGGTCTGGTTCTTGAAGGCTGCCTTCGCGAGCGGATGATCCGGATCGAGCACGAGCGACTTTCCGTCCTTCGCGGCCTGCTCGACCTTGCGGTTGATCGGCGCGTTCGCGGCCGCCCACAGCACCGAGACGTGGCCGTCGCCGCTGCCGCGCCTGGCCACCGGAGCGACCGCGACCTCCGCGCCGTTGGTGTCGGCGACGAACAGCGTGAAGTCGTCGTGCTTGAACGTGGTGATGTCGATGATCGGTTTCGGGTAGTGGTGATACCCGCTGCCGGCCATCAGCACGCCGGTGTGCAGGCTGGCCGGCAGCGGGACGCAGGCGTTGAACAACCCGTCGGTCCAGCGCTCGACGTCGTCGGCGGTCGCGATCGGCGTCGACAGCAAGGTGGCCGCGTCGGTGTAGCCGATCTCCTGGTAGCCCGCGATCGTGTTCGGGAAGCCGGCACAGAGCCGCTGGGCGTACTGCCGCAACAGATCCACCTTCGCCGGGTCCGCGCAGAACTGCGCCGACCACTCGATCCCGGCCAGCCCGAGCAGCATCAGCCATCCGGTGTCGTCCTTCACCCAGATCCCGCCGCCGTGATGATCCTGGTACGGCGGACCGCCGAAGTACCACGGCTGGCTCTGCTGGACGAGCTTGATCATCGCGGCCCGGCTGGCGACGTACCCAGGGCTGTCGGTGCGTTCGGGGTGGTCGCCGACGTCGATCGTCCAGCTGTAGTGCTCGGACTCGGGGTGTACGCCGGTCGGGTCTTGGCTCACGAGCGCCTCCGGTGAAGTTGCCCGCACGCTAACGCCAACGGCCGGCCGGGCGCTATGCGCCGGGCCGGCCGTTGGTCTGCGCACGTCGCGCCGGGCCTCCTGCAATGGCGGGTTTACCGAGGTGCCGGGTCGATCAGTAGCCGTACCCGCCACCGCTGCTGCTGGCCGAGCTCGGCGTGGTCGCCGGAGTACCGGTGCCGGTGATCGGGTTCCCGCTCGCGTCCAGTGCCCACCAGGTGCCCCAGGTGTCCTTCGTGCCCTGGCCCAATGCCTGGCCGGGCGAGGAGTCCATCGAGAAGGTGAAGGCCGGGTGACCGTTGATCACGACCTGGCTGCCACCGGACATGACCGGCGGCCAGAATGCCTGGCACGCGGAGCCGCACTTCTGGTTGCTCGCGGTGTTGCCGGTAAGCTCGTAGATGGTCCGGCCCTTCGCGTCGACCAGCACGGTGCCGGCCTTTGTCGAGTGGGTCTGGAAGCTGCTGGCTGCCACGTTCTTCGCCGGCGCAAGGGTCGAGGTGCCGCCGCCACCACTGCTGCTGCTGCCACAACCCGCCACGATGATGGCGAGCGCGGCCATGGCTGCGCCAGTACTCGCCTTGCCGATGCTGTTCACTGTTGTCTCCTACTGTCTTCTCCGCGAGTCCGCTTGTCGGTGTCGCTTTCTGATGTCACGCGAGCGAGGCCGATCCGGTTCGATCCGATCGATACTTCAATGCATGGCGAGCGGGTGCGCGAGGTGGAAGCCGCGGAAGAACGCCCAGATCGTGTTCGTCGCGTTGATCTCCATCGTCGTGTGACCGACGAATGCAGAGATCGCTGCACTGATCGGGCTGCCCGGCCATGAGTGACCGCCTCCGACGATGATGTCGAACTCCACCTCGACTCCGGGCGGGCACGGGTACGACCGATGGATGACGTGCGCCGACACCCTGGTATCGGTCGGCGTGGTGCCGCAGCCGTCCTTCACTGCCCAGGCCCGTACGTTGGCCGGATAGCCGGCTCCGAACAAGTGCGGCGCCGGCTGTTTCGGCAACGGTCGAGGATGCGCGTGGATGTCGGCCGCCAGCACCTTGCGGCCGATCCCGCCGTTGAAGTGCAGGATCGGATCGGCGGTGCCGTGGAACGCCAACAACGGCACCGGCCTTTCAGTCGGGCAGTGTCGTGGCAGTTGCACTCCGGCGACCGGCGCAACGGCAGCGAAGGTCCGCGACATCACGCAGGCAACCGTCGAGGTCATGAACGCGCCCTGCGAAAGGCCGGTTGCGTAGACCCGCGCCTCGTCGATGCACTGGGTCGCCTCGAGACGGCCGAGCAGCGCCGCGACGAAGCGGAGGTCGGGATTGCCGGCCTCCGTCGAGGTGTCCCAGGCAATCGGAGTGCCGGTCCCGCTCGGAAAGACCGCGACGAAACCGTCGCGTTGGCCGAGCGTGCCGAAGCCGGTCGTGATGCTCTCGGTCGGTGCGCCCTCGCCGAAGCCATGGAAGTCGACGACCAGCGGGTCGGGCTGCCGATGTGCGGGGGGAGTGGTGAGCAGATAGGTCCGGCTGGTTCCGGCCACTGCGATCGCGTCACGTTGGCCGGTGACGCTCGGAGCCGGCGTCGCTGCCTTGCAGCCGGCGGACGGGACCGCGCCGACCGCGCCGGTCTGGGCCGGGGATGTGCTGTCGACGCGGTGATGGCCCGAGCATCCGGCCAGTCCGGCGCAGAGTGCGGCGGCGCCCAAGGCCCGGAGCACTCGCGGGCGGAGGACGGCGGAGACCGTGAGCGGCGCGGGTCGCACTTAGAGGTTGGGCAGGATCGCCGACGCGAGCGCTTCCTCGTCCTTCAGCGACGGCGGGGCGCCGGCCGGAGATATCGCGATGCGCAGGTAGTCCTGACCCTTGAGGACGCTCAGCGAAGCGGCGCCGTCATAGAACGCCTGGTCGCCGTACCCGCTGATCGAGCGCGCCGGCACCTTCGAGTGATAGTCGTTGTACCACCTGGTCGCGTCCGACCCCTTGACGAGTACGACGCGGACCGAGTCGGGCTGTGCCACGTTCGGGTCCTTGGGCGAGATCGCGGACGGTCCGTAGAAGACGCAGGCGAGGCCGCCCTCGACGGTCGCGGAACCGAGCACCCCGGCCGTCACCGACTCGCCGATCGCGCTTGCAGCCTCGGCCTGGGTGACGATCGAGCAGGAGTTGAAGTTCTTGTCGCTGGCGGCCGGCTTGGTCTTCGTCGCGGTGGGCGATGGAGACGCGCTGGATCCGGTCGCCGGGGTGGTGGTCGCCGCCGCACTTGTGGACGGTCCGGCGAGCGTCCCGGTCTTGGAGGTCGAAGTGCAGCCGACGAGAACCAGCGAGGCGAACGCCGCGACGCCGACGGTGAGAAGACTCGGGCGTACCGCCATGCCCACCCCTTGAAACGACCCCCGGGAGCTCTGCATTGCGGAGCCTATTTGATCGCCCGGCACACATCCCGACGCCGCGCCAGCGATCTTTACCCGCCGCAAACGTGGTCGAGTGGATGACGGTGGCGTCACCTAGCCTGTCTGCGTGACCGACTGGGTGACGATCTCCTCGCTCGCGACCGCGGGTGGCACCTTGGTGCTGGCGATCGCGACCTTCGGATCGGTGCGTTCGGCCAACCGCGCCGCAAGGGTCGCCGAGGAGTCGTTGCTCGTCGGCATCCGTCCGCTGTTGGTGCCGTCGCGCAGCGACGACGCTCCGCTCAAGGTCGGTTTCCAAGACGGTCACTGGGCCCGCCCCACCGGCTCCGGCGGCACCGCCGAGGCCACCGGGGACGCGGTCTACCTCACGATGTCGCTGCGTAACGTCGGTTCCGGTTTGGCGGTGATGCACGGCTGGCGGCTCGAGCCGGCCGCCACCGGCGATGCTCAGCGCCCGCCGCTCGAGGAGTTCCATCGGCTCACCCGGGACCTGTATCTCGGCGCCGGCGACGTCGGCTTCTGGCAGGGCGCGCTCCGGGATCCCGGTGAGGCCGACTTCGTGCACGCGACGAAGCAGATCGAGGCGCGCGAACGGTTGGTCATCGATGTGCTCTACGGCGACTACCAAGGCGGCCAGCGTGTCATCAGCCGGTTCTCGCTCTTGCCGCGTGAAGCGGACGGCAGTTGGATCGCGACGGCCGCGCGGCACTGGAACGTGGATCGTCCCGATCCGCGCTGACGCCGCCCGCGACTCCGCGACTAGGCCATCCCGTTGGCGGGTGCGCTGACCCGTTCAGCCGCTCGCACGACTTGGCGGTCCGGTGCGTCGACGGCGGTCGGGCCACCCGGGATCGGCACGTACCAGACGTGCATCATCGCCGGGGTGACGTAGTTCGACGAGCCGGCCGGGCAGGTCGGGTCTGCGCTGCTGACCAGCCCGACGACGGTGATCCCCTTGAGGCACAGGTTGGTGTGCACGTGCCACTGGGTGAGGCAGCCGCCGGGCTGTGGGGTCGCGCCGTGCAGCGGGGAGGTAATGTACATCGTCGCCGCGAGCACTGCACCCTGCGGAGTGTTGGCGTACACCAATGACTGTGGCTGGCGCGGGTCGATGACCCGGCCGCCGTTGATCGTGTTCGTGAGGTACGCCGGGTTCACGTAGTGCACGACCGGGAAGCCGGACGGCGTGATCGGCACGTAGCCGGCCGCCTTGGCGGCGGCGAGGCTGCGATACTTCTGCGCGTCCTTCCAGCTCACGTTCACCAGGCGGACGGCGGCGCGCTGCTGCGCGGCCGTCGGCGTCGTTGTGCACGGCGCCGCATTGGCCATCTGCATGCCTGCCGCCATCTGCATGTTCGGGTTGGGCATCGTGATGTCGCCGGCGCGGGTGTCGTTGGCCAGCCTGATCGAGGACTTCGCGCTGCCCATCTGCATGGTCATGTGGTGGGTGTTGTTGTGCGCGGCCTGCTGAGCGACCGTCGTACCGCCGGTCATGTCGCTGCCGCTCATCACCATCTCCGGGCCACCGTGCACCAGGGCGACGCTGAGGAGCAGGACGGACAGGGCGCCGGCCGTTGCCGGTGCGGTGAACCGCTCTTCGCGGCGTACCGGCCGGTCGGCCTTGTCGATCAGCAGCCACGCGCAGCCGAGGACCACCAGTGCCTCGAAGACCGTGCAGAGGCCGTCGCCGAAGCCGAACGGCTCGACGTCGTGCGGGGTCGGGCCGATCACGTCGCCGACCGTGCGGGTCACGACGTAGACGCCGACGATGCCGGAGTTGAGGATGATGCCGCTCCACAGCAGCAACCGCGAGGGCCGGGTCACCGCCGCTACCGTCCAGGTCAGCTGGAGCCAGGCGGTGACCAGCATGAACACGCCGAACACCCAGTACTCCTGGAAGTGCTCGCCGGACACCGCGAAGTGGATGACCGCGGTCATCAGGCTGACGATCGCGAGACAGCTCAGCGCGATCGTGCGTACCTGGACCGTCAGCGGGCCGGTCGACGGCTGCTGCGCCGTCGGCCGGACTGCCTCGTCACCGTCGGACATCGGGCTTCCTCTCCGGGCCAGTGGACCGCGCGCACTCGGCCGGCCATCGAAACGCGCGCGGGCGGCCACCGACGCCGATGCCTTACAGAAGAATGTACTTCGGAGCCGGCCGGTTGTGCCCTTGATCGACCGATCACGCTCGATCACTCGACCATCGGCTTGGTGGCCTCGGTCTTCATCTGCGTGAGGGCCCGCCGGCTCGCGCGCAGGCGGGCGCCACGCGGCACCCGCAGCGACAGGTAGGTGATCGCGCCGATCGGGATCGGCAGCCAGAAGTTCACCAGTCGCCAGCCGATCACGCCGAGGGTTGCGATGTTGCGGGTGACGCCGAAGCTCACGATCAGGCTGGCCGCCGAGGCCTCGATCACGCCGAGCCCGCCCGGGGTGATCGGGATCACCGCCAGGACGTTGGCGATTCCGTACGCCGCAAAGAGCTCGAACGGGTTGACGTACCGGCCGAGGGCGGCCACGAATGCCCAGAGTGACGCCGCGTCGAGAAGCCAGTTCAGGGCGGCCCAGGTCACCGCCCGGCGCAGCTGGCGGCCGTCGCGGGTGAGGTGGGTGATCGAGTCGGCCACTTGGCGGACGACGTTCTCGAGTCGGTCCGCACCCACTCGTGGCAGTCGTGCGCCGACGGTGCCGACCCACCGCACGGCGTGTTCCTCGCCCCTGGTGAAGGTGTAGACGAGGGCGGCAGCGGCCAGCAGGGCGACGACTCCGACGAGGGCGATCGCCACGTAGATCGGGTGGACACCGGCGATCGGGATCGAGACCAGCAACGCGAACCACAGCATCACGTTGAGGACGATCGCGGATCCGATTGCCTGGGTGCCCAGCGTGAAGCCGACGGTCGAACCAGCGACTCCTTCCGCGGTCAGCAGCTGATAACCGAGCCCGACCCCACCGGCCGCGCCGCCGGGTATCACGTGACTGAACGCGGTCGTGGCGAGCACGATCCGCAGCAG
The DNA here is from genome assembly GCA_964395425.1 of uncultured Frankiaceae bacterium. GTDB lineage: Bacteria > Actinomycetota > Actinomycetes > JAFAQI01 > JAFAQI01 > DATAUK01. Next base: position 11,675 of record CAYNDD010000014.1, read on the forward strand.
GCGCGGCACCGACGGGCTGCTCTCGGCCAACAAGGTGTGGGTGAGCATCGCGTAGCAGGTGACGGAAGCGGCTTCCAAGAGGATGCCGGCAATCAGCCACTCGGGTTTGAGTCGCCGGAGCAGGTCGAGGTTCTTGCTCGCACCGACCAGCTCGGGCACCGCGAGGTATTCGACGACGAGCAAAGTGAGGAAGATGACCGCGCCGTGCCGCAGCCACCGCGGCAGGTGAAATCGCCTCGGCCGGCGCGGCGGTCGCTGATCGGCCGGAGCGGACATTTGCTCATGCTCGCAGCCGAAGGGCCCGGCCGTGTAACGCTGGACGCGGTGACCTCATTGGGTCGGGACTCGATGACCCGCGCCACGCGGCCGGCGGCGGGTGTCGCCAGCGACCTCGGGGTCGTCGTTGCCGCGGCCCTGCCGGTCGCCTCGGCGCTGTCCCGGCTCGGTGTGGACGGCGACCGCGGGCTGTCTGCGGCCGAGGCCGAGAGCCGGTTGCGCCAGTACGGGCCGAACGCGGTCACCTCGCACCGCGCGCGGTTCCTGCCGGTGCTGTGGCATCAGCTGCGTTCGCCGTTGCTCGGACTGCTGCTCGGCGCCGCGGTCGCGTCGTACTTCGTGGGGGAGCGCAGCGACGCGGTCATCATCGGCGTCATCGTGGCGGTGTCGGTCGGGCTCGGCTTCGTGAACGAGTACCGCGCGGAGAAGGCAGCCGAGGCCCTGCACTCCCAGATTCATCATCAGACCGTCGTGGTTCGCGACGGGCAGCCGATGGCGCTCGATGTGACGGCCCTCGTGCCCGGCGACGTGGTGGAGCTCAAGCTCGGCGACATCGTGCCGGCCGACCTCAGGCTGCTTGCAGTCAGCGGCCTCGAGTGCGATGAGTCGGTGCTGACCGGCGAGTCCCTGCCGGTCGACAAGAACATCGCGGAGGTCCCATCGGGATCGCCGCTGGGCGATCTCGGCGGTGCCGCACTGATGGGCACGGTCGTTCGCACCGGCAGTGCGCGGGGCGTCGTCGTGACGACCGGGTTGCACACCGAGTTCGGCAAGATCGCGGCTGGGCTGAGCACCCACCAGCTCGACACCGAGTTCCAGGTGGGTCTCCGCAAGTTCTCCATGCTGCTCGTCTATGTCGCGGGTTCATTGACCACGGCAATCTTCGTGATCAACGTTCTGCTGCACCGGCCGGTGATCGACGCGCTGCTGTTCTCACTGGCGATCGCGGTCGGGATCACGCCGCAGCTGCTGCCGGCCGTGGTGTCGACGAGCCTGGCCGCGGGATCGCGGCGGATGAGCCGGCGCAAGGTGCTCGTGAAGCGGCTGATCTGCATCGAGGACCTCGGCGACGTCGACGTCCTGCTGACCGACAAGACCGGCACGCTCACGCTGGGTCACATCGACTACATGCGCTCGGTGCCCGCGACCGGCCACGACCAGGACTCGGTGTTGCGGTGGGGTCTGCTCTGTACGGAGAACACCGGGAGCGACGGGCACGCCGTCGGTGGCAATCCGCTCGACCAGGCGCTGTGGGAATCACCGGCCGCAAGCCACGAACTGGCAGGGCTCGCCAAGTACACCCGCCTTGGGGTGGTGCCGTTCGACCACGAGCGCCGGATGGTCTCCGTCCTGGTTCGCGACTCGCAGGGCGCTTTGACCCTCGTCACGAAGGGCGCCCCTGAGACGGTGCTCGACCGATGCGTCGAGGTCCCCGACGCGGCGCGCACCGCGCTCGCCGACGAGTTCGCGGCCGGCAACCGGGTCGTCGCCGTTGCGACCCGGTCCGCCTCAGGCGAGAGCCCCCCGAGGGTGGCGGACGAGCAGGGCTTGCAGCTGGTCGGCCTTCTGGTGTTCCTCGATCCGCCAAAGCTCGACGCGGCGCATGCGTTGCGCCGACTCAGCGATCTCGGGATCGCGGTCAAGGTGGTGACCGGCGACAACGCAGCGGTGGCGCTCAAGGTCTGCCACGACCTGGGCCTGACCGACGGCGGCGCGCTCACCGGTGCCGACATTGACGGGATGGACGACGAGCACCTTGCCACCGCGATCGACCAGACCGCCGTCTTCGCCCGGGTGAGCCCCGAGCACAAGGCGAGGATCGTGCGGGTCCAACGGCGTACCGGCGGTGGGGTGGCCTTCCTCGGTGACGGCGTCAACGATGCGCTCGCCCTTCATGCCGCGGACGTCGGGATCTCGGTCGACTCCGGCACCGACGTCGCGAAAGATGCGGCCGATGTGATCCTGCTCGAGAAGGACCTCGATGTGCTCGCCGACGGCGTCGCCGAGGGCCGGCGGATCTTCGGCAACACCATCAAGTACGTGTTGATGGGTACGTCGAGCAACTTCGGCAACATGTTCTCCGCGGCCGGCGCCTCGTTGTTTCTGTCCTTCCTGCCGATGCTGCCCTCACAGATCCTGCTCAACAACCTGCTCTACGACACCAGCCAGCTGGCCATCCCTACCGACAACGTCGACGAGGAGCAGCTGCGGCGTCCCTCGCACTGGGACATCGCGTTCATCCGCAGGTTCATGATTGTGTTCGGCCCGCTCAGCTCGGTCTTCGACTTCGTCACCTTCGGCGTCATGTTGTGGGTGTTCCACTCCGGCCCGGCGCAGTTCCGCTCCGGCTGGTTCGTCGAGTCGCTCGCGACCCAGACCCTGGTGATCTTCGCGATCCGCACCCGCCGGGTCCCGTTCTTCCGCAGCCATCCCAGCCTGCCGCTGACGCTCGCCGCGCTCGGTGTAGTGGTGGTGGGCGCGTTGCTCCCGGCGACCGCGCTGGCGCACACGCTCGGCTTCCGCGCGCTGCCGGCCGGGTTCTTCGCGGCGCTCGGCGGCATGGTCGTGTGCTACCTCGGCCTGATCGAGGTCGGAAAACGCTGGTTCTACCGGACCGCGCGACGGCATGCGCCGACCGGGCGGCGCTTCACGCGCCAGCGCCATCTCGCCCGCCGGGCGGCGTACTTCAGTGCCGCCGTCGACCCGGCGGCCCCGCCAGAAGGCTGATGCGGAGCCGGTCGTAGCAGGATTTACTTGCGGTGACGCTTTCGACATTCGATCCGGGGAGGTGCCGGCGGTGGCGGAACTTGGTACGACGGATCGGGCTCCGATGCCGGCCGCGCGGTGGGTCAGGTCGTGGGTCGTCTTCGCCTCGATCGGCGCGGTTGCGCTCGGGATGACGATCGGCGGCGGGTCGCTCGCTGGGGCTGCCGCACCCGCATCGGCTGCATCCTCGGCGCGGTCGGTCGCGGCTGCTGACGGATCGCTCGGGGAGGTGACGACCGTGCCACACTCGTCGGACCTCTGGGTGATGGGTCAGGTGCTTGCCGGCACACGGTCCGGCTACCAGTTCTTCGAGGCCCGGCGGCACCACGGGCACTGGCTGCGGGTCAAGGCGCCGCCGATCGGCGCCAACAGCGGCACCCTCAACACGGTGGTGGCCGGCTCCAGCCACGACGTGTGGCTCGGCGGCGCGAAGCAACTCAGCAGAATCAGGGTCCTGCCCGCGATCTACAAATGGACCGGCAAGAACTTCGTCGCTGCGAAGCTGCCGAAGCTGCAGAAGCAGTACGCCGGTGACACCGGCGTAAATGCGATGTCGGCCAGCGCGGCCGGCAACGCGTGGGCGGTCGGCGACCTCGATCTGCCGGGCGGGAAGCAAGTGGCCCTGCACTGGAACGGGAAGAAGTGGTCGGCCGTACCACTCACGCTCAGCTTCGGGACAGACGGCCTGCGTGCGGTCGCAACCTCGGGGCCGACCAATGCCTGGGCCGCGACCGACGGCGAGTCGACCTCATTGATCCATTGGAATGGCTCGACGTGGACGGCAGCTGGCGCGGTGCCCAGCCCTGACCGGATCGATGCCATGGCCGTGAGCTCACCCACTCTTGGCTATGCGGTCGGCTACCGACTCCTTCCGCACAGTCGATATGGCACGGTGATCCTGCGCTACAACGGAACGAGCTGGGATGCGGCGCCGATCGCGAAAAGCGTGCCCGAGTGTCAGGTGATTTCGGTGTCGATGCACGGGCGATCGGCATGGGCGATCGGAGCCCTCAACAACTCGAAGGGCTCGGTGATCCTGCATTCGACCGGCGGCGCATGGCACGTGCAGCGGTCGACCGGACGGCTGAACAATCTCTACGCGGTTGCCGCCGGCTCCGTCAACCGGGCGTTCGCGGTCGGGGACTTCTACGACTCGGCCTTCGTCGAGAAGACCTACGTCGACTACTACAACGGCCATGCCTGGAAGGCGGTGCCGTCAGGCTTCTAGCCTCGACGTCACCCCAGTGACGGCGGCGGTCAACCGGCTGCGGTTGCGGGCCTTGGCGCCTTGGCGCGGTGCTTGGCGAGGGCGAGCACCTCGTCGAACCCATCGCGCAGATGGCCGACCAGGTCGGCGACGTCGGGCACCGCGCCGGTGTCGACGTTCAGTCCGATGTTGCACATATCGACGTAAGACATCAGGGTCGCGTTAAGGGCGGTGCCGATGGTGGGACCGAACGGGTAGTAGGCCTCGATCCGGGCTCCGGCGACGTACACCCGTCCGGTGAGGCCAGGCACATCGCTCGCGACGAAGTCCACCCGGCGCAGCACGCCCTGGATGTAGCTGCGGGGGACGAGGTTGAGGGCGAAAGCGATCGGCTGGGTGTAGGCGAGGGCCGGCTCTCGTTGCCAGGCGCGCGAGGTCCGGGCGATCGCGGCGATTCGCTCGGCCGGATCTGCCAGACCGGCTGGCAGCGCGAAGCGAAGCAGGGTGATCCGGTTGCCGCCGAGCCCGTCGCCGGGCCGCCGGACACTGACCGGCATGGTGACCCGCAGCTCACCGATCTCGACGTCGCGGTCGGAGTGGTAGCGCCTGAGGCCGCCGGTGACGCCCGCGAGGAAGGCGTCGTTGAGGTGGCCGTCACACCGGGCTGCCGCGCGACGCATGTCGTCGAGTGGCACGTCCATCGTGGCGAGCTCGCGAATCATCCGGCGTTCGGTCATCAGCGGCGACGCCTGACGCAGGATCGGTTGCACGACTCGGGCGACCGATCTGGTGGCCCGCCACAGGACGCCGGCGGTGTCCATCGGATGTACGACGGCGGCCGGTGACTTGAGGATGGCCGCGCCGGAGGACTTGGCAGCGCTGGCGAGGTCGCCGCTGTTGTCGCGGAGGGTCGACCACACGGTCGAGACCACTCCGGTGGAGCTGCCGCCGGGGATGGGCAGGTCGGCGAGCGGTGCCATCTCGCGAGTGCCGTCGATGATCAGGCCGAGTACGTCGATCCCGCCGATTCCATCGGTCAGCGAGTGATGCATCTTGGTCATGATCGCGGCCTTGCCGTCGGGCAGGCCCTCGAGCAGGGTCAGCTCCCATAGCGGCCGATCCCGATCGAAGTCCGACATTGCGGCAAGCCGGGCCTGCGCAAGCACTGCGTCCCAGTCGGCCGGCTCAGGAAGCACGATCCGGCGCATGTGGTAGTCGATCGAGAACCGCTCGTCGACGATCCAGCGCGGGGGGCCGAGGCGCCACGGTGGTGGCTCGACCACGGCCCGGAAGTGCGGGACCAGGCGCGTCGCGCGCTCGACCCGCTGCTTCAGGTACTCCCAGTCGGGGGCCCGGTCCGCGAGCGCGACGGCGACCACCGTCGACCGCAGTCCAGGGTCGGACTCCATGTACCAGCTGAACGCGTCTGTGTGGAGCATCCGCTCCGAGGTCTCGGCCATCATGATCACCGGGGCTGACGCTAGAGCGCCGGAGCCATCCGCGGCAGGGCTAAACGTCCTGCCTTTGTCGGCCAGAAGGCGGGACGCTTCGGCGCGATTCCGAGCATTCTTCGTCAGGAGATGCCCAACCTGGCAGTATGAGGAGATCGGCCGCGTGTGTTAGCCGTGCAACAGACGGGCAACGGTGGATAGACACGCACAATTGCGTCAGGAAATCGGCGTCGTGGACGTCTCGCCGTCGCTGGTGCCGTTGCGGCTGTGCGAGGTGGGCGTGGAGCGGCTCGGAGCGCAGGGTGTGGGTCTCGCGCTGATCTCGAGCCCGCAGGCGCGCAGTCTGCTGTCGGCCAGCGGAGCACTGGCCGGTCGGGTCGAGGAGTTGCAGTTCAGCCTCGGCGAGGGGCCCTGCCTGGATGCGTTCTGGGCGGGTGTTCCGACCTACGAGCCATTCCTGGCGACCGAAGGCCGCGATCGCTGGCCACTGTTCGCAATGGCCGCGGTCGCTGCCGGGGTCGAGGCGGTGTTCTCGTTCCCGTTACAGGTCGGCGAAGTGCGGTTCGGGGTCCTTGATGTTGCACACGATGTTCCCGGCATGCTTGCTGCGGGGGTCTTGGCTGACGCTCTCGCGCTCGCGGACATCGCCACCGAGACGATCCTGGCCCTACAGACGGGGACCGACGAGGACCGGGTTGCCGACGAGCTCGGCGGGATCGGCTCAGAGCGGATCGTGGTCCACCAGGCCACCGGGATGATCGCGGCGCAGGCCGGGATCGGCGTCGGGGACGCGTTGGCCTGGTTGCGCGCCCACGCTTACGCCGATGACCGGCACATCTACGACGTAGCCAGTGATGTCGTCGCCGGCAGTCTCATGTTCGTCTCATGAACTCAACGCAGCTCAGCGAGTCGGCCCTACGTAGCCGCCCGCGTGATTCTGCCCCGAGATAGGAATCCAGATGGTGAGCAACTTCGACGACGCCGATCGCCAGCGAAGCGACGCGCTGTCTCGAACCATGATCGAACTTGCCGACACTCTCGTCCACGACTTCGACGTCGTCGACTTCCTTCAGATGCTCAGCGGCCGCTGCGTCGAGGTCTTGGGCCTGGCCTCAGCCGGGGTCATGTTGCACGACCAGCGCGACGTCCTGCAGGTCGTGGCGTCCTCCGACGAACGCGCCCGGGTGTTGGAGCTGATGGAGATCCAGAACCAGGAGGGCCCGTGCCTGGACGCCTACCGACTCAGTGAGCCGATCCAGGCCAACGCGGCCGAGGCGGCTAGCCGCTGGCCGATCTTTTCGGTACGGGCTCAGTCCTTCGGCTACCGGACGGTTGGCGCGATCCCGCTTCGCTTGCGCGCCCAGACCATCGGCGCGCTGAACCTGTTCAGCACGAGCGACACCCAGTTTCGCGAGCGTGACATCCGCGACGCGCAGGCGCTCGCCGACATCGCCACCATCGGACTCCTCAACGAACGGGCCCTTCGCGAAGCCCGACTCGTCGCCGAACAGCTCCAGTACGCGCTCGCCAGCCGCGTCACGATCGAACAGGCGAAGGGGATCATCGCGGTGAACCTGAAGTGCGATGTCGACGCAGCGTTCCAGCACATGCGCGGCTACGCGCGCCGGCGCGGTCTGCGGCTCGGTGACGTCGCCAGTGACGTCATTCATGGTGATCTGACGGCAACCGCGTTCACCGACGGCTGATCCGGGTGCGCCCACCCCGTTTGCCAGCCCGAACATCCTCTCGAGGTCTTGACCGACGAAGGCGTCGACTTCGTGCGCAAGCCACCCCACGGAGCACGTTGACGTCACGCAGGCGACCGACTCCGACAGCCTGACGAGGTTGCCGCTCCTGGCTCGGCTCTTCGCAGCGGCCGGGCTCGAACTACGTACTCGGCTCGAGGACTACGACGATCATGACGACATGCTCGACACGCGTCGCGCTAGGAAATCCGCCGCCGAGCGTCGCAGGGTCCGCGTAGCGCACGATCGCTTCGCGACTGCCGATCAGGCCGAGTGACAGCATTCAAGCCGGAGCTCCTCCTCAGTTCGCGTAAGTTGGCTTAGCGCCGCACAGGCGGCTACCCGACAGACTGGTCCGGAGGTGGGAGCGCGATGTCATCACAATTTGCGGGCCAGCGAGCGTTGTTCATCAATTGCTCAATCAAGCGGGACAGGTCCCGGTCGCACACGCAGCTCTTGATGGATAAGGCGGCGCAGGTCATGGAGCGCGAAGGCGTCGAGGTCGAGCACGTCTACGTCTTAGACCACACGATCGCGTTCGGCATGATCAAGGACGGTGCGGATGAGGGCCTGCCGGACGACTGGCCGTCGATCCAGGTGAAGATCATGGGCGCGGACATTCTCGTGCTGGGAACGCCGATCTGGCTGGGTGCGAAATCTAGTGTCGCGTCGTTGGTCATCGAACGGATGTACGCCTACAGCGGCGATCGCAACGAGGAGGGGCAGTACCTGTACTACGGCAAGACTGCCGGGTGCGTCATCACCGGCAACGAGGACGGGATCAAGCATTGCGCTCGCGACATTCTGTACTCGCTGCAGCATGTCGGGTACATGATCCCGCCACAGGCCGACTGCGGCTGGATCGGTGAAGCCGGACCGGGGCCGAGTTACGGCGACACCACCTGGGCGGACGCGCCGATCGGCGACGGCAAGACACCCCTGGGGTTTGACAACGATTTCACCAACCGCAACACGACGTTCATGAGCTGGAACCTCATGCACACCGCAGCGATGCTCAAGGAGCGTGGTGGCATCCCCGCAATCGGTAACACAACAGACGGGTGGCAACACGTCAGCCACGTGTCGAGCACCAACCCCGAGTATCGGTAGCCGTCCGCGACGCTGGTCGACACAGCCCGAATAATTGACGCTACCGAACAAGCTCGGAAGAACACCTAGCCTTGTCCGGGATGTTCTGCGACAGGTGTCCACGATGTCCTGCAACATCACATCCGTGTCGGAGGGGGGACTTGAACCCCCACGCCCATAAGAGGGCACTAGCACCTCAAGCTAGCGCGTCTGCCATTCCGCCACTCCGACGTGGCCGACCGGCTGGGTCCATCCGGCGATCGGCCCGGCGAGTCTACAAGAGCAGGGGACGACTCAGGAGTACGTCGATGCGTACATGGCCGCGAGCTTGAGCACCATCTCGACGTACCACCCTGCGTGGTTGTAATGCAGGATCGCGCCGCTGAGGGCCGACGGGCTTCGCCCGGCGCCGTTCGCGCACAGGTAGTGGGCCGCGGTGTAGATCGCGTCGGCCGGGTCCATGATCGACTTGATGCCGTCGTGGTCGCCGTCGACCGCGTACGCCGCGAACGTGGCCGGCATGAACTGCATCGGCCCCATCGCGCCGGCCGAGGAGGTCGAGTCGTTGCGGCCGTGGCCGCTCTCGACCTGGCCGATTGCGGCGAGGATCGTCCAGGACAGATTCGGGCACGTCGTGGCGGCGCCGCGATAGAGCGAGAGGTACTCCGCCGAGGGCGGCAGGATGTGCAGCCCGGCGATGCTTCGGGCGGTGATGGAGCCGAACGCGGAGCTTTCCGCGGCCAGCGCGGCCTCGGCCTTGCGGACCGCCGCGAGCTTGTTGTTCGCATGCCGCAGCAGTGCGGTCTCCTGGTTGAGCAGCGACTGGACCTGGCCGGCGGCCGCGGCGACGGTCCGTTCGGTGCCGATCTTCAAGTGCTCGCGCTTGGCATCGGCGCGGGCGGTCACCATCGCCTGCTGGGCCAGCGTGACCGCGGTGTGCACGCTCGAGACCTGGGCGCTGATGACCCGCGAGACCAGCTCGTTGCGGTCGTACAGGTCGGTGATGTCCCCGGAGGTCAGGAGCGCGGCATCGGCGGTGACCTGCCCGCCGGACTCATACAGCGCCCGGATCCGGGTGAGCAGCGACGCCTGCGCGGAGTCGGCCGCGCCGGCGAGTTGCGAGCTGGTCTGGTCGGCGGTGATCGACGCGTTAACGCTGTTCTCGACCGCGCTGAACGCCATCCCGTAGCGACGCTCGGCGACGGTTGCCCTGGCTTGCAGCTTGTGGACCTTGGTCAGCAGAGCCCGAACCTGCGCGCTCAGCTGGCTGGACGTGTCCGCCTGAGCCGGCGTGAGCATGAGTGGGCCTGCCCCGATCAGGCCGGCGGCCAGCGCAGCCGTCGTTGCGACGAGCGCACGTCGAACCGGCGTGAAGGGTCTCACCAGGTCAAATTCGGCCGAACGGACCCTGATCTGTAGTGAACGGGCGAGTACCGTCGACGGTGGGGCTGGAAGGAGAAGGGTCGCGAATGGCTGGTCGGCGCAGGCTCGCGGCTCCGGTGCTTGCCCTGGCGTGCTGTGCCGCGCTGATCGCCGGTTGCGCCGCCGCGACCGACACCGCTTGGGTCATCGCCAGCCCGGGCGGCGTGAACAACTCCGCGCAGTCGCCGGCCGCCGAGTTGACCGCCGCTGTGGCAGCCCTGGGCAAGGGCCGGGCACTCACGGCCACGCTCAAACTCGGTACGACGGATGCGCTGCTGGGCCCGATCCTGCACTCGCTCGGCGCGACCCTCACTCCTGCACAGGTCGCCGATCTCGCCGGCCTTCAGGTGACCCTCGAGGCGGTCGCGCCGCACGGGACGACGATCAGCGACCTCGGTTCGGCCGCGGACGCGGCATCGTTCAGCCTCACCGTGAGCTCCGGCGCTACGACGTACCTCGCGATCCGGCACGTCGACCAGACGTTGTACGCCCAGGCCGACGTCAAGGACCTGTTGGCCGCAGTCGGGCAGAGCAGCCGGTATGCGGCCCTGGAGGCGAAGGCGTCCAGTCTGCCGTCGTTCGTCCAGGCCTTGCTCGACGGCAAGTGGGTCTCGCTGCCCGACGCGACTCTCAGCCTGCTTCGCTCGCTGGGCAGCGGGGGCCTCGGCGCCTCACCGGCACCCAGTCCCTCGGTGAGTCCGTCCGTTTCCCCGGCGAAGATCCTGGGCGAGCTACAGAACCTCCTGGCGCACGACGTGAAGGTGACCCGGCTCGGCACCGGACGGGTCGACCGGTTGGCACTGACCGCGAGCCCACAGGGGCTCGCATCCGGGTTGATCGGCCGCTTCGGCGCGGCCCGTGGATTCGTGCTGCCGCGCCGGGCGCGCGTGACTATCGGCGAGGCGCCGCGCCAGATGCCCTCCAGGGCAGTCCCGCAGACCGTCACGGTGTCCGCCGATGTCGTGCAGGGCGCGCTGTCCGAGCTGAGCCTCAACCTCGGTCAGTACGCCCCGCGCACGCACGTCGACCTCCCGCTGGAACTTCTCATCGCCCGGTCCGGGGTCGCGATCACGGCGCCGTCCGGCGCGGTCGCCGTCGACGCGATCGGGCTGCTCAGTCTGGCGTCCCTGCTGGGGGGTCACGGCGCCGGGAGCGGTTTGCTCGGCGGCCTCAGTGGACTCAGCGGTATGGGTGGCATGGGGAGCCAAGGCGGGTTGAGTGGCATCAGTGGCTTCGGCGGGATGAGCTCCCATTGAGCCACCGCGGGTCGTCCGGCACCTGAGTTCGGCGCACCTGCGACCCGGGTACGGTGCACGCGACAACACCGGTCGAAAGGGGTGCCTGATGCATCGCTCCGCCACACCCGTCGCGCGTCCGGCGGGCACCTCATGACCGACGCCGGCCTGACCGACCGGGCCGACGACGACGTCGTACAGCTGTGCCGGTCACTGATCCAGATCGACTCGTCCAACCCGACCAGCAACGAGCGCAAGGCGGCGGAGTGGGTCGGGCTCCAGTTGTCCGACGCCGGCCTGCAGCCCGAGATCTTCGAGTCGTCGCCGGGCCGCGCCAGTGTCGTCGCGCGATGGTCGGGCACCGATCCGCATCGTGACCCGCTACTCATCCACGGCCATCTTGACGTCGTACCGGCGAACGCCGACGACTGGCAGGTCGACCCGTTCGCGGCCGAGATCCGGGACGGCTGCATCTGGGGTCGCGGCGCGGTCGACATGAAGGACATGGACGCGATGGTGCTCGCGGTCCTGCGCGACTGGGTGCGCCAGGGCAAGCGCCCGCCGCGCGACATCGTGCTCGCCTTCGTCGCCGACGAAGAGGCCGGCGGCTTGTACGGCGCGCACTTCCTGGTCGACCGGCACCGGGAGCTGTTCGAGGGGTGCACCGAGGCGGTCAGCGAGGTCGGCGGCTACTCGATGACGATCGGCGGCCAGCGGCTTTACGCGATCCAGACCGCGGAGAAGGGCATCGCCTGGCTGCGTCTGGTCGCCAAGGGGCGAGCCGGGCACGGGTCGATGCTCAACGACGACAACGCGGTGACCACGTTGGCCGAAGCGGTCGCGCGGGTCGGCCGGCACAGCTTCCCGATCGAGCTGTCGGACACCGTCAAGCAGTTCCTTCGGGAGATCTGCCACGCGCTCGACATCCCGTTCGCCGAGGACGACATCGAGAGCGTGCTCGACAAGCTCGGGCCGCTGGCGAAGATGATCGGCGCGACGGTCCGGCACACCGTGAACCCGACGATGCTCGACGCCGGCTACAAGCAGAACGTCATCCCGGGTGAGGCGCATGCATACCTCGACGGCCGGTTCCTGCCGGGTGGCGAGGACGAGTTCATGGCCGAGATCGCGCGTCTGGTCGGGCCCGAGGTCGCGGTCGAGATCGTGCAACGGCAGATCGCGTTGGAGACCGGATTCGACGGCGACCTGGTCGCCGCAATGACCGCGGCGATCCTCGCCGAGGACCCCGACGGCCGGGTCGTGCCGTACTGCATGTCCGGCGGCACTGATGCGAAGGCGTTCTCGGAGCTGGGGATTCGCGGGTTCGGCTTTTCGCCGCTGCGGCTGCCCCCGGACCTCGACTTCATGGGGCTGTTCCACGGCATCGACGAGCGGGTGCCGATCGACGGCCTGCATTTCGGCGTACGGGCGCTTAGCCGGTTCCTCGCGACCTGCTAGCCGAGCCGGGGCCGAGGTTGCCCTGCAGCGTCGAGCGGACCCGCAGGATCGGGCGCCGCAGGACGACCCGGCGACGGCCGTCGGGGTAGAGGCGGAGCCGGTCGAGCTCCCATCGGCCGTACTCGGCGGCGTCGGTGAGCAGTCGCAGCGCGACGTTGCGCGACACGTGTCGCGGCAGCTCCATCCGCTGGTACTCGTAGTCGACCATCGCGGTCACGTTATCGCCCGCGGCCGCCCGGTGGCACCACTGTGCGCGGGGATCAGCCGTCGCGGAGCAGGGTGCCCAACCGGGTCCGGCGGGGGCGCGCGCCGACCTCCCGGACGCCGCGGGCGAGTGCGCTGCCGCAGGCGTGCACGATCGACAGGTGCCGCTGCGCGCGGGTGAGTGCGGTGTAGACCAGCGGCCGCGAGAGCATGCCGCTCGCCTCCGGCGGCAGCGCGACCACGATCGCCGGCCACTCCGAGCCCTGCGCCCGGTGCACGGTCAGCGCCCAGCCGTGCACGATGTCGATCCGCAGCTTCGCGGTGACCGGCACCGGACCGGCGCCGAAGTCGATCTGCAGGATCCCGTCCTCGGCCCCGACCACCAGCCCGATCTCGCCGTTGGCGAAGCCCTCGTCGACGTGGTTCGCGGTGGCGACGACCCGGTCGCCGACGTCGAAGCCGCCGACCGCGCCGTGGCCGGGATTCAGCTGCTCCTTCAGGGCCGCGTTGAGTGCGATCGTGCCGGCCGCGCCGCGATGCACCGGGGTCACGACCTGGACGTCCTCGGGTGAGATGGCCAGTGCCCGCGGGATCGAGTCGGTGACCAGCTGTACCACCCGTCGGGCGGCATCGCCGCTGCCGTCCGCCGGTACGACGACAACCTCGCGGGTCGGATCGTCGACGGCCGGAAGCTCGCCCTGGCGGACCGCCGAGGCGAGCCGCGCGATCGACCCACCCTCGGCCTGCCGGTGCAGGATGGTCAGCTCGGTGGCCGGCACGGCACCTGAGTCGAGGACGTCGCCGAGCACCCGGCCGGCACCGATCGAGGGCAGCTGCGCGGGGTCGCCCACGAGGAGCAGATGGGTCGCGTCGGGGCAGGCGCCAAGCAGCGCGGCCGCCAGCTCGACGTCGAGCATCGAGGCCTCGTCGACCACGACGACGTCGGCGTCGAGCGGCCAGGTCTCGCCACGCAGGAACTCGCCGGTCCGGCCCTGCGCGCCGAGCAGCCGGTGCAGGGTCGACGCCGGCTCGCCGGTCAGCTCCTCGAGCCGCTTCGCGGCTCGGCCGGTGGGCGCGGCCAGCGCGATCCGCTTGCCGCGCTTTCGGGCCAGCTCGACGACGGCCGCAACGGTCCGGCTCTTGCCGGTGCCCGGGCCGCCGTGCAGGACCGTCACGCCGTGGTCGGCGACTGCCTCGACCGCCGCGCGCTGGGCCGGGTCGAGCTCGTCGACGACGCCGGTCGCGTCCACCTCGGACGCGAGCGGGGTGGCGGTCGCGGTCAGCCGCATGATGCCCTCGGCCACCGTTTCCTCGGCCACCGCGTAGCGGAGCAGGCCGACTTCTTTGCCGTCGTACTCGCTGTCCCCGCCGCCGTCGGTGTCTGCCGACTCGAACTCGACCACCTCGCCGTCGTCCACCGCGGCCGCAATCGCCTGGAGCGGATCGGGGGCGTCGACCCCGGCGAGCGCCGCGACGACGGTGGCGATAGGCATGACGGTGTGACCGTCGCGGGCGGCCCGGGTGAGCGCCCAGGTGGTCAAGGCCCGGCCGCGGCGCGGGTCGTCCTT
>CAYNDD010000015.1:0-24041 GCA_964395425.1 uncultured Frankiaceae bacterium
CGGCGGGTCAGCTTCGAGGCCTTCACCCCGCTGCCGACCAGGATCTGGATCTTCTCCTCACTCCCGGCCTTCGGGGCCGGTGAGCCCGTGATGCCGGGCTCCGAGGGCACCAGGTCGCCGCCACGGATCGACGCCTCGGAGGTGGTGAGATCGACCGCCGGCGCCGCTGCGCCGCCCGGGTCGACGTCGAAGGTGATGATCGGCGTACCGACGTCGACGGTGTCGCCGACCGCGCAGTGCAGCGCGCTGACCACCCCGGCGTGCGGCGAGGGAATCTCGACCGCCGCCTTCGCGGTCTCCACCTCGACGATCGGCTGGTTCAGCGTCACCTCGTCGCCCGGCTTGACGAACCAGGCCAGGATCTCGCCTTCGGTCAGCCCTTCGCCCAGATCGGGGAGCGCGAAGTCGCGGAAGCTCGGCATGTCGGGAAGCCTCCTAGAAAGCGAGCGATCGGTCGACCGCGTCCAGGATTCGGTCGAGGTCGGGAAGATAGTCCTCTTCGACCCGTGAGGTCGGGTACGGCGTGGAATAGCCGCCGACCCGCAGCACCGGGGCCTCGAGCGAGTAGAAGCAGCGCTCGCTGATCCGGGCCGCGATCTCGCCGGCGAGCGAGCCGAACACCGGCGCTTCGGCGACGACCACGACGTGCCCGGTCTTGCGCACCGAGGCGAACACCGTGTCCCAGTCGATCGGGGAGAGCGCGCGCAGGTCGATGACCTCGATGTCCTGCCCCTCGGTCTCCGCGGCGGCCGCTGCCTCAAGGCAGGTCCGCACGCTCGGGCCATACGTGATCACGGTCGCGAGGCTGCCTTCGCGGGCCACCCGGGCCTTCCACAACGGGCTGAGCTCCGCGGTCAGGTCGACCTCGGCCTTGTCCCAGTAGCGCCGCTTCGGCTCGAAGAAGATCACCGGGTCATCGCACGCGATCGACTGCCGGATCATCGAATAGGCGTCCGCCGGGTTGGAGCAGGTGACCACCTTCAGCCCGGGAGTGTGGGTGAAGTAGCTCTCCGGCGACTCGCTGTGATGCTCGACCGCGCCGATCCCGCCACCGTACGGAATCCGGATCGTGATCGGCACCTTGACGTTGCCGGCCGACCGATAGTGCATGTGGGCTACCTGGCTGACGATCTGGTCGAAGGCCGGGAAGACGAAGCCGTCGAACTGGATCTCACACACCGGGCGGAAGCCACGGATCGCCAGGCCGATCGCGGTGCCGATGATTCCGGACTCCGCGAGCGGCGTGTCGATCACCCGGTCCTCGCCGAAGTCCTTCTGCAGCGCGTCGGTGACCCGGAAGACCCCGCCGAGCCGGCCGACGTCCTCGCCCATGATGACGACCTTGGGGTCGTCCTCCATCGCCTTGCGCAGGCCTTCGTTGATCGCCTTGCCGAGGGTGATCGTCGCCATCTCAGTGCCTCGCATCCGCGAACGACGCGAGGTAGGCCGACATCTGCTCGCGTTCCTCGTCGAGCAAGGTCGAGCCGCCGGCGTACACGTGGTCGAAGATCGAGATCGGATCGGGGTCGGCCAGGGCGAGGGTGCCGGCCCGAAGGTGCGCGGCGACCTCGTCGGCCGCCGCCTCGACGCTCGCGAAGAACGCCGCGTCGCCCGCACCGGTGCGAGACAGGTAGGCCTTGACCCGCTCGATCGGGTCCTTGAGCTTCCAGATCTCGAGGTCGGCCGCCACCCGGTAGCGGGTCGGATCGTCGGAGGTGGTGTGCGCGCCCATCCGGTAGGTGTAGGCCTCGACCAGGGTCGGCCCGCTGCCTTCGCGGGCCCTGGCGAGAGCGGCCCGGGCGACCGCGAGTACGGCGAGCACGTCGTTGCCGTCGACCCGTACGCCGGGGAAGCCAAACCCCTGGGCCCGCTGGTAGAGCGGGATCCGGGTCTGCCGCTCGAGCGGCTCGGAGATCGCCCACTGGTTGTTCTGGCAGAAGAAGACGACCGGCGCGTTGAACACGCTCGCCCAGACGAATGCCTCGTTGACATCGCCCTGGCTCGACGCGCCGTCGCCGAAGAAGGCCATCGCGGCACCGTCGCCTCCGTCGCGCTGCAGGCCCATTGCATAGCCGGTCGCGTGCAGGGTCTGCGAGCCGATCACGATCGTGTAGAGGCCGAACCCGTTGGCCTGCGGATCCCAGCCGCCCTGGCTGGTACCGCGGAACAACCCCATCAAGGTGACCGGGTCGACGCCCTTGCAGTAGGCGACCCCGTGCTCGCGATAGGTCGGGAAGGCGAAGTCGCGATCGGTGAGCGCCCGGCCGGCCCCGACCTGGGCAGCCTCCTGGCCGAGCAGGTTGGCCCACAGGCCCAGCTCGCCCTGGCGCTGCAAAGCGGTCGCCTCGGAGTCGATTCGGCGGACCAGCACGAGGTCGCGGTAGAGGTCGCGGATCTCTTCGTCGGTGATGTCGAGGGAGTACTGCGCATGCGTCACCCGCTCGCCCTCGGGCGTCAGCAGCTGGACGAAGTCCGGCCCTTCGGAAGGCTGCGGCGGCGGAAGTGCCGTGGCGGTTTCAGGCGGCGCCATAGGCGGCATAGATCGCTCCTCGTCATGTCACCGGTGCGACTGGGATCGCCAGTAATGCCGGTGTTGACCCGCGACCGTACAGGGTGTGTCCGGCCGATCGTGCGAGCGCCGTACGACGCTCAACCCCATGGTCGCAGACCCTGCGGCCGGCGGTCACGCGTTCGGGCCGCAGCGGCCATGGCCCAGCGGGGATTACGCTTCGGCCGTGGACCCGTGGTTGGTGTGGCTGGTCGTGGCGGTCGTGCTCGCCATCGCCGAGGTGCTCACGCTGACCTTCGTGCTCGGCATGGTCGCCGGGGGTGCCGCGGCGGCGGCGATCGCGGCCGCGCTCGGAGCACCGGTCGTCGCGCAGGTGGTGGTCTTCGCGGTCGGCGACGTCTTCCTGCTCGGCCTCGTGCTGCCGGCGGCCCGGCGCCACCGGCACATGCCGGCCTCGATCCGGACCGGAACTGCCCGGCTGATCGGCTCCCGGGCGATGGCCTTGTCCGACATCAACACCGCGGACGGCGGACGGGTCCGGATCGGCGGCGAGACCTGGAGTGCTCGCCCGTACGACGAGGGGCTGCAGATCCGGGCCGGCGAGTGGGTGGATGTGCTGGCGATCGACGGGGCGACCGCGGTGGTCCATCCGACCACCTTGCCCGGGAGCACGTGATGAACAGAGCCCGGGACCACGTGATGGTGAACAGAGCCGGGACCCGGCACGTGATCAAGACAGCCGCAACCCGGCACGTGACTGATCGGCCCGGCTTGGGCGAATGAACGGAGCGCTGTTGTGAGTGCAGTCCTGATCGTCGTACTGGTGGTCGTCGTGCTCGTGATCCTCGTGGTCGTGCGCTCCGTGCGGATCGTGCCGCAGGCCCGGGCCGGTGTGATCGAGCGACTCGGCCGCTACCAGCGCACGTGCAGCGCCGGGTTGAACATCCTGACTCCGTTCATCGACCGGATGCGGCCGTTGATCGACCTGCGCGAGCAGGTGGTCAGCTTCCCGCCGCAGCCGGTGATCACCGAGGACAACCTGGTCGTCAACATCGACACGGTCATCTACTTCCAGGTCACCGAGCCGCGATCGGCGACGTATGAGATCGCGAACTACATCCAGGCGATCGAGCAGTTGACGGTCACGACGCTGCGAAACGTCGTCGGCGGCATGGACCTCGAGGCGACGCTGACCAGCCGCGACCAGATCAACGGCCAGCTCCGCGGCGTGCTCGACGAGGCCACTGGCAAGTGGGGTGTGCGGGTCAACCGGGTCGAGATCAAGGCGATCGACCCGCCGGCCAGCATCAAGGAGTCGATGGAGCAGCAGATGCGCGCCGACCGGAACAAGCGCGCCGCGATCCTCAACGCAGAGGGCGTGAAGCAGTCGGCCATCCTCACCGCCGAAGGCGAGAAGCAGTCGGCGATCCTCACCGCGCAGGGCGCCCGGGAGGCCGAGATCCTGCGCGCCGAGGGCCAGGCCAAGGCGATCGGGACCGTGTTCGCCGCGATCCACGAGGGCCGGCCCGACTCCGAGCTGCTCGCCTACACCTATCTGCAGGCACTGCCGAAGATCGCCGAGTCGAACGCGGCCACGGTCTGGGTGATCCCGAGCGAGCTCACCGCCGCCATGCAGTCGATCGCGTCCGGGTTCAAGAAGGGCGAGGACGCCGGGTAGCGTCAGGCGTCGTGACGAACCAGGCGGGGGTGGCGCCGGACTGGGCCATCCGGCTCGGCCGGGTCGGGGTGTGGACCGGCCAGCTCGACTTCTCGCCGGCCGATGTCGTGCGCGAGGCGGCCCGCGAGGTCGAGGCCCTCGGTTACGGGGCGCTGTGGACCGGCGAGGCGGTCGGCCGCGAGGTGCTTTCGGCGGCCCAACTGCTGCTCGCCGCGACCGACACGCTCGTGGTCGGCACCGGCATCGCCAACATCTGGGCCCGCGACGCGCTGGCCACCGCGGCCGGCCAGCTCGCGCTCGGCGAGGCCTATCCCGACCGGTTCGTGCTCGGCATCGGCGTCTCGCACAAACCGCTGCTCGACGTTCGCGGCGAGGACTACCGCCGACCGCTCGGGTTCATGCGGGACTACCTCGACGGCATGGACAAGGGGTACGACGTCTACCGCGCCGTTGCTCCGGCGAACCGGCCGCCGCGACTGCTCGCTGCTCTCGGCCCGAAGATGCTCGAGCTCGCCGGCACTCGCGCGGACGGCGCGCACACCTACTTCGTCCCGCCGGAGCACACCGCGCGGGCCAGGGAGATCCTCGGCGCCGGCAAGTTGCTCGTGCCGGAGCAGGTGTGCATCCTGTCGAGCGATCCGGCCAAGGCCCGCGAGATCGCCCGCCGGCACACCGCGTCGTACCTCCGACTGGCGAACTACACCGCCAACCTGCAGCGGTTCGGCTTCGACACGGAGGACTTCAGCGACGGCGGCAACGACCGGCTGGTCGACACGATCTGCG
This sequence comes from uncultured Frankiaceae bacterium, assembly GCA_964395425.1. GTDB lineage: Bacteria > Actinomycetota > Actinomycetes > JAFAQI01 > JAFAQI01 > DATAUK01. The sequence goes on from CAYNDD010000015.1 coordinate 4,971, forward strand.
CCTGGGGCGGGGTCGAGGCGATCGCCGCCCGGGTCCAGGCGCACCTCGATGCCGGCGCGGATCAGGTCGCCGTACAAGTCCTGGTCGACGACCGGCGAGGACTGCCGCGACGGGAATGGGCGGAGTTGGCCCCCGGGTTGCTCGCGTTGTGAGCGACTTCGACGACGTCACCACCATCCGCCGCCGCGACGGCTCCAGCAGCTCCGGCGGCTCCGTCGCCTACGACGCCGACCTGCACCCCGGCTGGGCGATCGTCGGCAAGCCCAACGGCGGCTACCTGCTCGCGATCCTGGCCCGCGCCGCCTGCGACGTCGTCGACACGCCGGACCCGCTGGCGGTGTCGGCCCACTACCTGCGCGCGCCCTCGGCCGGGCCGGTCGAAGTGCGGGCCGAAGCGCTGCGCCACGGCCGCCGGGTGAGCACCTCTCGCGCGTCGATCTGGCAGGGCGGCAAGCCCTGCATCGAGGCACTCGTGACCAGCGGTGCGTTGGTCCACGACGCGCCGATCGAGTGGAACTCCGCGCCCGCGCCCACCGTGCCGCCGCCCGAGGACTGCGTGGCGAGCTACAACCCGCACTTCGACGTCGAGCTCTTCGACCACATCGAGCTGCGGGTGGACCCGGTGACCGCGCCGTTCCCGGTCGCGACCGGTGAGCCGGTGATCCGGTTCTGGTTCCGGCTGCGCGACGGCTCGGACCCGGACGTGCGGACCGTGCTGCTCGCGGCCGACAGCGGGCCGCCGACGGTGTTCAACCTGGAGCGGATCGGCTGGGCACCGACGGTCGAGCTCACCACCTTGGTCCGCGGGCTGCCTGCTCCTGGCTGGCTGCTGGTCGAGACGCGCGCGCATCACCTGGCCGGCGGGTGGTTCGACGAGGAAGCCGCGGTCTGGGACTCCACCGGCCGGCTGGTCGCCCAGGCCCGCCAGCTCGCGCTGACCGCCGAGTCCTGATCCTCGCGCTCCTCGCGACGCCGCCCGCGATGCAACCCTTGCGCGGCGTACTCCGTATATCCCACGTGTGGGCCGACCAGTACGCGCCAAAGCAATGTCACATTGCCTGGGCAAAACGCGGGGTGATGTCACATTGCCCCCACGAAGTGCGGGGCAATGTGACATTGCTATGGGCCGAGCGGGAAGTGCCGAGGTGACCAACAGCCGCGACGAGCAGTTCCGGGCGTACGTCGCGTCCGGCCGCGGCCAGCTGGTCCGGATCGCGACCTTCCTTGCCTCCGGCGACCAGTTCGCGGCCGAGGACCTGGTCCAGACCGCCCTGATGCGCCTATACGTCGCCTGGCCCCGAGTGCGGCCGGAGACGATCGATGCCTACGCCCGCAAGGCGCTGCTCAACGCGCTGATCGACTCCCGGCGGCGGGCGTTCGCCCGGCACGAACGCGCCCATGCCGAGCTCCCGGAGGTGGTCGCGATCGAGGAGCCGACGACCGACCCGGCCGAGACCGCGGTCTTCGCCGCGCTCGCTGAGCTGCCACCGCGGATGCGGGCTGCCGTGGTCCTGCGCCATCTGTCCGAGCTCAGCGTCGCGGAGACCGCCGACGCCCTCAACTGCAGCGAAGGCACGGTCAAGAGCCAGACCGCTCGCGGCCTCGCCCAGCTGCGCGCTGCCCTCAGCCCAGGCCTGCTTGCACGCTCCGACCTGCCTATCGAGCTCGATCTCTCGGTTGACACCCGGCACGTCGACGACACCGTCCGCACTACCCATCGAGGATCGACATGAGTGACATCACCGAACTGTTCAAGCGCGTCGCGCCCCACACCGACGACGAGGTCGCGGCCGAGGCGATCGAGGCCGATCTCGTTCGCGGCCGCCGGGCCCTGGCCCGCGACCATCGTCGCCGGACCATCCGGCGGTCGATGGCGACCACCGCGACGATCGCCGCCGCGGCCGTCATCGCGGTCGTCGCGACGCAGGTCGGCAACGGGTCGGCGCCGAAGCGGCAGACCCAGAAGCAGCCGCCGGCGGTCGCCCCGAGCCCGCACCACCAGACCAAGCCGCAGGTGCACACCCACAAGGCCGCAGTGAAGCTGGTCTCCTACGACGGGAAGCAGCTGAACGGCTTCACCGTCGACAAGGTCCCGGCCGGTTGGTTCCTCTCGACCTCGACGCAGTACGCGTTGCTGATCGACCCCGACGGCAGCACCGACAACGACCCGGATGCCTTCGAGGGCAAGCTCGCCGTGCTGACCCAGTCGAAGGACGTGCACCACCTGCCGCCGGGCACGCCGGTGACGGTCGACGGTCAGCCGGGCGTGGTGAGCGACCAGGGCAAGTACGGCGAGAACCTGACCTACAACGACCCGTCCGGATTCGGCGTCGTGATCCAAGCGCCGCTCGCCCTGCACTGGTCGGCCGACCAGATCGTCGCGTTCGCCGAAGGCGTGCACGTCACGAGCAACGCGCTACAGGGCGAAGGCTGACCTTTCGCGCCGACGCCGCGATGGCCGCTGGGCAACCACCGTAGGGTTCCACGGATGGACGACCCAGCGGCCGTCGCGCCGGTCCGGATCGATCCGCGGCTCAAGCGGATCGCCGACGACACCCGCGGCTTCATGCCCGAAGCCGAAGCCGAGGCGCTCTGGGATGCCGCGTGGGCGATGGCGCCGGCCGGAGTCATCCTCGAGATCGGCAGCTATTGCGGCAAGTCGGCGACCTGGCTGGGCGCGGCCGCACAGGCGCGTGGTGGCCGGGTGGTGACGGTCGACCACCACCACGGCTCCGAGGAGAATCAGGCCGGCTGGGAGCACCACGACGCGTCACTGGTCGACCCCGAGACCGGGTTGATGGACACCCTTCCGTTTTTCCGCCGCACCATGCACAGCGCGGGGCTCGAGGACGTGGTGACCGCGATCATCGGACGCAGTACGACGGTCGCGTCGCTGTGGTCGACGCCGCTGGCAATGCTCTTCATCGATGGCGGCCACGCCGAGGAGCATGCGCAGAACGACTACACCGGATGGGCCGGATTTGTTGTGCCACAAGGGGTTCTGGCGATACACGACGTCTTCGAGCACTCGGTGGACGGCGGCCAGGCGCCGTACCACGTCTATCTGCGCGCGCTTGACGACGGCTTCTCCGAAGCCCGCCAGGTCGGCAGCCTGCGGATCCTCCGTCGCGCCTGACCGCCCGCACCCCGTTTCAGCACACAACGCCCCCCGTTCGACTTACCAAGCCGGACACCAGGTGCCGAATCACCGTGGCTGGAGCTGGGTTGTGTGCTGAAACGGGGCGAGGGCGGATCGGCTAGCGATGCGCCGTCGCGGCGCCGGAGGACGCGCAGCCGCACACCACCGTGCCGAGGCCGAGACCCCACGGCAGGTCGGCACCGATGAACACCGCGTTGCCCGGCGTCATGCCGAGCAGCGCGTCGGCGGCCAGGATGACCGCGGCGGCGGTCCAGGTCGACTGCTCGGCCGGCCAGTTGACGCCGGCGACATATTGCCACCCGGTCCAGTACGACCCGTCGTCGGTGCGAAGGTGCTGCACGTCGGCGAACAGCGCCGCGGCTTCGTCGGTCATGCCGACCGCGTCCAGCGCGATGACGAGCTCGGCGGTCTCGGCGCCGGTGACCCACGGCTCGTCGTCCACGCAGCGGATGCCGAGGCCGGGCACCACGAACTCATCCCACCGGCTCGCCAACCGCGCCCGCCCGGCGGCACCGCGCACCGCGCCACCGAGCACCGGGTAGTACCAGTCCATCGAGAACCGGGACTTGTCGAGAAAAGCCTCGGGATGCTCGACGATCACGTGGCCGAGCCGGCCGGTGGCGATCTCCCACTCCGGCTGCGGGATGTCGAGCCGGTCGGCCAACGCCAGACCACAACGAAGCGAATGGTACGTCGACGACGATCCGGTCAGCAGCGCCTCCGGCCTGGCCCGGCCGTCGGCCCCGACCGACCACGAGATCTCGCCGCGGTCGGTCGCGTAGCCGGTCACCAGGTCGAGTGCGTCACGAACGGTCGGCCACATCCGCGCCGCGAAGTCCACGTCCTCGGTCACCAACAGGTGATGCCAGACCCCGACCGCGATGTAGGCGCACTGGTTGGTCTCGAACGACGCGTCCTCGACCACTCCGTCGATCACCTTCGCCGGCCACGACCCATCCGGTCGCTGCGTCTCCCGCAGGAACTCGAAGGCGGCGCGCGCCTCGTCACGCAGGCCGGCCACGGTCAGCGCCATCGCGCACTCGATGTGGTCCCACGGATCGACGTGACCGCCCGGGAACCACGGCACCGCCCCACTCGGCTCCTGCACCCGCGCGATCGAGGCCGCACTGCTGCGCACGTCGGCCCGGTCGAGCCGGTCAGGCGATGGCATGTGCCCGCCCAGAGCCATTGACCGGTTTCTCGGCGTACACCACCAGGCTCTTGCCCATCACCGGGTTCAGCCACCGCTCGGCGGTGCGGGTCAGGGTCGGGGCTTTGACGATGTCCCAGACCAGGATCCGGTGCCACGCCTTGGAGGGCAGGCTCTCGCGGCCGAGGGCACAGTTGAGCCACCAGTACGGCGAGTGCAGCGCGTGCGCATGATGCTGGGCGCGCGGCTCGAGACCGGTCGCGGCCAGCCGCGAGGTCACCTGATCGCCGCGGTAGATCCGGATATGACCACCCGGCACCTCGTGGTATTCGCGGGAGAGCTTCCAGCAGATCTGCTCCGGCCACCACCGCGGGACGGTTACCGCGACGTGTCCGCCCGGCCGGACGATCCGGGCGATCTCGGCCATCGCGCGGACGTCGTCGGGGATGTGCTCGAGCACCTCTGCGGCGATCACCGCGTCGAACGACGCATTCGGGAACGGCAGCGCCAGTACGTCGCCCTGCACCACCGTGGCGCTCGCGCCGGCCGGCGGCTCGCCGGCTGCGCGCATCGCCGCGAACATCGTCTCGACGCCGGCCAGCTCGTCGCCGTCGTGGTCGAGTGCGACCACGTTCGCCCCGCGGCGATACAACTCGAAGGCATGGCGCCCGCCGCCGCAGCCGAGGTCGAGCACGCGATCACCGGGCGAGACCGGGAACTGCGAGAAGTCGACCGTCAGCATGCCGTGACCTACCGCCTCGAACCGCGCGCGCCGGCAGTGGCCGCCGCCTTCGCGGCGATTGCGTCGCGATAGACCTCGACCATCGACTCCGCGACCCGCCGCCAGGTGTAGGACTGCTCGACCCGGCGGCGGCCGGCGGCGCCAAGGGCGAGCCGCCGCTCGTCGTCGTCGAAGAGCGCACCGAGCTTGTCGGCGAGATCCGCGGCGTCGCCCGGCTCGAACAGCACCGCCGAGACGCCGTCGTCACCGACCACCTCGGGCAGCGCGCCGGCCCGGCTCGCGATCAGCGGGGTGCCACACGCCATCGCTTCGACCGCGGGGATCGAGAACCCTTCGTAGAGCGAGGGGACCACAGCGATCTCGGCCGAGCCGAGCAGCGCGGCGATGCCGTCGTCGGTGAGCCCGGCCACGAACCGGGCGACGTCGGCCAGGCCGAGGTCCTCGACCGCCCGGGCGACCGGACCCTCCGGGCGCGGGGTGCCGACGACCACCAGCTCGACGTCGTGACCGGTGCGCAGCTTCGCGACCGCCTCGAGCAACACCTTGACGCCCTTGATCGGGCTGTCGGAGCTCGACACCGCGACGATCCGGCCCGGCACCCGCGGCACGCTCGGCGGCCGGAAGGTGAGCGTGTCCACCCCGATCGGGACCACCCGCATGACATCGGGGCTGACCCGGAAGTCGCGCACGATGTCGGCCGCGGAGTTGGTCGAGACGGTGACGAGCGAGGTCATCCGGCGGGCCACCCGGCCCTGCATGCGGGTGAAGGTGTACCAACGCCGCTTGCCGAGCCGCTGCCGCAGGTTAGGTGCGTTGGCGATCTCGACCACGCGATCCACGCTGACCGGGTGATGCACGGTCGCGATCAGCGGAAGCCCGGCCTTGGCGAGCGAGAGCATCCCGTACCCAAGGGTCTGGTTGTCATGCACCACGTCGAAGTCGGCCGCGCGCGAGCGCATCAACCGGCCCGCCCGCAACGAGAAGGTCAGAGGCTCGGGGAAGCCCCCGGTCCACATCGAGACGACCTCGGCCACGTCAATCCAGTCCCGGATCTCGCGCCAGTTCGGCGTACGGAATGGATCCGGCTCGCGATACAGGTCGAGGCTCGGCAGCTCCAGCAGGTCGGGACCGGGATCGAGCCGCGGATAGGGCTGGCCGCTGATGACCTCGACCCGGTGGCCGAGCTCGACCAGCTCGCGCGAAAGGTGCCGAACATAGACGCCCTGACCGCCGCAGTGCGGCTTGCTGCGGTAGGACAGCAGGGCAATCCGCAGGGATTCGGGCGAAACCGAGGCAGCGGGACGTGAGGTGTCGTCGGGGAATGAGTCGGCCACGCCGCTGTCGCACCTCACCACGCTGGCGCGACAGGAGTGCGCGCTCGGTCACCCGATGCTAACGATCACAACCCGAACCAGATTCGGTGCCCCCGCAATCCGGCCGCCGTGAGCCGCGCTGAGGCGCGGCTGGGCGCTCGCGAGGCCGCACCGAGCGCCGCGTGCTTCAAGGCACGAGCGGCCACCCCGAGCCACGCTGAGGCTCAGGTGGCTGCTCGCAAGGCCGCACCGAGCGCCGCGTGCTTCAAGGCACGAGCGGCCACCCCGAGCCACGCTGAGGCTCAGGTGGCTGCTCGCAAGGCCGCACCGAGCGCCGCGTGCTTCGAGGCACGCAAGCGAGGGAGAACGCAGCGAGCGGCCAGCTGAGCCTCAGCGTCAAGGCCGCAGTGAGCGCCGCGTGCTGAAGCACGCAAGCGAGGGAGAACGCCGCCAGCGAGGGTCTGAGCGCCCGCCTCAGGTCCGTTGCATGTCGACGAAGCATGAGTAATGCAACTTCGACGACACCGCGATCTCCTTGGTCGGGCCGTTGCGGTTCTTGGCCACGATCAGGTCGGCCTCGCCGGCACGGGGTGACTCCCGCTCGTAGGCGTCCTCGCGGTGCAGCAGGATCACGATGTCGGCGTCCTGCTCGATCGCGCCGGACTCCCGCAGGTCGGACAGCTGTGGCTTCTTGTCCGCGCGCTGCTCGGCGCCCCGGTTGAGCTGGCTGATCGCCACCACGGGAACGTCGAGCTCCTTGGCGAGCAGCTTCAGCGACCGGCTCATCTCGGCGACTTCCTGCTGCCGGCTCTCGACCCGCCTTGGGCTCGTCATCAGCTGCAGGTAGTCGACCACGATCAGCTTGAGGTCGTGCCGCTGCTTGAGCCGGCGGGACTTCGCCCGGATCTCCATCATGGTCAGGTTGGGCGAGTCGTCGATGAACATCGGCGCGTCGGCGACCTCGCTCATCCGCCGGGCCATCCTGGTCCAGTCGTCGTCGGACATGCCGCCGGTGCGCATCCGCTGCAGCTGCACCCGGGCCTCGGCCGAGAGCATCCGCATGGTGATCTCGCTCTTGCCCATCTCCAGGGAGAACAGCACCGAGGCGAGCCGGGTGCGGATCGACGCGGCCCGCATCATGTCCATGCCGAGGGTGGACTTGCCGAGGCCGGGCCGGCCGGCGATCACCACGAGCTGACCCGGGTGCAGCCCGTTGGTCAGCTCGTCGAGGTCGCGGAACCCGGTCGGTACGCCGGACAGCGCGCCCTGATGGGTCTGAATCGCCTCGAGCTCGGCGAGCGTGGACATCATCGCGTCCTCGAGCCCGACGTAGTCCTCGCTGGTCCGGCGCTCGACCACCTCGTAGACCGCGGCCTGGGCCCGGTCGACCACGTCGTCGACGTCACCCCCGGAGCCGCCGGCCGCGCCGTACCCGAGTTGCACGACCTTGGTGCCGGCGTCGACCAACCGGCGCAGGATCGCCCGCTCGCGCACGATCTGGGCGTAGTAGCCGGCGTTGGCCGCGGTCGGCACCGACTCGATGAGGGTGTGGAGGTAGGGCCCGCCGCCGGTCCGCTCGAGCGAGCCGAGCCGGGTCAGCTCAGCCGCGACCGTCACCGGGTCGGCCGGCTCGCCCTTGCCGTACAGGTCGATGATCGAGTCGTAGATCGTCTGGTGCACCGGCCGGTAGAAGTCGCTCGGCCGGAGCACCTCGACGACGTCGGCGATCGCGTCCTTGCTCAGCAGCATGCCGCCGAGCACGCACTGCTCGGCGAGGATGTCCTGTGGCGGGGTGCGGTCGATGTCGACGCGGGACCCACCCGGCATCGACACGACATCGGCGATGCTCATCAGAGCACCTGACCGATCCGGCGACCGCCGCAGTGACTCGACCGATCCGTGGCCGCACCCGGCTCACCGCTCGCTCGGCCCTCGCGACCCGCCCACTGATCGACCCGGCTCACTGCTGAACCTGCCTCCCCGACTCGCCGTACTGTCCCCCGTTACGCAAGCACCCGGGTACGACAGGCTCCGCATGACGTTAGGTCGCCGGGCACGCTGCAACACGCGTGGAACCGAGCGAGTTTCCTCTCGGTGTGGACGCCGGTGTGCATGCGGTGTGCACGCCCCGCCGTGGCGCTGTGCACGAATCTGTGCACAGGTGTGGACGATGCTGTTGATCGGCGCGGCGACACGCGTGGCGACCTGCGAGGACACCGGTTCACAGGTGTGCGCCCGAAGGATTGTCGGCCCTACGCCGCACTTCGGACCGGCAAACACCGGGCCAACCACCGGCAAACGCCATCCCGGCGATCCGACCGGTCAGGCCGGGACGACCTCCACTGTCACCGAAGCGGTGACCTCGGGGTGCAGCCGCACCGACACCGGGTGCGTGCCGACGGTCTTGATGTGCGCGCTCGGCAGCTCGAGCCGGCGCTTGTCGAGCTTGGGGCCGCCCGCGGCGCTGACCGCCTCGACGACGTCCGCGGTCGTCACCGAACCGAACAGCCGGCCACCGGAGCCGGCGCGTGAGGCCAGGGTGACCTGCAACGCGGCGAGCTGGTTGGCCAGCTCGCGCGCCTCGCTCAAGGAGCGGATGTCGTGCACCTCGCGGCCACGACGCAGCGCCGCGACCTGGCTCTCGCCGCCCTTCGTCCAGAGCATCGCGAGGCCGCGCGGGACGAGGAAGTTGCGGCCGTAGCCGTCCTTCACCTCGACCACGTCTCCCGGGTCACCGAGCCCGGTGACCTGCTGAGTGAGAATCAGTTTCATCTCCGAGCCTCTCAGCGCGCCGTGCTGGTGTAGGGGAGCAGCGCCATTTCGCGGCTGTTCTTCACCGCGATCGCGATGTCGCGCTGGTGCTGCGAGCAGTTGCCGGTGACCCGGCGGGCCCGGATCTTGCCGCGGTCGGAGATGAACTTCCGCAGCAGGTTGGTGTCCTTGTAGTCGATGTAGGCGGTCTTGTCCTTGCAGAACTGACAGACCTTCTTCTTCAGCTTTCGTACGACAGGCTTGGCCATCGTGGTGCTCCAGTCGGTGCGAGCCCCTCAGCACGAGGGGATGGTCGGGTGGGGAAATGCTTCAGCGGCAACGGGTCAGAACGGCGGCTCGTCGGTGAGCCCACCGCTGGGCGCGGGCGTGGCCCAGGGGTCGTCCCCGGCCGGAGCCGAGCCGCCTGACGGGCCGGCGTACGACCCACCGCCGCCGGTGCGCTGGGCCTTCACGACCTTCGCGGTCGCGTTGCGCAAGGACGGGCCGACCTCGTCGACCTCGACCTCGTAAACCGTGCGCTTCTCGCCCTCTTTGGTCTCGTACGAGCGCTGCTTGAGCCGGCCTGACACGATCACCCGCATGCCGCGCTGCAGCGATTCGGCGACGTTCTCGGCCGCCTGCCGCCACACGTTGCACGAGAGGAACAGGCTCTCGCCGTCCTTCCACTCGTTGGTGTTCTTGTCGAGGAATCGCGGCGTCGACGCGATCCGGAACTTCGCGACCGCGGCGCCCGACGGCGTGAACCGCAGCTCGGGGTCGTCGACGAGGTTGCCGACCAGCGTGATGACGGTGTCGCCTGCTGCCATGGCCCGGTCCTACTTCGTGTCCGGCCGCAGCACCTTGGTGCGCAGCACTGATTCGTTGAGGTTGAGCTGCCGATCGAGCTCTTTGACGGTCGCGGGCTCGGCGGTGACGTCGAGGATCGCGTAGATGCCCTCGACCTTGTGCGAGATCTCATAGGCCAGCCGGCGCCGACCCCACACGTCGACCTTCTCGACGGTGCCGCCGCCTTGGCGGACCACGCCGAGGAACTGGTCGAGCGACGGGGCGACGGTGCGTTCCTCGAGATCTGGATCGAGGATGACCATCAGTTCGTAATGACGCATGCGGGCAACCCACCTCCTTTGGACTCGGTGCACGTCACCGCGGTGGTGACGAGGCGGCCACGCCGGGATGGGCTGAACGATCGGGAACCGGGTTCAGCACCGTCACGTCGTGACAGGAGGCTGCTCTGCGTCGAGCGCCGCCCAGGCTAGCAGTGGACCAGCTCGACAGTAACGGCCGCGAACGACACCGGCGGCGTCATCCACAGCCGGTCGACCGCTCAGCCGTCGAACTCCGGCACCAAGATGTTGAGCCGGGCATCCGGTGCCCCGTCGAGCAGGCCACCGGCCGGATCGTCCACCCCGTCACGGCGTACGACGTCACCTCGCGGGACCAGGATGTCGCGCACCACCAGGGCCAACAGGCCAGTCAGTACGACGTCCCGGATCACGATCGTGATGAGGTACGTCGCCATCGGCAGCCCTTGGTCGGAGTGATCGAGCGCGATCAGGGTGTAGAGGTTCGCGGCCCCGAGCAGCACTTCAGTGGCCTGCCAGATCAGCAACGAGGCCCATCGCGGCCGGGCTAGCACCGCCAGCGGCACGAGCCACAGTGCGTACTGCGGCGAGTCGACCTTGTTGAGCATCACGAAACCCGCCACCAGCAAGAACGCCACCTGGCCGACCCGCGGCCGGCGCGGTGCCATCGCGACCAGCGCGCCGACACCGGCGATGACGAGCAGGACACAGGTCGACGACACCACGTTCAGCGTCGTCGGTGAGGACCCGCAGGCAGGCTGGGCGTTGAGCGCATTGCCGATGAAGTCGCCGCGGAACAGGTGCTGGGCGACCAGCCAGACGCTGCCCCAGTCGGCGCCCCGGGTCTGGCTCAGCGAGAGGAACCACCGCCAGCCGGACAGCTCGTGCGCGGTGGGACAGCTCGAGTTCGGGAACAGGAACGACTTGGAGATCAGGATCGCCGGCACGTAACAGACGACGATTCCCGCGACCGCGCCGCCGACCGCCTTCGCGGCGGCCCGCCACAGACCGGCCCGCGCGCACAGCATGACCAGCGCGATCAGGACGAACAGCGGGTAGAGCTTGGTCGAGATCCCGACGCCGAGCAACAGCCCGGCCCACACCGGGGAGCCGCGACTCCAGGCCCACAGCCCGAGCCCGGTCAACGCGACCGCGGCCAGGTCCCAGTTCGTGAACGCGTACATGAACAGCGCCGGCGAGGCCGCGACCATCACCGCGTCCCAGGCCCGCCGCCGACCGGCCAGCTGGGCGACCGTAAAGGTCGAGATCAGCGCGCAGATCGCCAGGCCCAGCGCGGTGAGGTTGAAGAAGGTCTGGTTGTGCGACCCCGAGACGTCGGCCTGCTCGCCCGGATGCACGAAGGCGGTGAGCTCCGCAGCCGCCCACATCAGCCCGCCCATGACCGGCGGGTATTCGACCGGGTGGTCGCGGTAGGGCACCGACACCCGGCCGGTCACCGCACCAGCGCTGTTGGTCCGCGCGTTGAGGCCTTCGTCGACGTACAACGCGTATGTGTCGGCGTAACAGAGCCGGCTGTACTGGTGCTCGTTGGCGTAACCGCCGGCACCGAAACAATCGGTCTTCTGCAGGTAACCGAACACCGAGAACAGGATCGTCAGGCCGAGCGCGACCCGGATCGGCGTCCACCACCACGAGGTCGGCCCCTCTGCGTGCCGGCCCCATCGCCCGCCGATCAGCCGGCTGGCACCGGCCGCAAACGGATCCTCCTGCGTCGGCGGGAGCAGCGGGTCGAGCTCCACGATCCGACGGTGACGGGCGTGCGCAGGCGGCGGCATCGGGAGCAGCCCGATTCAGTGCCGACGATGCCGTCGGCGAACCCGGTCGGCTGCGGTGGTGGCTGGTCCCTCGGCCGTTGCCGCAGCGGTTGCCGTCGAGCTCGCCGTCGGGGTGCCGGTCGGCGTCGTGGTCGGGGTGCCGGTCGGCGTCGTGGGGGTGATGGTCGGGGTGATCGTGGGGGTGATCGTCGGCGTCACCGTCACCGTCGCGGTCGCAGTCGGCGACGGCGAGTTGGACGGACTCGACGTCGGTTTCGTGGTGCCCACGTTGGCCGCCTTCGGGAACTGCAGCACGGGCTTTCCGGCCAGGGCCGCATTCATCATCTGTTGCCAGATCTCGGCGGGGAGCGTACCGCCGAAGACCTCTCCGATCCCGGCACCTTCGACGGTTTGGGTCGGATCAACATTTCCGATCCACACCGACGTACACAACTGCGGGGTGAAGCCGGTGAACCACGCGTTCGTGTTGTTGTCGGTGGTCCCGGTCTTGCCGGCCGCCGGCCGCCCGGTGAGCGACCGGCCGAAAGCCGTCCCGCCCGGCCCGAGCACCTTGGTCATCGCGTAGATCTCGTCCGACACGACCGCCTTGGACAGGACCTGCTTGGGCTGCGGATCGGCCTTGTAGACCTGCTGTCCGCCGCTGGTCGTCACCGATTTCACGAGGTAGGGCTTGGCATAGACCCCTTGCGCGGCGATCGTCGCGTAGGCGTTCGCGAGGTCGAGCGGCGAGACCGAGTCGGGGCCGAGCGAGATGTCGGGTACGGCGGCCAGATTGCGGCTCTTGGGGATGCCGGCCGCGTACGCCGCGTTCACCACGTTCTGCGGACCGACCTGCTGGGCGAGGGGTACGAAGATCGTGTTGATCGACTCGGCGAACGCCTTGACGAGGCTGCAGCCGTAGCAGGACTCACCGGGCGAGGAGTTGTGGATCTGGGTGCCGTCGACCGTGACGACCGGCGGGCCGTTGAACGGCTGGTTGAGCGAGATGCCCTTCTGCAACGCGGCCAGCAAGGTGAACGCCTTGAACGACGACCCCGGTGGGCGGGCCCACTGACCGGTCGCCCCCGACAGGTCGATGCACGCGTCCTTGTTCTGGGTCGGGTCGTGGCAGTAGCGGTAGCCGCCGTACAACGCTTGGATCGCGCCGGTGCCCGGCTGGATCGACGCCGCCCCGCTCTGCGGCGTACCGCGGTTGTTCTTCGGCAGGATCGCCTTCTCCGCGTTGCGCAGGCTTCGCTGGTCGGTCTGGTTGATCGTGGTCACGATCTTGTAGCCGCCGAGGTCGAGCTGGCTCTGGGTCAGGCCGTCCGAGGTGGTCAGCTCGTGCTCGACCGCGTCCCGGATGTAGCAGTTCGACCCGGCACACTGCGCCGCCACGTCGGCGAGCTTGTTGGTCGCCGGGAAGTGCAGACTGGCGGCCTGGCTCGCGGTGAGCCAACCCTGGCTGACCATCCCGTTGATCACGTAGTGCCATCGCGCGATCGCGTTCGCGCGGGTCGTCGCGTTGATCTGCGGGTCGTAGAGGCTCGGGCCGCGGACCACGGCCGCCAGCAATGCGCCCTGCGCCGTCGTCAGCTGTGAGACGTCGGTCACGCCGGGGAAGTACGCCTGCGCCGCGGCTTGGATCCCGTAGGCGTTGCGACCGAAGTAGATCGTGTTGAGGTAGTCGTCGAGGATCGTGGCCTTCGATCGGGTCTGACCGAGCTTGGTCGCGATGAAGATCTCCTTGAGCTTGCGGGACAGCGACCGGCGCGGGCTCAGGTAGGCGTTCTTCACGTACTGCTGAGTGATCGTCGAGCCGCCCTGGGTGATGTCACCGCCGCGCAGGTCGACCCACAGGGCGCGCACGATCCCGGTCGGTGAGACTCCCGGCTCGGAGTAGAAGTGCCGGTCCTCGGCGGCGAGCACGGCGTGCTGCACACCGATCGGGATCTCGGAGAGCGGGACGTCGGTCCGGTTCGTCGCGCCGAGCCGGGCGAGGGGCTGCCCGTTGCTGAAGTAGATCGTGGTGGTCTGGGCCGAAGCGATCTCGCTCGGGTTCGGGATCGACGTACGGGAGTAGGCAACGGCGACGAGTACGCCGAACACCACCACCGCGCCACCGAGGCCCCACAACACCTGCTTGGGACGTGGCGCGATATCCGCGAACTTCACCCGCGCGACCCCGAGCTCGAGCCGGACCGCCGGCGGCGCGGCACCGCCTCACCGGTGCCCAGGACATAGGAGGTCAGCAGGTAGTTCCAGCCGCAGCCGAGGCAGACCTCGACGACGAAGACCGAGAACTCGGGCAGCACCTGCTCGAGCTCGCGCAGCTCCTTGCGGGCCCGGGCCCGGCCGTTGCCGCCATTGGGAAAGCACTCCCCGAAGGCGTAGCTCACCAGCACCAGCGGCTCGGCCTGGCAGACCGGGCAGGTCTGGGTGCTGGGCTGGCCGTGATAGCGCGCGGCCCGGCGCAGGTAGACCTGGGCGTCGCAGGCGTCCTCCGGCCGGATTCGACCGGCGCGCAGCCCGTCGAGGGTGGCCCGCCTGGCCAGCGAGTAGTCGACGACGCAGCGTGCATTCGCGCCGTCCACCAGGGTCCGCTGGGTCAACACGGGCGTCAGCGTACGCCGCCCGTACCGGACAAATGCTGAAGATATGGCGCTCAATTTCGAGCCGGTCGACCAGATCTGGACACCCGGTGTTTGCGTTCTGGACACCTGGGCGGTAGTTTCGACGATGTATCCACTCGATACATCGAAGCGCACATCCAAGACCGTGCACCACCAGAACCGCCCAGACCCAGCCGAGGAGCGATCGTGAGCCGAAAGTCCGGCGTGCTCGATCTCGCCGTACTCGGTCTGTTGCATGAATCGCCGCTGCACGGCTACGAGCTGAGCAAGCGCCTGCGCGCGGTCCTCGGTCCGGTTCGCTCGCGGATCTCCTACGGCAGTCTCTACCCCTGCCTGAGCGGGTTGCAGGCGGCCGGCTTCATCACCACCGACGACTCGGCCAGCGAGTCCGGCCCGGGCCGGCGCAAGAAGCACGTCTACAAGCTCACCGCCGAAGGCAAGGAGCGGCTCCAGGAGCAGCTCGCCGAAGGCGGCCCCTCGACCTGGGACGACGAGGCGTTCGGGGTCAGGTTCGCGTTCTTCTCCCAGATCGATGCCGACGTCCGGCTGCGGATCCTCGAAGGCCGGCGCAGCCGGCTCGAGGAGCGGCAGGAGAACGCCAGCTCGATGCTGAGCACCCGCGAGAAGCTCGACCGCTACACCCTCGAACTCCAGCGTCACGGCCTCGAATCGGTCGAGCGCGAAGTGCGCTGGCTCAACGAATTGATCGCCACCGAACGAGACGGGGTGGCCGTCCGGGCACACCGGGCGTCACCGGCCGTGAAAGCGCCGACCGCCGCAAGGCTGAGTTCCGCAACTGAAGGAGACAACCGCTGATGGGTTCCATTCGAGTCGCCATCGTTGGCGTGGGCAACTGCGCCTCGTCCCTCGTCCAAGGCGTCGAGTTCTACAAGAACGCCAACCCGGATGCGCGCGTGCCCGGTTTGATGCACGTCGAGTTCGGGGGCTACCACGTCCGTGACGTGGAGTTCGTCGCCGCCTTCGACGTCGATGGCAAGAAGGTCGGACGGGACCTGTCCGAAGCGATCGTCGCGAGTGAGAACAACACCGTGCACATCGCCGACGTGCCGCCGACCGATGTCATCGTGCAGCGCGGCCACACCTACGACGGTCTCGGCGACTTCTACCGCGAGCTGGTCGAGGAGTCCGACGACGAGCCGGTCGACGTCGTGCAGGTCCTGACCGACGCGAAGGTCGACGTGATGGTGTCCTACCTGCCGGTCGGCAGCGAGGACGCGGACCGCTTCTACGCGCAGTGCGCGATCGACGCCGGCGTCGCGTTCGTCAACGCGCTGCCGGTCTTCATCGCGAGCGACCCGACCTGGGCGAAGAAGTTCGCCGACGCGGGTGTCCCGATCATCGGGGACGACATCAAGAGCCAGGTCGGCGCGACGATCACCCACCGCGTGCTCGCGAAGCTCTTCGAGGACCGCGGCGTGGAGCTGCTGCGCACCTACCAGTTGAACTTCGGCGGCAACATGGACTTCAAGAACATGTTGGAGCGCAAGCGTTTGCAGTCGAAGAAGATCTCCAAGACGCAGTCGGTCACCTCGCAGATCCCGCACGAGATGCGCGGCGCCGACGTGCACATCGGCCCGTCCGACCACGTGCCGTGGCTCGACGACCGCAAGTGGGCCTACGTCCGGCTCGAGGGCCGCTCGTTCGGTGACACTCCGCTCAACCTCGAATACAAGCTCGAGGTGCACGACTCGCCGAACTCGGCCGGCGTCATCATCGACGCGATCCGGGCCGCGAAGATCGCGAAGGACCGCGGCATCGGAGGTCCGGTGCTCTCGGCATCGTCGTACTTCATGAAGTCGCCGCCGGTGCAGTACAGCGACGACGAGGCGCGCGAGTCGGTCGAGGCGTTCATCAAGGGCGAGGCCGAGTAGCAAGCACCACCCGGGTCGCGGTCACCGGACCCGACGACCACCCGGTGCGCCGGGCCGATGCGCTACGACGGTTGTTCGGCGAGCGGCGATTCGTCACGCTGCTCGCCACCCGGCTGACCTCGCAGACCTCCGACGGGCTGTTCCAGACCAGCCTCGCGGGCGCCGTGCTGTTCAACCCGGAGCATCACACCGGTCCCAAAGAGGTCGCGGCCGGCTTCGTGATCCTGCTGCTCCCCTACAGCCTGATCGGACCGTTCGCGGGCGTGCTGCTCGACCGCTGGCGGCGGCAACGGGTCCTCGCGTACGGCGCCGCGGTTCGCTCCGTTCTCGTCGTGGCGGCCGCGGTAGCCCTGGTCGCCCACGGCCCGAGTGGGCCGGCCTTCGCGCTGACCGCACTGGCCGCACTGGCGGTCAACCGCTTCTATCTGGCCGCGTTGTCGGCCGCACTTCCCAGCGTCGTGTCGGCCGAGCGGTTGCTCCTCGCGAACGCGATCAGCCCGACGTCCGGCACGGTCGTCACGATCGCCGGGGCCGGGATCGGACTCGGGCTGCGCGCGGCCGGAGGCGGGGCCGACCACGGCGACGCATTGGCCGCGCTCGCGGCGGCGGCCGGCTACCTACTGGCCGCGCTGGTCGCGACCCGCCTTCCGGCCGACTCGCTCGGGCCACATCCGCCCAACACCGATCCACTTCGCGCGCAGCTGGCCGGGATCGTTCGCGGGCTCGCCTCGGGCGCCCATCACCTGTGGCAGCGGCCACCCGCGGCGCGAGCACTTGCGGTGATCTTCGCGCAGCGCTTCATGTTCGGGCTGTGGTCGATCATGGCGCTGCTGCTGTATCGCAACTCCTTCCACAGTCACGGCGTGCTGCGGGCCGGACTGGTCGGGGTCGGCCAGGGAGTCACCGCCGCCGGAATCGGCCTGGTCCTCGCCGCCGCGGTCACGCCGTGGGTCACCACCCGGATCGGCAAGCAGCGGTGGATCGTCGTCGTCACCGCCGGCGCGGCCGTCACGCAACTCGCCTTCGGGGCGCCGTTCTCGATGGCGTTGCTGCTGGTGTCCGCATTCGCTCTCGGCTTCGCCACCCAGGCCACCAAGGTCTGCGTCGACACCGTGGTGCAGACCACGATCGAGGACGAATATCGCGGCCGGGTGTTCTCGCTCTACGACACGATCTTCAACATCAGCTTCGTCGCGGCCGCGTTTCTGGCCGCCTTCGTGCTGCCCGCGAACGGCCGGTCGCTCCTCACGCTGATCGTGCTGTCAGCCGGCTACCTCGCCACGGCTGCGGCGTACGGACTGTCCGAGCACGTCGGCCGAGGTGCGTGACCCCAGCCAGAGCAATGTCACATCACCCCACAAGTCCCCGGGCAATGTCACACCACCCCCACAAACACCCAGGCAATGTGACATTGCTCGGCCGGGCGGGTCAGGAGGTCTCGAGGCCCTGGTCGCGGGCCCACTCGCGGAGCAGTGCGAGCGCTTCGTCGTGGGCGAGCGGCCCGCGCTCGAGCCGCTGCTCGAGCAGGTACTGGTACGCCTTGCCGACCAACGGGCCCGGCTCGAGGGAAAGCTCGCGCATGATCTCGTTGCCATTGAGGTCCGGCCGGATCTTGTCGAGGTCCTCGGCCGCCGCCAGCTCGCCGATCCGATCCTCGAGCGAGTCGTACGCCGCAGCGAGCGCCCGCGCCTTTCGGGCGTTGCGGGTCGTGCAGTCCGACCGGGTGAGCGAATGCAGCCGGTCGAGCAGCGGGCCGGCGTCACGGACGTAGCGACGCACGGCAGCGTCGGTCCAGGTGCCACCCGAATAGCCGTGGAACCGCAAGTGCAACTCGACCAGCCGGGACACGTCATCGACGATCTCGCCGGGGAACCGCAGCTCGGTCAACCGCTTGCGGGTCATGTCGGCGCCCACCACCTCGTGGTGGTGGAACGACACCTTGCCGTCGGCTTCGATCGAGCGCGTCTTGGGCTTGCCGATGTCGTGCAGGAGCGCGGCCAGCCGCAACACCAGGTCCGGCCCGGCCGGCTCGAGCGCGATCGCCTGCTCGAGCACGGTCAGCGTGTGGGCATACACATCCTTGTGCCGCCGGTGCTCGTCGACTGTTTCGGTCAGCCGGCCGACCTCGGGCAGGCAGAACTCGATCAGCCCGGTGTTGACCAACAGCTCCAGGCCGCGACGGGGGTGGTCCGAACACAGCAGCTTGACCAGCTCGTCCCGGATCCGCTCCGCGCTGACGATCTCCAGCCGGGCCGCCATCGAGCGGATTGCGGCGACGGCGTCGGGCGCGACCGTGAACCCGAGCTGCGCGGAGAACCGGGCCGCCCGCAGCATCCGCAGCGGATCGTCGCCGAAGGAGCGCTCCGGCGTGTCGGGGGTCCGCAGCACCTTGGCGACCAGGTCGTCGAGGCCGCCGAACGGATCGACGATCGGCTGCGCGGCGTCGACCGGGAGGGCCACCGCCATGGCGTTGACGGTGAAGTCGCGGCGACCGAGATCGCCCTCGACGGTCAACCCGAACTCCACCGCGGGCTTGCGCGACTCCGGGTCGT
>CAYNDD010000016.1:0-23871 GCA_964395425.1 uncultured Frankiaceae bacterium
CCCCACGGTCATTGCGCGCATCACGTTGACGAAGGCGGTCGGTCTCGCTCCGCACCCCTCCACAACGGTGATTGCCACTAGAGAGCCAACCCTACTCGCGTCCGAGAGGCACCACGAGCAGATAGCCGCGCGGGACATGCAACTAATCGGGGACGCTTCCCACTGCTCGGGAGCGGCACTTCTGCGTCGCGTTCAGGCGAGCAGTCCAGCTATCCCTAGCTCAGCGTTGATCGTGGCGTCGAAGCCCGAGCAATACCGCGGTGCCGCCCACAATGACAAGGGCGACGACACCGGTCACTGCCGAGTGGACCCGCACATCGTTGACGTATCTCGGGGTGCCAACGTCAGTGCTACCGCCGCCGGTGATTCCCCATACTTCCGCGATCCCACCGACAGCGACCAACGTCACCAGGGCAGCAGAACGCCAAATCTTGCCCGTCGCGCGTCGCGCCGTGGACACGACCCCTATGACCAATCCTGCAAAGCCAAGGTTGAACGACGTCAGCCACAGAACAAGCAACAGCAGGCCTATGCCAGCGCGGGTTTGCAGGCCAAAGTGAGAGGAGCCACCTATCACTTGCCCGTCGAGTGCCGCGTTCAGAGCCATGTTGAGCGCGACGGCCACAGTGGCTAATGACCATGCCGTAATCAGGCCCCACCCGATCCACGGCATTTGGCCACGGCGACGGCTCGGAGCGGCCTGCGCCCTTGATGGCTGCCAGGCGACGGTCACTGAACGATGATGCCACCTCGTTGAGACGGGCGCGTGCGCTTCCTTGAAAGCGATCTGGGACGCCGAGACAGCACGCCCAAGAGCGGCATCACCTATTCGCCGGTGACCCGCTCGACCAGCGCGTGGAGTTCCGGCAAGGAGTCAGCCAAGCCGCGCACTTGTGCCCAACGTTCCGCCTCGGCCACGGCAGCGCGAAGAAGGTCCCGTGCCTGCGAGTCGGGATGCTCGATTTCTGCCGGGACGAGCGCGGCCTGGACGAGCAGGTGCCGTTGCTTCGCGCTGTAGCGGCCCGCTCGGACGCCTGCGAACTCCGGTGTTAGGTACCGGCCCGCGATTTGGAACACGACATTCACGTTGAGCGGTGACCGCACGCCGTCGCGAGCAGCCATAACGGCGTTGCCCAGCCGCTTGACCGCTCGTTCTGCGGCACCACCGTCGGTTGCGCCGCCGCCTACGGCTCCGATGGAGAGAACCGGAGGGACATCCTCGTCGCTTCGCCCGGTCACAGGGTGCACGGTAACGCCGGCTCGGCGCGGTTTGTGAACAGTACCGAGTAGCCCAGTACTGCTAACGGATACAAACCGTGGGGTCAGGCGCTCAGGGTGTCGGGCACGATCCCGAGGTGCGGCTGATGCATCAGCGGCGAGGAGATCATGAAGTCGGCGGTCGCGCGGTTGCACGCCACCGGGATGTTGCAGACGACCGCGATCCGGAGCAGGGCCTTCACGTCCGGGTCGTGCGGGTGCGGCTCGAGCGGGTCCCAGAAGAACACCAGCAGGTCGATCTCGCCCTCGGCGATCCGGGCGCCGATCTGCTGGTCGCCGCCGTACGGGCCACTGCGGAAGCAGGTCACAGGCAGGCCGAGCTCGTCGATCAGGATCCGACCGGTGGTCGCGGTGGCAAACAGCTCGTGCTCATGCAGGCGGTGCAGGTTGTATCGCGCCCACTCCCGCATGTCCTGCTTCTTGTTATCGTGCGCGATCAAGGCGATCCGTCGACCCGACGGCGCCTCATGACTACGTGTTCCTTCCATGCCTCCACGGTTGCATGGGTTTATGAACGCGAGGTTTCGCTGCGGCCACCGCAGGTGGTCGCCCATCAGCGCCCGCGATCCGGGCGGCGGCTCAGCCGGCTCGGGACCGCAGCCGATCGCGGACGCCGCGGTCCAGCAGCACAGGGACGAACTGGGTGACCCGCGCTGAGGACATCTCGCCGTAGACCTCGGTCACGATTCGGCGTACCTCGGGATCGGGCACCTTGCCCGAGAACTCCGCTGTGAGCCGCTGCGTCACCTTGTCGACCTGATCGGCAAGTGAGAGTGTCGGCGCCATGGCCAAACGTTCGCGCCGTCACCAGGTCGACGCAACTCCGGGCGGATTATCCACAGGGTTGTCCACGCTTGATCATGATCGTTTGGAGCTATTGTTCAACTCCCGTTCATCAGGCGTTCACCTTGGCCTCGGATGCCGCCCGACTACACCGACGAGAGTAGGGCGGTGAGCACGACCACCCCGAGCTCCAGGGACCTGCCGCGCTACGCGGAGGAGCTCGCAGAGGAAATCGAGGACCTCAGCCAGGACGCCGAACCCGGCGACCGCCCGAACGATCCGGACCGCTTCCTCGACCGCGAAGGCAGCTGGCTGGACTTCAACACCCGGGTGCTCGAGCTGGCCGAGGACGCCTCGGTGCCACTGCTCGAGCGGGCCCGGTTCGCGGCGATCTTCGCCGACAACCTCGACGAGTTCTTCATGGTGCGGGTGGCCGGCCTTCAGCGCCGGATCGCCACCGGCCTCGGGGTGTCCTCACCGGCCGGCCTGTCCGCCCGCGAGCAGATCGAGCTGATCAGCACCCGGGCGCACGAGCTCGCGACCCGGCACGGCGAGCTGTTCCGCGGGCAGATCCTGCCCGCGCTCAAAGAAGTCGGCATCGAGGTCGTGATGTACGACGCGCTGCGCGACGACGAGCGCAAGACCGCCGACGCCTTGTTCGACGAGCACGTGTTTCCGGTGCTCACGCCGCTCGCCGTCGACCCGGCGCACCCGTTCCCCTACATCTCCGGCCTCTCGCTCAACCTCGCGATCGTGGTGCGCGATCGCGAGAACGGCCGCGAGCACTTCGCCCGGGTCAAGGTGCCGCCGCTGCTGCCGCGCTTCATCAGCGTCGGGGCCCGCCGTTTCGTCCTGATCGAGCAGGTGATCGCCGCCCACCTGCCGGCGTTGTTCCCCGGCATGGACGTGATCGAGGCGTCGTTGTTCCGGGTGACCCGCAACGAGGACCTCACCGTCGACGAGGACGATGTCGACAACCTGCTTCAGGCCCTCGAGCGCGAGCTCGTCCGCCGCCGGTTCGGCCCCGCCGTACGCCTCGAGGTCGAAGCCGACATCGGCGACCGGGTCCTTGACCTGCTGGTGCGCGAGCTCGACATCAGCGAGCCGCAGCTCTACCGGATCAAGGGCATGCTCGACCTGGCCGGGCTCTGGGCGATCGTGGACCTCGACCTCCCGGCCTTGAAGTACGACGCCACTCCCCCGGTCACGCATCCGCAGTTGCGGAGCAGCGGCGAGACGTCGAGTGCGGTCGATGTCTTCGCGACGATGCGCCGACGCGATGTCCTGCTGCACCATCCGTACGACTCGTTCGCCACCAGCGTCCAGGCCTTCGTCGAGCAGGCCGCGGCTGATCCCGACGTACTGGCGATCAAGCAAACGCTCTACCGGACCAGTGGCGACTCGCCGTTGGTCGACGCCTTGGTCGACGCGGCCGAGGCCGGCAAGCAGGTGCTCGTCGTCGTCGAGATCACCGCCCGCTTCGACGAGCAGGCCAACATCAAGTGGGCTCGTGCGCTCGAGCACGCCGGGTGCCACGTGGTCTATGGCGTGGTCGGGCTGAAGACGCACTGCAAGCTGGCCCTCGTCGTGAGGCAGGAGCCGGACGGCAGCCTGCGCCGCTACGCGCACATCGGGACCGGCAACTACAACCCGAAGACGGCGCGGCTGTATGAGGACCTCGGTCTGCTCACCGTCGATCCGTCGGTCACCGCAGACATCGCCGACCTGTTCAACCACCTTTCCGGCTACACCAAGCATCGCGACTACCGCACCCTGCTGGTCGCACCTGAGACGCTGCGCAGCAGCCTGGTCGCCAAGATCCAGCGCGAGACCGACAACGCCCGCGCCGGGCGGCCGTCCGGCATCACCTGGAAGCTCAACAGCATCGTCGACGAGCTCATCATCGACGCGCTGTACGACGCCTCGGCCGCCGGTGTGCCGATCGACCTCGTGATTCGCGGCATGTGCTGCCTTCGACCCGGGGTGCCCGGGCTGTCGTCCAACATCCGGGTCCGCAGCATCCTCGGCCGGTTCCTCGAGCACTCCCGGATCTTCCGATTCTGCAACGACGGGGCCGAGGAGCTCTATATCGGCAGCGCGGACGCGATGCATCGCAACCTCGACCGCCGGGTCGAGGCGCTGGTCGAGGTCCGCGACCCGGACGCCCGCGCCGGCCTTCAGCGCCTGCTCGGTCTCGTCACCGATCCCGGCACGTCCGCCTGGGAGTTGCGCCGCGACGGATCGTGGCGTCGCCAGACCACCAACGAGGACGGCGAGCCGCTGCGCGACTACCAGCTCACGCTGCTGCGGGCCACTGCTGCCCGCGCGGCCGAGGCCCGCACGGAGCCGCATCCGTGAGCGCCAAACCCGCGACCTCGACCGTCCGTGAGGTCGAGGCGAAGTTTCGGGTCCACCCGCCGTTCGAGCTGCCCGACCTGACCGGTGAGCGAAGCGGTGCGGCCGGCGTCGACGCCGCTCAGGAACAGCAACTGCGCGCGGTCTACTGGGACACCAGCGACCTTCGGCTGGCCCGCGAAGGCGTGACCCTGCGGCACCGCTTCGGCGAAGGGCCGGGCAAGGACGGCTGGCACCTCAAGCTGCCGGTCGGCGAAGGACGGGTGCCCGACGGCAGCATCGGCACCCGCGACGAGCTGCACGCCACCGGCATCAGCGACGCGATCCCCGACAGCCTGCGCGACTTGATCACCCCGTGGACCCGGACCGCCGTACTCGGGCCAGTGGCGACGCTGGTGACGGCACGGACGGTCTATCTGCTCCGCGACGAAGGCGGCAACGCCTTGGTCGAGCTCACCGACGACTTGGTGTCGGTCCTCAGCTCCGGACACGTCGCCGGCCGGTTTCGCGAGATCGAGGTCGAGGATCGCGGCGGCGGCCTCGAGGCGATCGAGGCGGTCGGCAACGTCCTGCGGGCCGGCGGTGCGGTCGGCGGCGAGTTCCTCCCGAAGGTGGTCAGGGCACTCGGCCCGCAGGCGACGGCTGATCCCGACCCGCCGCTGCCCGGGCCGGTCGGGCTCAACGAGCCGGCCCGCTGCGGCATCCGCGACATGTTGCGCCGTTACGTCCGGGCGCTGATCAGTTATGACGTCGCGGTCCGCCGTGACACCCCGGACGCGGTGCATCAGATGCGGGTCAACTCCCGCCGGCTCCGCAGCTGTTTGAAGACCTTCGGTCCCCTGCTCGATCCCGAGTGGGCGACGTCGCTGCGCGCCGAGCTGCAGTGGCTCGGTGAGTCACTGGCCGGCGCCCGGGACAACGAGGTCCTGCTCGAACGCCTGCTCACCGATCTCGACCGGCTCCCCGAGCAGTTCGTGCTCGGCCCGGTTAAGGCAAGGATCGAGCACGTCGTCGGCGGCGACCTGGCCGCCGGCGGCAGCCAGGTGCTGGAGACCCTGCGCTCGGAGCGGTACGTCGTACTGCTCGAACGGTTGGTGGACGCGGCCTGGGAGCCGATGACCGCACCCGCCGCCGACGCCAGCGTCGAGGCGGTGCTGCCTGAGCTGGTCGGCGCGGCATGGACCCGGATGGCGAAGGAGGCCCGGCGGCTGTCCCGCGCCGACGCGACCGAGCACGACTGGCACCGGGTGCGAATCGACGCGAAGCAGCTCAGGTATGCCTGCGAGGCGGTCGAGCCGATGTTCGGCAAACCGGCCCGCGAGCTGGCCCGGCAGGCCGAGCGCGTGCAGGAGGTGCTCGGCGAGCACCAGGACGCGGTCATCGCCGCCGATCTGCTCTATTCCATGGCCACCGCGAAGGGGGCCGGGACGACGGCGTTTACGCTCGGAGTACTTCATGCTCGCCAGACCGCTGCGGCGCTCGCCGCTCGCGCCGAATTCGGGCGCGTGTGGGCGGACGCCTCGCGACCAAGACTCCGGAGATGGTTGACGCCCTGATGGCGCCAGAAAAGGTCATCGAAGCCGCCGGCGGCGTGTTGTGGCGGCACGCGACGGGTGGTTCCGGGATTGAGATCGCGCTGGTCCACCGACCCAAGTACGACGACTGGTCGATCCCCAAGGGCAAGCTCGACATCGGCGAGCACCCCGTGGTCGGCGGTGTCCGCGAGGTGTGGGAGGAGACCGGCTACACCGGCGTACCCGGACGGCCGCTCGGCGAGATCCGCTACGTGAAGGACGGCGCCCCGAAACGGGTGCGCTACTGGGCGATGCGGGTCGCCGCCGGCGAGTTCGTCGCGAACGCCGAGGTCGACCAGATCATGTGGCTGCCGCCCCGTGAGGCGATGCGGCATCTGCTGCCGGATCGCGACCAGCGCATCCTGACCGGCGTCGATGTCGACGCCGTGACGACTTGGCCGTGCCTGCTGGTCCGCCACGGCAGTGCCGGGGACCGCTCGGCCTGGCAGGGCGACGATCGTGAACGCCCGCTGGACGACCTCGGCGACGAGCAGGCCGAGGCGTTGGTGCCGCTCCTTACGGCGTACGGCATCCGGATCCTGCTCTCGGCCGACGTGCTTCGCTGCATGGAGACGATCGGGCCGTACGCAAGCCGCGCGCACCTTTCGGTCGAGAGCGAGCCACTCTTGTCGGAAGCCGGGTACGCCGAACAACCCGACCGCGCGTTAGAGCGGCTGCTCGAGATCATCGGCAGCGGTACGCCGTCCGTGGTGTGCAGCCAGGGCAAGACGCTGCCCGCCTTGCTGAGTGCGGCCTGCTCGGCGTTGGGGGCGACGCCGCCGAGCGATCCGACCGTGCGCAAGGGCGGCATGACGGTCCTGCACCTGCGCGCCGCGTCGTCGCCGCAAGTCGTCGCGACCGAACGCTTCGACCCGCTGATCTAGCCCGACGGCGGCGGGTCGCTGACCTTCGCCCTCGTGACCGCATTTTCGCCCAACCCGCCGTCGAACTGGTCGTGAGCGCGAAGATCATCGAGCCGCGGCGTTCCGGTCTGCTGCTGTGCCAACGTGACGGGGTGGTCCGGCGTCTATGGAGCGTGAGGTCGTCACTCGTTGCGGGCTTGCTGGTGGTGGCCGTGGGCGTCACGGTCACGGGATGCAGCGGTAGCCGGGGCGGGGCACAAGTGAGCCCCGACACCAGCGCTTCCCCCTCAGCCAGCGTTGTGCCGTGGGTGGACCAGACCGCCCCGACGTACACAGCGCCACCCGGGCCGACGCCGAAGAAGGCGTACCGACGCTGTCATGCCTCTCAGCTGGGTGGTCGGGCTGGACGTGGTGGCGGCGCGGCTGGGACGTTCTATCAGGAGATCAGGCTGACCAACCGCAGCCGTCAACCCTGCACGCTGTCCGGTGCACCGGGCGCGATCATTGGGGTGCGGGCATCGGGCCGGCGGGTCAACCTCTCCAGGTCGATCGACAAGGCGGTGGGCGCGAACCTGATCGGGCCCGGGCCGGCGAACCTCCGACCCGGAAAGGCTGGCTGGCTCACGCTGGCCTACCCGGACGGGTGTGACGCGATCATGAATGGCGAGAAGGACGACTTCACCTCACTGCGCATACTGCTCGACACGAGTGGCCGAGTCCGCGTCGATCTCCCGGCCCCGCTCAACGTCGTGTGTGGGCTTTCATCGAGTCGCTTCGGAGCGCCCCGACCGTCGCCGCAGGACACTTCACGGTTGAACGCGCTGAGCGCGACCGTGCACCTGCCGGCCGCCCTGCTCGCGGGCGCGATCGTGGGATACACCGTGACTCTGCACAACAAGTCAATGCAGGATCTTGCGCTGTCGCCCTGCCCTTCGTATGCGGAGTATCTGTCGCCGCTTCAGCACCTGGCGCAACGCGTCGTTCAGCGCTACTACCTCAACTGCCATGCGGCGGCAGAGATCGCTGCGGGCGGCTCGCTCACCTTTGCGATGCAGATGGCGGTTCCGAATGCGACCGGGCCGGCGAAGTATCTCTGGCAACTCCAAAGCTCGAACGTCACCAGCGGCCGCGGGATCACCATCGAACCCGGGTCCTGACATGAGCAACTTCCGCCCGCCCACCGAACGACGCGTCAGGGCGAGGAGAGCCGGCGCGCCGACCAAGATCATGGCCATTCGGGTGTCATAGAGGACAGCCAAACGGCCATCGCTGCGAGTCGCTACAGGAGGTTGGGCAGGAGGTGCATGCCTTCCTGGCTGATCCCCCATAGCACCGCGATCAGGATCGGCGCCGCGACCAACCAGGTCTGCCACCGGCTCCAGCGCAGCCACGCCCAGACCGACCCGACGCCGACCAGGATCAGCGCCTGCAGCCAGAACACCAGGTACGGCCACGCGCCAGGGTCGCTCCGGCCTGGCAGCTCGGAGATCGGCACGGCGACCGGTCGCCCAGCCGGCGCCGCCACCGTCTTGCCCTGAAGCGCGGCGTCGACGTACACCACGTGGTTGGGTGCGAAGTGCCCGAGCAGGCCGGAACCGGTCGACGTCACCAGCGTCAGCAGTGCCCCACCGGTCGGCACCTGCGGAAGCGGATCGCCACCGGTGCGCTCGTCGATCACCTTGAAGCTGAAGGTGTTCTGACCCGTGGTCACCGTGATCACGTCGCCGGTCCGCAGCGAGGTGATGTGCCGGAACGGTCCACCGGCGGTGACGCTCTTGCCCAGCACCAGCGACTCCCCCGGCTGCCCGGGCAGCGGCGAGTCGCGGAGGTGACCGGGACCCGCCAGCAGGTCACCCGACGAAGTGCCCTCGACCACGACCACGTTGTGCAGGCCGCCGGCCGGGGCGTTCAGCAGTGCGATCGGCGCGCCCGGATTGATCACGCCCCCGACCTTCGGCGCGACCGGACTCGACGGCGCCAGCAAGCCGCGGAACGACGCATACAGCTGATGCTGGCTGCGCTGCTCCTGCAGCGCGCTGAAGCCGAGCGCGTAGACCACCAGGAAGACCGCGATCGCGCCGAGCGCTGCGACGCTCGCCAGCGAGACGAAGACGGCCTGCGGCAGCGGGCCGCGGGCCGGCGGGCCGGCGGGAGCATCCGGCGGCGTCGGCGGGAGTGCAGCCACGGGGGCGACCGGTGTGTCGACGCTCACCACCGACCTCGTTTGCGTCCGACCAGGTACGCCGCCGGTGCGCCGAAGCCGCCGAGCACCGCGAGACCGAGGACCACGACGACGACCAGGCCACCGCCGCCGAGGTTGATCCCCAGCGTCCGGCCGAGCGAGACCGCGGTGGTGCTCGGTGACGTCGCCACCGCCGGCGTGCTGTCGGGCGTCGGGCTCGGGCTCGTCACGGGTGGCACCGACACATGACCGGAGGGAGTCGACGTGGTCGCGGTCGGCGTCGGTGTCGGACTCGGTGAGTTGGTGGGCAGCGAGTTCCCGGTAAGAGAAGGCAGCGCGCCCTTCTGCGCCGCGACATCGGCCGCGGCCGCGTAGGTGTAGCCGGCCAGCTGGCCGAGGCCGTTGGCCTTGGTGAGCGGCAGGTATCCCGGCGGCAGTGCGCCGACACCGAGCCCCGGGCGCTGGCCCGGCCCGGCGAGGTAGCGCAGCAGCGTCGCGTAGTCCTTGGCGTCAGCGCTCGGCAACCCCGAGGTCGGGACCGCGGCGTAGACAACCATCGTCCCGGGATAGGCATGCGCCGCAGACTTCGACGTCGTCAGCGTCTTCAGCGGCACCGGCCAGGTGCCGGTGGTCTTGTCCGGCTTGAGGAAACTCACCGCGGCCCGCATGGCGGCATCGGTCGGGCGCACGAACGTATGTGTGTTCGTCGTCTGCAGCGCTGCCGTCCTGATCTGGTAGCGGTCGGCATCAGGCACCGATGTCACGCCGATCATGAACCGGAACCCGACCGTCTGGCGGCCGAGCGCAACGAGCTTCTCGCCCAGCGTCGTACCGTCGATCTGCGAACACACCGTGGTCGACTGCGCCACCGAGAACTGCAACGCCTCGGTGATTTGCTCCAGCCGCGCAAGGGGCGCCGCGACGAGCGGCAGGTAAGGCACCGGGCTGTTCTTCAGGCAGTCGTTGTTCCCCGACGCGTAAAACGCCTTCGGCTCGAACCTCGAGTTCAACGGCCACTGCGCGACCGGCAGCTTGATCCCCTTGTACGCCGGGTTGACGACCATCCCCCACTGGTCCGGCTTACCGTTGAGCCAGGCGCGCGCAGCCGGGTTGTCGTTGATGTAGGTGGTGAGCGACTCCATCACGTCGGAGTCACTCGCCAGCGCCAGCAGCGCGGACGCCGACTCCGATGCGTCAACCCCGTGAGTGATACCGGGGTTGAGCTTCTGGAACTCGGGATCCAGCGTGATGTTCAACGGATTGTGCGCGAGCGCCGGATCCTCCTCCTGCACCGGAAGGTCGGCCGGATAGGACTCGGTGAGCAGCTTGGCCAGCAACCGCGGGGTGAGTTTGAGCTTGGTGTAGGGCTGCCCGTTGGCGCCGTCGATCGCATAGCCGATCGCGAATCCGCTCACTGCGACCGGCGCGTTCACCACCGGTCTCCCGTATCCGCCAGGAGGATCTTTCTTGAGCTCGACCGCACTCTGCGGATCGCTGATGAATGCCGCCTCGGCGCTGCCGGCCGCGATCAGGCTGCGCGCTTCGGGCTCACCGGTCTGCACATGGGTGAACTTGAACAGCTTGCGGTTCAGGCAGAAGTGCGGCGCCCACTGACCGGTGGCCTGGATCAGAAGCTCCGAGCCGTAGACATCGATGTCGTTGCTCGAGCTGACGACGTCGCAGGCGTTGTCCGGCACCGCAAATGTCAGTGGCACGGTGATCCGGTTGCGCCAGTTCGACGCGCTCCACCACAGGCTCCCGCTGACCGCCAGGTCATCGGCGCCCAGCGGGCGCACGATCTGCCCGGGCGCGAACGCGCCCTTGGCCTCGCATCGGGCCCGATCCGCAGCAAGCTCGTCGGCCGGCGGCCGGTCGGCGGCCGGCAGCCCGGTCGCGCTGGCGTCGCAGCTGATTCCCATGATCGGGACGGCGACCAGCGAGCAGGCGACCAGCTGCGTGCACCCGAGCGATGCGTTCTCCGCCGAGGTCCAGATGTCGAAGTTCGCGGTGCCTCTGCCGTCGAGACCGGTGACTCCGAACGTCTCGTTGCTCGGCAGTGCGGATCCGCCCACCGACTGCGACTCCGGCGGCTGGCCGGCACACCCGGCCGGCCCGTCGTTGTAGACGTGGCCGTCGGCCGCGACGAACGGCACCCAGTGCTGGGTCGGCGCCGGAAGGAAGTTGCAGGCGGTGGGCAGCTTCGCCGGGGCGCCGGCGACCTGCGCCCGGTCAGCCTTGGTGGCGTACCGATCGAGCCGGTACGGCGGGAACTGGGTCTGGAAGGTGTCCTGGTAGCGCTCGCTCCAGTCCTGGGTCCAGCAGGTCTGCTGGCTCAGCCGCTTCGCGACCGGCACCTTGGTCGAGTCGACGCCTCGGCACTCCAGCAGGACGAACGGATATTCCTCCTGCTGCGCGTCGATCGAGTTCTGGTCGGCCACGATGCCCCCGGTCGGGTGGGCACCCGACCACGACACCTTGACCTCCTGCCGACCCCGCAGGTCGGTCGTGGCGTCGACGTGCAGGGTGACCTTCCGCTTGTCGACGACGCGGTTCTTGCCGTTGTCGAGGTTGTCGCGGGTCACCGTCTTGGTCTTGGTGAAACCGGCCGGCTTCGCCGCCGCCGCGTGCGACTGGCTGACGGTCGCGCCGATCGCGACAAACGAGATCAGCAGCGCGAGGCCGACCGCCGCCGCCCGTTGGATCCGCACCGTGCCGGTCATCACCCGGCTCCGCGCCGCTTGGCCGACATCCGGTAGGCGATCACCGGCGGCAGGACCAGGGCCAGCAGCAGGAGGACGACCGCAAGCGGCGCCAGCACCGCAGTGAGATGGCTCGAACGGTATCCGGCCAACCCGGCCGGCACCGTAACCGGCCCGTCCGCGTTGTCAGAGCCTCCGGTCGATACTTCCTGACCCGTGGCGGGATCGATGCGCGTCCCCGTGGTCGAGGTCGGCCCGGGACCGCCGGTCCCTGACTTACCCGTGCCGTTCTTGCCCGTGCCGTTCTTGCCGGAGGTGGTCGGGTTGGGGCTCGGCGGCGAGGTCGGCGTCGGCCCGGTGCCGTTGGGAGTCACGTTCGCCGCACAAGGTCCGGTGCCGATCTTGTCGCAGGACGGCGGCAACGGTGCGATCTTGGCCAGGTAGTTGCTGTTCGGGTGGCCCTTGATGAAGGTCGGGTTGTCGCAGGTCTTGACGTTGCGGTCGGTCAGGTCGATCGCCGGGTCAGCAGTCTTCAGCTTGTCGATCTGCCCGAACCCGGCCTCGACCAGATTGACCGGAAGCGGGGAGTACCCGATCGGCCCGATCTCCTTCTGCCCCTGGCAGATCGAGTAGTAGGTGAAGTCGGCGATGGTCTGCCGCTTGGCGGTGGTGATCTTCGAGTCCTGCGCGGAGGTCCCGGTCGGCTCGATCTCGTACACGTACGACGACAGCGGGTAGGTGCGCGGGTCGGGATCGGTGTAGACGTGGTCGAGGTTCTGCAGCAGGTAGTTCGGCGAGCTCTTGTTCATGTTGATCTGCGCGTCTTCGAGCGAAACTGCGACGTTGTACTGCGTCGGTAGCGTGAAGTACCCGGCCTTGTTGAGGATCTTTGCCACCGGGTAGTTGTTGTGCGCAAGTGCGTAGGAGTACTCGACGTAACCGATCGAGCCGTTCGCAGCCTTGGAGGACACATAGTTCATCGCGCCGTCCGAGCCGTTCTGCGCGATCTGCGCACTGCCGGGGTCCTGCGGGTAGTACTCGGTGAACTTCGACGAGTGCGAGAACGACTGCCACTCGCTCGGGTACTCGGCGGCGAAGTACTTCGTCAGCTGCGCGGTCGCACCCGACCCCTCGGACTGAACAACCGGAGTGATCGGGATCGACGGCAGCTTGTGTCCGTTGTTGTCCTTGGTGATCGCCGGGTCGTCCCAGTTGGTGATCTCGTCGGTGAAGATCTTCGTGAGCGTCTCGCCGGACAGCCGCAGGTTTCCCACCTGCTTGCCGTCGTACGTGATGTGGTACGGGAACGCCGTACCACCGGCGGCGATCGGCAGGTAGGCGTACCGGCGGCCCTGCGAGGTGTCCGAAACGCCGGTCACCGGATCGACACCCTGGTAGCCGATCGAGGTGACCGCGAAGTCGGACGTACGGTTGGCGAAGTCCTGCCGACCCTGCGCATCGCCGCTCGGCGTGTAGTCGACCTCGAGGCCCTGCGACTGGACGTCCGCGACCCACTGGTTCACCGCGTTGGCGGCCCAGCTCGAGCCGGAGCCTTCAATCAGCGCGTGGCTGGCGGCAGCGGTTGCAGGTACGGCGCCGACCAGGGCCGGTGCGAGCGCTGCGGCGGCGAACACCGTCGCGCCAATGAGTCGAGTGCGCACGGCGGCGACCTTCCTTGACCAACGGAACGAGTTCATCGGCGAACCGCCTTCTCGCGAGCGAGGATGCGGGTGATGACGAAGAGCAGCAGCACGATGGTGAGCAGCACGCTGGCCGCCCCGAACGCCCGGCTGATGGCGATCGGCTCGCCGGTCTTGACCGACGTGAAGATGTAGAGCGGAAGCGAGTTCATCTCCGATCCCACCGGGTTGACCGTGAGGAAGCTCGATGCGCCGGAGGTGATCAACACGACGGCAGTCTCACCGACACCGCGGGCGACGCCGAGGATGGTCGCCGTCGCGAGGCCGGCCCGCGCGCTCGGCAGCACAACCTTGCGGACGGTACGCCAGCGCGACGCCCCCAGCGCGAGGCTCGCCTCCCGCAGACCGCCCGGCACGACGCGCAGCGCGACCTCGGCGGCGCGCGCGATGATCGGCACCATCGTCACCGACATCGCCGCGGAGGCGGCGATACCTGACTTGGGCAGCCCGAACTCCACGATCAGTGTGACGTAGACGAACAGGCCGGCGAGGATCTCCGGCAGCGCCGTCATCGCCTCGACTACTGTGCGGACCAGCCGCGAGAACCGGCCGCCGACCTCGGCCATGTAGACCGCGGTGCCGATCCCGAGCGGCACCGACACCGCGATCGCGATGCCGACCTCGACGAAGGTGCCGACGATCGCGTGGAAGATGCCGCCCTGGTTGAGCGGCGCGGTCGGACTGACGCCGGCCATGGTCTTGGTGAAGAAGTTCACGTGCGCGACTGCGTGGATGCCCTTGGCGAACGTGTAGACCACCGTCGTACCCAGGGCGAAGATGACGAGTCCGGCGGCGGCGTACAGGGCGGACGTGACCAGCCGGTCGACTACCAGTGTCCGCGGGTTCGACATCGCAACGACGATTCCGTAGATCGTCAAGAAGGTCAGGTACCAGACGACGAGGAAGCCGACCGTTCCACTGCCGTCGAGCAGGTGCTCGTACACGATGTCGACCAGCGCGAGGGACGAGAGCAGTGACCCGCCGAGCGACATCCAGTCGTCGAAGGTCATCACCCGGATCTTGCGCGGCCGGTCGACCCGACGGGTCGCACCCGGGTCCGTGGTGCTTGAGACGACGGTCATGTCAGATCTCCGTCGCCGCGCCGCTGCGACTGCGACCGATCACGATCGCCGCAATCGTGTTGACGATGATCGTGATCAGGAAGAGCACGAACCCGGCCGTGAGCAACGCGGACAGCTGGCTCTTCGAGGCTTCACCGAAGTCGCCGGCAATCAGCGCTGACGTGGTCTGGGTGCCGGCCTCGAGAATGCGCGGCTTGATCACGTACGCGGGCGAGATGATGATCAGCACGGCCGCGGTCTCGCCGAGCGCGCGGCCGAGGGCGAGCATCGTCCCGCCGATGATGCCGCCCTTGCCGAACGGCAGCACCACGCTCTTCACGACCCCCCACCTGGTCGCGCCGAGCGCGAGCGCCGCCTCGCGCTCGCCGATCGGGGCCTGGTCGAACACTGCTCGCATCACCGCGCAGGCCAGCGGGATCGCCATCATCGACACGGCCAGCCCGGCGATGAAAGCCGAGCTGGTGTAGCGCGACTGCTGCCAGACCGCTGCGTTCGGGTCGGTGTCGACGTGGAAGATCGGTATGAAGCCGAGGTGCTGGCTCAGCCAGCGCGCCAGGTTGATCGCATGGGGCTGCAGGATGAAGAACCCCCACAACCCGTAGATGATGCTCGGCACGGCCGCCATCAGGTCGATCGCCGACACCAGCCAGCCCTTGATCCGGCGCGGCGCGTAGTCGGTGATGAACACTGCGAACATCAACGCGAGCGGGAAGGCGACCGTCATCGCGACCAGTGCGACCTCGACCGTCCCCACCAGTACGGCGGCAATGCCCAGCTTGTTGAGCTCAGGGTTCCACTGGGTCTCGGTGAAGAAATGCAGCCCGTAGTGGCGCAGCGTGGGAATCGACTGGTAACCCAGAAACAGGCCGATCGAGCCGGTCATCACCAGCACGAACATCCCGACCGACCTTGCCACCCCGTGGAACGCCCGGTCGCTCGGCTCCAGGCCGGGGTACAGCCGGCGCGGCGGCAGCGGCGGTCGCACCGGGGCCGACGGCGGCGGCGGCGGGGCGGTCGCGGTGGCCGAGGTCACCCAAACCGGCCGTTCACGTAATCGTCGGTCCGCGGGTCGCGCGGGTGCTCGAAGAGCTGCTCGGTCGGGCCACTCTCGACGATGCCACCGGGCGTGCCCTGCTCGGCCAGGAAGAACGCCGCTTGCTGCGAAACCCGAGCTGCCTGCTGCATGTTGTGGGTGACGATCACGATTGTGACGTCATCCCGAAGCTCGGCGATCGTCTCCTCGATCCGCCTGGTCGACGTCGGGTCGAGGGCCGAGCACGGCTCGTCCATCAACAAGACCTCAGGCCCGATCGCGAGCGCTCGAGCAATGCACAACCGCTGCTGCTGGCCGCCGGACAGCGCCGAGCCCGGCCGGCTGAGGCGGTCCTTGACCTCGGCCCAGAGCCCGGCCCGGGCCAGGCAGTCCTCGATCAGATCGCTGCGCTCGGAACGCCCGACCTTGCGGCCGGTAAGGCCCAGTCCGGCCGTCACGTTGTCGGCGATCGACATCGCCGGGAACGGATTCGGCTTCTGGAAGACCATCCCGATCCGCTTGCGGGTCTGGGTGACCCGGTAGCCCGCGGTGTAGATGTCGACGCCGTTGAGGTGCACCTCGCCGGCCAGCTGCGCACCCGGCACCGACTCGTGCATGCGGTTGAGGATTCGCAGGAAGGTGGACTTGCCGCAGCCCGAAGGCCCGATCAGCGCAGTGACCGTGGCCGGTGGCATCGACAGCGACACGCTCTCGAGCACCTTGGTCTCCCCGAACCACGCGGAGACCTCGAGCGCGTCGAGCCGGGCCGGCCCGCGGCGGGCCTCGCCGAGCCCGGGCAGGTCGTGGGAGACCGACAGGTCCGGTCGCGAAGGCATGGGCGCGAGGTAGCTCCGCTCATCGGTCGCTGCGGTCACGCGGTCACCTTGACCTTAACGGTCTTCGACGTCGATGCCTTGTCGTTGGCGAGGTTCGACGGCGTGAACACGGCCTTGAGGCTGTGCGTGCCGGTCGCCAGCTTCTTGGTGGCGAAGGTCGCCTTGCCCTTCTTGACCGAGACCGTGGCGAGCTTCTTCGAGCCGTCGTAGAACGTCACCTTGCCGGTAAGCGCGGGCGACTCGGTCGCGGTCAGCGTCAGCTTCTTGCCCTTCTTGATCGTCGCCGCCGACGACTTCAGCACCACGCTGGTGGAGTGAGCCTT
This sequence comes from uncultured Frankiaceae bacterium, assembly GCA_964395425.1. GTDB lineage: Bacteria > Actinomycetota > Actinomycetes > JAFAQI01 > JAFAQI01 > DATAUK01. The sequence continues at coordinate 16,709 of CAYNDD010000016.1, forward strand.
GACCGTCAGGGTGTGGGTCGACGAGGTCGAGGCAGTGAAGGAGGTGGGGTTGGTCGGGGTGAACGTGGCCTTCAGCTTGTGGGCCGCATCGGTCAGTGCCTTGGTCGTGTACGACGCCTTGCCGCCCGAGACCGCCACGGACTTGAGCAGCTTGGACCCGTCGTAGAAGCCGACCGAGCCGACCGCGCTCGAGGGCGAGACGGTGGCCTTGAGGGCAACCGAAGTGCCGTGGAAGACCGATCCGGACGGGGTGACCGACAACGCGGTCGTCGTGGTCAGCGCGGTGTTGGAGTAGACGACCGACCACGTGCTGCCCGAGATCAGGATGTCGGCGGAGTCGTACCCAGGGGTAAGGCCGCCGCCCTTTGTCGATGAGGTCCGCAGCCGCAGCTGGTAGATCCCGGCGTACCCGTCTGAGGACGTGTCGAGGTTCGGGAAGTCCACCGCAAGCTCACCCACGGTCTCATCGCCGTTGGCACCGGTCTCCACGGGCAGTACGGCGGTCTTCAGCGGCACCGGCGCGGAGGAGTTGGGGTAGACGGTCGAGGCACCGAGCGCCTCGCCCTGCCACTGACCGGGGACCTCGCCGTTGATCGGGAGATAGCCGAACAACGTCGCCTTGTCGTCGCCGTTGCGAATCGTCGTCGTTCCCTCGACATATGCAGCCAGCGGCGAGTCATTGATGCTGCCGCCGGTGATCTGGGTACCGGACGAGTTGAAGAACAGCAGGCCGCCGACCGAGTCGGAGTCCGGCTCCCAGGGCGGCGGGGTCGTGGCATGCGCCGCACCGCCTGTGGTCAGCAGCGCGCCGCCGGCAAGGACCAGCGCGGCGATTCCGGCTGCAGAGCGACGAAGGGTGAGCAACATGGTCAACGACCTTTCTCGGCAGTGTGATGGACGAGCGATCCTGAAGACGGAGCGGGCGGGCGGCGGCGACGTGAGACGAGATAACCCGCAGCCACCAGGACGACGAAAGCGGCAATGAGCACACCGACCACGATTGAGGTGGTGTGGCTCGATGCGGTCGCCGGCCGGGCCGCCAGCGGGTTGGCTGAGCCGCCACCGGCGGCGCCGGGCACCGTGCTGGCCTTCGACGAGGCGCTTGCGGTCGGCCCGGTCGAGGACTTGCCGGTCCCGTCGCCCGATTTGTGCGGGTGCGGGGTCGCCGTGGGCAGCACGATGGTCTCGAGCGACACCGACTTGCCGCTCGTGCACGAGACGGTCCCGCCGTCCACCTCGTGCCAGGTGTTGCCGGTGACCTGGATGTCGAGAGCCGGGTAGGTCAGCGAGTAGATCGGGTGGTCGGGCGCGCCCAGATACATCCGCACCTGCAACAAGCCGTTCCAGGCCGGGTGGAAGTCCTGGATGAAGTCCTCGAGCGAGTCATCACCGCTGGTCGCCGCGACCATCGGGTGAGCGGCGTTGGTGTAGCGCGACGACGACGTGAGCTGTTCACCGCTCCACTCGCCCGGCGGAATCCCTTGCCGGGGCTGGAAGGCGTACAGCGTCGCCGTGCGGCCGGATTCGTCGTACGGCGCCTTCGCCGGCACCGAGGACACCGCCCGCCACGCGAACGGCGTGGTCGTGATGCTGCCGCTGGTGATCTGCTGGCCGGCCTTGTTGCACAGCCCGATGTAGCCCACGGCGCTCGGATCGGTGTAGGGCGTCCCGGATCCCGCCGCGTGCGCAGCGGACCCGGCTGCCAGCACGCCGCCGGCGACGATCGCCCCCGCCACGATCGTCGCCCGCAGGGTGCGGGCACCAAGCGCCCGTCGGATGTTGGTCATGCGCTCACCCGCTCGGTGATCGGATTCGGCCGGTCGGGCTGGGCCTTGCGCTGCTTGCGAATGCGGTACGCCAGGACGCCGGCGGTCAGGACAAGGACGACGAGGACGATCAGCGTCCACGGCACCGCCAAGAGGCTGGTGCTCGCGGTGACTGCCTGCAGGTGGGGATCGGCGTCACCCGGCACCGGGAGCGGTTGTGCGTTGACCTTCACCCGAACCCGGAACTGTGGCCACACCCCGCTCACATGAGCCGTCTCGTGCAGCGACTCGCCCGGGAGCAGCAGCGGCACGCCCGCGAGGCCCACCTGCCGGCTCGCGCCGAACAACCCGCTGACGGTGACGCCTTGGTTGAGCGCGAGCTCGACGTTGCCGGTGTTGTTGACCTGGTAGCTGACGGTCACCCGGCCACGACCGAACGGGTCCAGCGTGCCGTGGTACTTCGCTTGCAGATCGGTCAGCGTGAGCTTGGGGGCGAGCGTTCCGGCGACCCGGATGAACAAGCGGGTGGCGACCCGCTGCTCGAGGATGACATTCTGGCCGGTTGAGTTGTGCCCCTCGGTGCGCAGCGACGCAACAATGCCGCCGACATGGTCGCCGGGGGACGCGTTGGTCGGGACCTTGAGCTCGAACGGCACGATCACCTGGCCGGGGCCCTGCTTCGTCTGCGCCGGCACCCGCACCGTGGCAGTGGCCACGGGCAGCGTGATCCAGGCACCGGCGCCGACCGGCTTGGTGGTCGCGGGCAGCAGGCCGAAGCCGCCGTTCGAGGTGTTGATCGCGTCGGTCGCGTAGAGCTGCAGAGACAGCGGCTTGGCCGAGTAGTTGAGCACCGCGACGTGATCGCTCAGGCTGGCGCCCGGCGTCACGCCGAAGGAGAAGTGCGGACGGCTGTCCGGCTTTTGCGCGGTGGCCGGCTCGACGCCAAAGGTCACCCGGACCTTCGAGCCGGTCGAGGTCTTCGCGGCCGCGGGCGTTGTGGGGCCCGCCGCGAGCACTAATACGACAGAAGTGCACGAAAGGGCCAAAAAACGCAGTCCGACAGAGCGGCCGGCGCGAGGTCGGCGCCAAATCGTCCGTCGTCGTGCCGGCGTGTCCACGGGTGAGATCATCCAGTCAGGTGAGTCGAGTGATTTGGTGTAGTTATCGTAACAGGGTTTGACCCTCAAACGGAGGAGGAGCGGGCAATCGGCCGGAGCCGCGCCCACTCCCCCTCCGTGGAGTGACCTCCGCGCTTACGCGATCGTGAAGGTCAGCGTTGCGGTGTACTCCCCACTCGGCGTCGACGTCGGCGCATTGAGCGTGAGTACGCCGTCGATGAACACCTCGCCGGTGCTCGTGCCGACCGGAGCCGTGGCGAACGAGTGCGGGCCACCCTTCAACCCATCACTGCCGCTGGCGGCAGCGCCGTACGGTGTCCCGCCGGGAGGCGTGCTGGTCACGTCGGTGACGGCGACACCCGACTGCAGGGCGTTGCCGGTGACGTAGGACGTCGTGAGCCCGGTCAAGCTGAGGTTCTGACCGTTGATCAGGTCGTTGGACGGGTCCGCGAAGTCGGTGACTGTTGCCGACGCGGTCCACCCCTGGTCACCCGCCCTGGTGTCGGTGATAGTGACGCCGTTCTGCGGGTTGGCGCCATTACCGAACGGTGCTGAGGCGGTGAACTCGCTGTTGCCCGGGCTCAGGTTCGCGGTGCCCAGGTTGAACGGGTTCGATGGGCTGTACGGCGTGGTGATGGTCAGCGTGCCGGCCGGAATGTTGACCTCGAGGGTCTGCGGGTCCGGCGCCGACGTCGGCTGAGTCGCCGTGAACAGTACGGCCGTCGACGTCGACGTCGAGTAGACCGACGAGTCGGTCGGCACGAACTGAGCCGTGATGTTATGCGCTCCCACTCCGAAGGCGCTGTAGCTCAGAGTCGCGACGCCACCGGCGCCGACCGGCGCGCTGCCGAACGACGTAGTGCTGCCGTTGTCGAAGAACTTCACGGTGCCGTCCCCGCTTGCCAGCGCACTGCTGTCGCTGGTCTTGGTGACGTTGGCAGTCAGGTTCACCGCCGTGAAGGCCGGCGCCGAAGCCGGGTTGACCGCCAACGCGGTCGCCGTACCTGCCGCCGGCACCGAGTTGATGGTGAACGGCACCGTCGGTGCGGTCGACGCCCCGAAGTTGGCCGGCACCGTCGGTGTGAAGACCGCGCCGAGCGTGTGTGCTCCGACGCTCAAGGTGCTGGTGCTGGTCGACGCGGCGCCGGACGTCACCGTCACCGGCGAGCCGATCGGCGTAGCGCCGTCGAGGAACTGGACCGTGCCCGCGGCGGTCGATGGGCTGACCACAGCGTTCAGCGTCACCGATGTGCCGTGGTTCTGCGGGCTTCCCGGAGTCGTGGTCAGCGTCGTCGTGGTCGGCGTCGCGGGAATCGCGGCCGAGTAGACGACTGACCATGTGGTTCCGGTGATCTGGATGTCGGCCGAGTCATAGGTCGTGGTGAGACCGCCACCCGAGGTCGACGAGGTCCGCAGCCGAAGCTGGTAGATCCCCTTGTAGCCGTCCGCGCTGGTATCGAGGTTCGGGAAGTCTGACGCGAGCGTCGCAATGGTCTCGTCGCCGCTGGCCCCCGTTTCGACCGGCAGGGTCGTCGACACCGAGGCCGGCGCTCCCGCGTGTGGGAACAAGGTCGATGCACCGAGTGCCTCACCGGACCACTGGCCGGGAACCTGGCCGTTGACCGGAAGGTAGCCGTACAGAGTGGCCTTGTTGTCGCCGGCCCGGACCACGGTGTTGCCCTGCACATATGCGGCGATCGGCGAGTCACTGGTGCTGCCACCGGTGATCACCGTGCCGGACGAGTTGAAGAACGTGAGACCGCCGACGGAGTTGCCGTCCGGCTCCCACGGCGGTGGGGTCGCGGCAGCGGCGCTGCCCGCGATCAGCCCGCCACTCGCAACCGTGGCTACCGCCACGGTTGCGACGGTCGTAAGTAGACGCTTCATCTGTATCGATCCAATCGGTTTAGTCGAGATTAGGGATCAGAAGAACCGGCTCACCGGCGAACGGCAAGCCGCCTTCTGCGGGTGGGTCGGTCTCGGTGGGCGCACAGGAGAGCGCGCCCACCGAGACCTGGCCGGCTCAGCCGGAGGAGACGTTTCCGAGGTCGTTGTAGACCGCAGTGGTCCCCGCTGCCGCGACGAGCGCCTTACCGGTGCTCTTTGCGAAGAACGGCGTCGTTGGCGCACTCGGGTTGGAGAACAGGGTCTGAACCCAGTTCTTCGAGCCGCCCGGCTCCATCGGAGTCGAGATCGACGCATCGCTCTGCCGGAAGATCACGTAGTGATCGACCTCGGTGCTGTAGACCGCGTTGCTGTCCCCTGGTGCGCCGGTAAGAAGCGAGACGCCCGGGTTGATCACGGCACCGCCGGGGAATGCCGTGTTGGGGTTGTGGAAGTAGCCGCTCGCGTAGAGGCCGAGCCGTGCGCTCGAGAACGGCACGATCGCGTCCGCCGATGTCGCCAAGCCGGTGATCGCGGTCGGGTCGTTCTGCTCGACCGTCTTCACCGATGCCGACAAGACCGGGGTCACGTTGCCGTTTGCGGTCTTGAGATCGGCCAGGAACGTCTTGGTGATCGACGAGCTCGACGGCGGGATCAGCGGCACGATCGTGTCGCTTGAACCACCCGAGTTGCCCGGCAGCTGGTTCCACTTGGTGACGGTGCCGGTGTAGATGCTGAGCAGCTCAGCAGCCGACAGGCCTGACGGTGCGTTCGTGGTGGTGTCCGCCGCGATCTGCACGGAGTCCTTTCCGATCTGCACGACGTGGAGATAGCCCCAGCCGTTGGTGTTCGCCGTCGCCTGCTGTGCGGCGGTCGGCTCACTCGCGCTGAAGACGAAGTTGATCGTCTCCGGCGTCGCGGTGTCGGCAAGCAGTGCGGTGATCGCCGCACCGCTGCTCGAGATCCGCTGCACCGGGTTGGTGCCGGCCCGAAGGACGTCGGTCGGGTTGAGGTTGATCGGTGAAGCAAGGGTGCTGCCGTTGGCGTACGCGGCGCGGGCGTTGCCGTCCGCGGTCGCGTTGAACGTGACGAGGCGGTTGAACGCCCCGCTCGAGTTGAAGCCGGCGTCACCGGTGGTGTCGCCGTCAGCGGCGAACGCCAGGTCGAACTGCGGCGTGTCACCGCCAACTCCGACGATGTCGGACGCGCTCGGCGCGTAGTCGGCGTACGCCGGGATCGTCGCAGCGAGCGAGAGGGCAACCACCCCTACCCCCGCCAGGCCGATTTTGGCTTTCGTTGTGGTTCTCACAGTTGCTTCCTCTTTCGTGGGTTATCCGGATGAAGCGGTGAACAGTGACGGTCGAGTGCGCTGCCGCGAGCGGGCTTCGTGGGCGACACGGCGGCGAAACGCAACGTGGCCCAGGCCTCAGCGGGCAAGAGCAGCAGGGCTGGAACAACACAGCGAACTGCAGAGCCGCTTGAAGTCGACATGGCGGCGGACCACCAGCACTCGCGTACGCGGCATGGGCAGGATTCTTATGTAATCCACTAAAGAATGTCAAGTTACTCGGCTGAACTGCGTGTCGCACCGCGCAATTCCTGCGGCCGAAGGCGCGCTCGTAGGCTCGGCTCGTGCCCGACGACAACGGCGAGAAGCGCGACGACGTACTGGTTGTCGCGGCCACTCCTGCGGAGGCACGCTACGTGCCGGCCGGCCTGCCGCTGCTGATCACCGGGATCGGAAAGGTCGCGGCCGCAGCCGCGGTCGCCCACGCGCTGGCCGGCCAGGCCAACCGGGAGAGCGACTACACGGTCGTCAACATCGGGTCGGCGGGAGCGCTTCGCGACGGTCTCGACGGACTGCACCTACCCGGTGCGGTGATCAATCATGATTTGTCTGCCGATCTCATCCGAAGTCTCGGGATCGACATCACTGACCGGATCGACATTCCCGGCGGTGACCACGTGGTGCTCGCGACCGGTGACTCCTTTGTCGCCGATCCGCACGAGCGGGCCGCCCTCGCGCCGCGGGCAGCGCTCGTCGACATGGAGGGCTTCGCGGTCGCATGGGCCTGCCGGCAGGCTGGCGTGCGGTGCCGGCTGGTCAAACACGTCAGCGACAACGCCGACGCCGGTGCGCTGTCCTGGGCCGAGACGGTCGACCGGAGCGCGACCGCCCTCGGCGCCTGGCTGTCAGCCAACCTCGCCTGACCAGGCTCAAGGCAATGTCACATTGCCCCGCATTCTGCGGGGGCAATGTGACATCACCCCACTCAAACCAGGGCAATGTGACATTGCTTGGAACGGGGGGAGGGGGTTGCTGGTTGAGCGGGCATGACTCAAGGAACCGTTGACGTTCGCCGGGCCGATGAGCGGTATGCCACTGAGATCTCCT
>CAYNDD010000017.1:0-23855 GCA_964395425.1 uncultured Frankiaceae bacterium
TATTGCTGCCCACATTCTGGCCGGGCGCGCCGACGCCGATCGTCGCGCCCTTGATCGCGACTGACTGTCCGAATCGTGCGCCCGTGGCGGACGTCGGCGGCGGGGTTAGCTTGACGGGATGCACGCCGGCGCGCCAGCCGTGCAACGGTCGGGTGAAGACGAAGACGGCTCCACTTCCCTGACCCGGCGCGCCGACCACGAGCGTGCGCCCGGATGCGGCGACGGCGACGCCGTACCGGTCGTTGGCAACGACGCCAGGAGCATGCAGCCGAAGCTGGCGAAGGTGAGTCGCGGACGCGGACATTGCATGCCCTGGTACGGCGGTCGCCGTTGGCGCGCCGCACACCAGGGCGACGGCCCACACCAACCCGGCGGTCCGTCGTGCAGCCATCGTCTCCTCCTGCTTGTCCCGGCACCTCGCCGATCCATTGCGATGATGACGGCGGTTCCGCCAGGCTGCAAACAGCCCGCTCGATGTCCCGGACGCTGTCATCGGTGGATAACTGCCGGTCGGGCCCGGGAACTGTCCGAAGGCCCCCGCAGGCTGGCCGCATGACTAATCCACAGATCCAAGCCTGGCTCGACCAGGAAGACACCTTTGTCGCTCAGACGATCCGCCGCTACGGCGTCTTCATCCAGTACGTGAGCGGCGATCCCGCAGAAGTCCCGGAGAGCTTCGCCTACACGGTGGGCTTGTTCGGGCTCGGCCATCCGGAGCTGGTCGTGACCGATATCGATCAAGGCACCGCGCACGGGTTGCTCAACGAGGTGAGCGGTCGCGTCAAGGTCGGCGGCGATCTCGTTCCGGGCGAGCTCCTGACCTTAGACAAGTGGCCGCACCGGGTCGTGGTCGAGGAGCTGCCCAACCCGGGTGAGGTGGTGTTCGCCGCCAACCGGCACTACCAGCGCCCGCCCGAGGCGTCGGTGCCGGCACTCGTCCTTACCTACGACGACGTGCACGGCAACTTTCCTTGGGATCGCGGCTACTGCAACCCCCCGGCCATTCAGCCCCGGCCCGGTACGTGGAGCGCCTGAGCGGTCTCCACCTGAGCAGATTCGGGTCGGTCGCAGCCGTTCCCGGTTCAGCGCAGTTTCAGAAGTTTGGCCCACAAACTGATGAGGAAGCGGCCGTGATCAGGGCGGTCGCCGGGGGCCCGATGCTCGTCGACGGATCGCGGAAAGGGAAGATCCTCTGCACCCGATCCCGTCCCGCCAAGTGGACGAAGCGAACCGTGTTGACTGAGTCGACCGGCGGTCAGCGCGTGCACGATCGTGCGGTGGCCAGCCTCAACGAGTTGGTCGCCACGGCGGCCGGCAACGCGCATCGCGACGATCCGATCGCCGCAACCACCGGTGGCCCGGCCGGCAATGCCCGGCTGACCGCCTGGACCGGCCTGCTGCTGCTCGCGCTCTTTCTGGCCGAGACGTTCACGCTGATCTCGGTGGGCCACTTCATCACCGCGCACATCCTGATCGGGGCGTTCCTGATCCCGCTCGTCATCCTGAAGACGGCGACAACCGGATGGCGGATTGCGCGCTACTACCTCGGCACCTCCGACTACCGGCAGGGCGGGCCGCCACCGACCGCGTTGCGGCTGCTCGGCCCGCTGGTGATTCTCACCGGGCTGGCCGTCCTCGGCAGTGGGCTGGCCCTGATCGCCCTCGGCAAGTCGAGCTTCACGACGATCGTCTCGATCGCCGGCTTCCAGATCAATGCGTTGACCATTCACCAGGCGTCATTCGCGGCGTGGCTGGTGGTGATGGGGCTGCACGTCCTTGCCCGCACCGTGCCGGCGGTCAAGGTCGCGCTGGGCAAGGAATCGGTCGGTGCGCGCGTGCCTGGCGGGTCGGCACGCGGCGTTGCCCTCGCAGTCACGCTCGCGCTCGGCGTACTGACGAGTGTGCTCGTCCTGCACTTCTCAGGCGGCTGGACCAACCACCTCCTCGAGCGTTTCCACCACCACCATCACTTCGGCTACCCGCCAAATGGCTGAGCGCCACACGATCGCGGTTGCGCTTCTGACCTGCGTGTTTGCGGCGGCCTGCTCGTCGGTCGGCGCGAAGCCATCGGTGCAGCCGACCTCGTCGTCGGCACCGAGTCCGAAAGCCGGTCACCGGCTTGTCGTGACCACGGCGCGGGCGCCATGGCAGTTGCCGTCGCCGCTGTCGCGGCTGGTCGTTGTGCCGGACGGCGCAGGTGCCATCCTCGCCGGCGGGCTGACGCCCGCGGACACCTCGACGAACGAGGTGTCCACGCTCGACCTCTCGACCGGCCGGGTCCACAGAGTCGGCACGGTCCCGCAGGGATTTCATGACGCCGCGGGAGCGGTGATCGCCGGCCGGGTGGTGATCTTCGGCGGCGGCTCGGTGGCGAGCACCAGCACCGTCCAGGAAATCGCCGAGTCCGGCCGCCACCGCAGCGCCGTGATCGGGCACCTCCCGCAGCCGCGATCCGACCTGTCAGCGGTCACGCTCGGCGGCGCGGTCTACCTGTTGGGTGGCTACACCGGCGTCACCCCGCTTGCCGACGTACTCCGAACCACCGACGGGACCACCTTCACGAAGGTTGCCACCCTGCCGGTGACCGTCCGGTACGCCGCAGTTGCCGCGCTCGGATCGTCGATCTGGGTTTTCGGGGGCGAGCACGGCGCCACTCCGACCAGGGCGATCCAGCGGATCGATCCGACCACCGGGACGGCCAAGGTGGTCGGGCGACTGCCAGCCGCTCGCTCGGACGCGGTTGCAATGGTGATCGACGGCCGCGTCTTCGTGGTCGGGGGTCGAGGACCGCGGGGACAGGCGCTCACCGAGGTCGACGAGCTCAACCCGTCCCGCGCCAGGGTTCGGGTGGTCGCGAAGCTCCCCGCACCGGTGGCTGATGCCGCGAGCATCGTGGCCGGAAGCACGGCGTACATCATCGGCGGCGAGACCCGGCACGCGGTCGCCACCGTACAGACCGTCGTGGTGCGAGATCCCGGCGGTCAGGGTGGCTAGTGCGCGCAAGCCGAGCCGTCGTCCGGCCGCGGTCAAGCGCCGTCGCCGGCTCGCGAGCACCGCCACGATCAGTGGATTGGTCGTCACGACGGTGGTGATCGTCGTGACTCACGTCGGAAGCGCGGCGGCCCCGCCGGATCACGCCGGCACATCCCCCGGCGCCGGCTCGACACACAGTCCGGCGGGTCATTCGGTCGCGACCGCACCCGACCGGGTGCCGTCGGTCTCCTCCGCCTTGCTCCCGGCCGCGTTGCCGCCACCCCACGGCCGGGGTCACCTCGCGCCGGGATCGAACCCGGCGGTGCTGCCGGGACCGATCCTGGTGGCCGACCGCGCCAACAACCGGCTGCTGGTGATCGATCCGCAAGGCCGGGTGCGGTGGCAGTTCCCGAGGCCCGGCGACCTCGCGCCGCATCAGCTCTTCAAGGTCCCCGATGACGCCTTCTTCAGTCCCAACGGCCGCGACATCGTCGCGACTGAGGAGGACTACTCGGTGATCTCCGTGATCGACACGGTCACGCACCGGATCATCAGGCGCTACGGACATCCCGGCGTACCGGGTCACGCCGCCGGCTCTGTCCACAACCCGGACGATGCGATGCTGCTGCCGAACGGCGACCTGCTGACGGCGGACATTCGCAACTGCCGGGTGCTGGTGATCCCGCCCGGCGCCGACCGCCCGTCCCGCATGTACGGCAAGACCGGGGTCTGTGTGCACCGTCCGCCGCACTACTTCGGCAGCCCGAACGGCGCCTTCCCGATGACCAACGGCGACTACCTGGTCACCGAGATCAACAACGACTGGGTGGATTCCCTCTCGCTCAACGGCGGGGTGCAGTGGTCGGTGCATCCGCCCGGCATCGTCTATCCGTCCGACAGCAACCAGGTCGGGCCCAACCGTTTCCTGACTGTCGGCTACACGAACCCTGGCAAGATCGTCGAGTTCAACCGGCAGGGCAAGGCACTGTGGCGATATCGGCCGCTGAGTCCGAGCGCCGCGTTGAACCATCCGTCGCTGGCGATGCCGCTTCCCAACGGCGACATCCTCCTCAACGACGACTACGACGACCGGGTGCTGGTGATCGATCCGCATACCGACAAGATCGTCTGGCAGTACGGACACCGCGGCCACCCGGGCACCGGCCCCGGCTACCTCAACATCCCGGACGGCGTGGACCTGCTGCCGCCGTACTCGCTGGTCGGAACGCATGCCGCCACGATGGGACAGCCCTGATCGGTTGGGACCCGTTCCGAGTACGGGGCACGGCTAACGGCGTCGAAATGGCCGGAGGCACCGGCGGGCGATCCGCACGCTGAGCGGGGTCTGTACGGCGGCAAGCTCGGCGTCGCGGTCGGCGAGCTTCTTCTCGAGCTCCGCGATCCGCTTCCGGTTGGCGCGCAGTGCTGGTGGCAGCGGCTTGTCGCCCGCCTCGACCGGGCGGAACAGCGCCCATTGCTGAGAGGGATGCGGCCACTCGAGCACCTTCATCGTGAAGCCGTGCTCGGCGGCAATGCTGCGCATGGTCGACGTACGGAAGTGCACGATGCCCGGGTACACCCAGTCGCTGCCCTCGTAGTCGGAGTCACCAGGAACGTACGTCGCGAAGAACTTCGAGGTCGGTGTGACCACCTCGCGCGCCTGCGCGAAGCACCGACGGAGCTGGTCGAGGTTGGTGTGGGAGAAGATCGACTGGGCGAGCAGGTAGTCGAACTGCCGGCCGAAACAGGTCAAGGTGAAGTCGGCGTCGTCGCTGAACGTCGGCCGCCGAAGCTCGATGAACTGCTCGCCGAGCATCTCCCGGATGCCCTCCTCGAGCACCCACTTCTCCGGCTCGATGCCGTAGTAGTTGCCGGGCAGTAGGTAGGTGATGAGCAGTCGGCCGGCCCGAAGCGATCCGCACCCGATGTCGAGCAACGTGTGATGCTCGCGGAGCCCGCCCAGGGTGAGCAGACCGAACTGCTGCGCTGAGATGGTGTCGAAGCGCCCGGCCGGCCCGACCCACGCGCGATAGTTGTGCGCGCCGGCCCGGGCATCCGGCCCGGCTGCCGGCGGCTGCTCCTGCGACATGACGTCCGTCTCTTTGGTAGCGGCGACCACCTTATGCCTGCCGCAGGGCAGACTTGATCGCGTGCCTGAGATGCCCGAGGTGGCGGCGCTGGTCGAGTTCCTGGCCGACCGCGTGGTGGGTCACGTGGTGGCGCGGATCGACGTTGCGTCGATCGCGGCGGTGAAGACCTTCGACCCACCGATCTCCAGTCTTGCCGGGCTGCAGGTCACCGGCGCGGCGCGGTACGGCAAGTTCCTGGACCTCGACGTCGACGGGCTGCACTTGATCGCGCACTTGTCGCGAGCCGGCTGGCTGCACTGGCGCGAGTCTTTGCCGCCGGCCCCACCGAAGCCCGGTAAGGGCCCGATCGCACTGCGGGTCCACCTCGACGACGGCTCGGGCTTCGACCTCACCGAGGCCGGCACCAAGAAACGGCTTGCGGTCTACGTCGTCCGCAACCCGCTCGACGTCGCGGGCATCGCCCGGCTCGGGCCTGACGCACTAGCGCCTGACTTCACCCTGGAGCGGTTCGCCGCGCTCCTGGCCGGCAACCGCTCGCAGCTCAAGGGCGTACTGCGCGACCAGTCGGTCATCGCCGGGATCGGCAACGCCTACTCGGACGAGATCCTGCACGTGGCCAAGATGTCGCCGTTCCGGCTCGCCTCGACCCTCGATGACGGCGAGGTGGCGGTGTTGTACGACGCGCTGCGCGAGACGATGCGTACCGCGCTCGAGCGGGCGAGCGGCCTGAAGGCCGCCGATCTGAAGGCGGAAAAGAAGCTCGGCATGCGGGTGCACGGCCGGGCCGGCCAGCCGTGTCCGGTCTGCGGCGACATCGTGCGTGAGGTGTCGTTCGCCACGTCGTCGCTCGACTACTGCCCGACCTGCCAAACCGGTGGCAAGCCGCTGGCAGATCGACGCCTCTCCCGTCTCCTCAAGTAACAAGTCTCGCGCCCAACTCAGGAGTTGCGACGACCTCTTGTCAACCCTGCTGCTGACGAGGAAGGTCTTGCACGGGGGTGCGGAGAGGAGACCGGAATGAGGGCCTGGACGCGGACCAAGAGCAGAGTCGCGATCGTGGGAGTCGGAGCGCTCTCGGTCGTCGGGGTGATGGCGGTTGCGGGATCCGGTGCTGCGCCGGGAGTCGTCGGCGCCAGGAGCCTCGGGCACAGCGCCACCCATGCGGGCGTGGCGAAAATCGCGATCCGTCCGATGCTGATCAGCCGCCGAGCATCGGTCGGTCAGCCACCGACGTCGGCCGACTGTGTCGCTGCGTTCACCGTCCCCTGCTACGACGCCGCCCAGATTCAAACGGCGTACGACGAGCAGCCGCTGTTTGCCCATGGGATCAACGGCCGCGGCAAGACCATCGTGATCGTGGACTCGTTCGGGTCGCCCACAATCACCGCGGACCTGGCCACGTTCGACTCGGAACTGGGGCTGCCGGCGCCGCCGTCGTTCAAGATCATCACGCCGGCCGGTCCGATTCCGCCGTACGACCCGACCGACGCCAACGGGGACGTCGACTGGGCGGGCGAGACGACCCTGGACGTCGAGTGGTCGCATGTGATTGCACCGGGCGCGAACATCCTGCTGGTCGAGACCCCGGTCTCCGAGACCGAGGGCACCGCGGGCTTCCCGCAGATCGTCGAGGCGGAGAACTATGTCATCAACCACCACCTGGGTGATGTCATCAGCCAGAGCTTCGGAGCGACCGAGGAGAGCTTCCCGAACGCGCAGTCGCTCCTCGCGCTCCGCAGCGCGTACTTCAACGCCTTCTTGCACCACGTGACCGTGCTGGCCGCGTCCGGTGACGCCGGGTCCACCGACTACACCGACCCGTCGGCCACGGACCTCTTCACCCATCCGGTGACGTCCTGGCCGCCGAGTGACCCGCTGGTCACCGGGGTCGGAGGCACCCAGCTGCAGCTCGACGCAAACGGGAATCGCACCGCGCCGGACCAGGTCTGGAACGACACCTTCAACACGTCGCTGAATGAGGTCTTCTTCGGTGACGACGGGCCGAATGCCCTGGCCGGCGGCGGCGGGAAGTCAGTGGTCTTCCCGCGGCCGTGGTACCAGAACGGCGTCGCCCGGGTGACCGGGCGGCATCGCGGCGTGCCGGACGTCTCGATGAGCGGGGCGTGCTCCGGGCTGGTCGACGCCTACCAGAGCTTCGACGGCTCGGGCGGCCCCGGCTGGTATGTGTACTGCGGCACCAGCGAGGCGACGCCGATGTTTGCCGGGATCGTGGCGATGGCGGACCAGGTGGCCCACCACTCGCTCGGCCTGATCAACCCGGCGTTGTACGCGCTGTCCGCGCACCACGCATCAGGCTTGGTCGACATCACTACGGGAAACAACACCGTGGCTTTCACCCAGAACTCGACGCTCTACACGGTGCCGGGTTTCAGCGCCGGGCCGGGCTACGACCTCGCGTCAGGTGTGGGCACGGTCGATGCCGCCCGCTTCGTCCCCGAGCTCGCGTTCACGGCCCGGTGATCGGCTGACCCCCGGACGGAGCAATGTCACATTGCCTCCGCAAACTGGGGGTGAAGTCACATTGCCCCCACGTAGTGGGGGGCAATGTGACATTGCTTGGGACTGACTTGGGCGAGACTTTGGGGATGCAGCCGGACGAGGTTCCGATGATCGCCGCGGGCAACCTGCCCGAGGACGTCGTCCTGCTCGATGTCCGTGGACCCGAGGAATGGGCGGCCGGGCACGCGCCCGGCGCGCTGCACGTGCCGGCCGACCAGCTCGCGGATCGGCTGGCCGAGGTCCCGAGTGACCGCGAGGTGGTCGTCGTCTGCCACGGCGGCGGTCGATCGACCCGCTCGACCGCGTTGTTGAACGAACACGGGTACGCCGGCCGGAAGCTGATCGGTGGCATGCCTGCCTGGGCGGCTGCGGGTCGCCTGTTGGTGAGCGAAAACGGCCAGCCACCCGACGTCGATTGACCCACCCCGCCGTACCAAGCAATGTCACATCGCCCCGGGAAAGTGGGGGGCAATGTCACAGCACCCCCCAGTTTGCAGAGGCAATGTGACATTGCTTGGAAAGGGGGCGGGGCGGCGTACAGTCGGGGGCTGACACGCGGGAGTCCGGGCGACCGGGCTGAGAGGGCGACTGCCGGTCGCCGACCGCCGTACCTGAACCGGATCATGCCGGCGTAGGAAGTGGGCCGATGACCGCCACCGTCGAGGGTGCCTCGCGCGCAACCCGTGCCGAGGTGCCGCTGACCCTCGCCGAGCCGGCGCCGAAGGTGCTCGGGTGGCTCGACCAGCTCGGCTTGTGGGGCAACCTCGGAGTCACGATCCTCGCCCCGGTCGGCGCGGTCAGCGTGCTGGCGCCGGAGGTGGGCGGCCCGCGCTTGTCGTTCCTTGCGGCTGGGCTGGCCGTCGTGGTCGGCACGGTCTTCGGCGCGCTGCTGATCGCCGCCGCGGCGGTGCCGGGCGCGCAGACCGGCGCGCCGTCGATGGTCTTGATGCGCGGGCTCTTCGGCCGCCGGCTGTCCTACCTGCCGACCACCGTCAATGTCCTGCAGCTGCTCGGCTGGACCGTCTTCGAGATCGTCGTCATCGCCTCGGCCGCCCAGCAGCTCTTGCCCTGGCACGCCCATCGCTGGCCATATGTCGTCATCGCCGGGCTGCTCACCGCGGTCATGACGATCCGGCCGCTCGGTGCGGTCCGCGTCCTGCGCCGCTATGCCCTCGGCGCGGTAGTGGCGACGACGACGTACCTGTTCGTCCAGCTGCTGCGGCACCCGATGCCGTCGCTGACCCACGGCTCGTGGACCGGCTTCTGGGCCGGCGCGGATGTCGCGATCGCGGTCGCGGTGTCGTGGGCTCCGCTGGCGAGCGACTACAGCCGACACAGTCGTTCGCCACGCAGCGCATTCGGCGGCGCGATGATCGGCTACACCCTCACCCAGGTCGCCGGATATGCACTCGGGCTGGTGGCGCTCGCGACCGTCGTGCGCGCCAGCGACGCCAACCTTCAGCACGACATGTTCGGTGCGTTCATCGCGGTGCCGGTCGGCTGGCTGGCGTTCGGGGTGCTCGTCCTGCGCGAGCTCGACGAGTCGTTCGCCGACGGCTATTCGGCGGTGGTCTCGCTGCAGAACGTCTGGCCGCGGATCGACCGGCGGTTGTTCACGGCAGCCGTCTGCGGGCTTGCGACGGTCGGTGCTCTCGCGCTGAACATCAACAACTACATCAACTTTCTGCTGCTGCTCGCCTCGGTCCTCGTGCCGCTGACCGCGGTGTTTCTGGTCGACTACTACGCGACCCGCCGCCACCACACGTGGGACGTGAGCCTGGCCGCGCCGGCGCGCCTTGGCATGGTCGTGCCCTGGCTGCTCGGCTTCGCCGTCTACCAGCTGATCGAGCCGAGTGCCGGCGGCTGGTGGGCCAGGGCGTGGACCGATGTGGACGGCTGGCTGCACCTGACCGTGCAGTCCTGGATGAGCGCATCGCTGCTGTCCTTCGCGGTTGCTGCGCTGGCGACCGCGCCAATCGTCGTGGCGCGCCGCCGCCGGATGGCGGCACCGGCGATGATGGGCGGATGAGCCGCCTCACCCGAGGACAGCGAGCCTTGGCCTACGGTTTGGCCGGGTGGTGCAGCGAGGTGGTCACGACCGCGATCCGCAGTCGTGGTCGCGACGGTGACTGGCGACTGACGGGTACGACGTACGCGTGGATGCTGCCGGTCTACGCATCCGCTGCGGTGCTGTTCGAACCGGCGTACGCCGCGGCCCGCCGGGGCGGCCGGCCGTGGTGGCAACGCGGGTTGGCATGGACGGCGGGCATCTACACGGTCGAGGCGGCGAGCGGTGAGATCCTGCGCGCGGTCACCGGCGAGGTGCCGTGGGACTACTCGCGGCCGAGAGGACGCAAGGCCGAGCCGGCCCATTGGCGGGGCTTGGTGCGCCCGGCGTACGCGCCGGTGTGGTTTGCGGTCGGGCTGGGAATGGAGCGGCTGCACGATCTGCTTGACCGGGTAGAGATCGCGCCGAAGGGACCCTGATGCGACGCGCGTGTTTGGCGCTGGCACTCGCGGCGGCCCTGACTGCTCTCGGGGCCTGCGGCACCCGGTTGCCCGACAGCGCGTTCACCGGGCAGCAACATCCCAGCCCGGCCCCGAGCGGATCGGCGACCACCGGCTCGAGCGCAACGCCGACTCCGACGACCGGCAACACCGCATCGGATGTCGGGGTCACCCCGACGACGATCACGATCGGCCAGATTGCCAGCGTTACCAACCCGTTCGACCCACAGTCCTTCGTCGGCCCGACGCTGGGGCTGCAGGCCTTCGTTCGCTACACCAACGCGCACGGCGGCGTGCACGGCCGGCAGCTGGTCCTGCGCACCTGCGACGACCAGGGCTCCTCGATCGAGAACAACGTGTGCGCGCACACGTTGATCCAGAAGGACCACGTCTTCGCTCTCGTCTCCAACGCGGCGATCGACTATGCCGGCGCGTCGTTCGTGAACGCCCAGAACGTGCCCGACGTCGGCGCCCAGCCGATCGACAACGCCTACAACACCTACCGCAACCTCTTCGACATCTACGGCGAGTCATACCCGCGCAACGGCCAGCCCGGCCTGCACGGCCAGCTGTTCGGTGGCACCGAGGTCTACCGCTACTTCAAGGTGAAGTTCCCGCAGGTGCCGCTCAAGGCAGGGGTGGTCGAATACAACCAGTCCGACTCCGAGCGCTTCGGCAACAGCATCGCGCAGGGCCTGCGGCTCGAGGGCTACACCGTCGTCGTGAAGGTGGTGAACTTCGCGCTGCCCGACTACAACAGCATCGCGATTGCCTTCAAGCACGCCGGGGTGCAGTACGTCTACGACGCGCTGGACAACGGCGGCAACCAGCGGTTGTGCAACGCCCTCGACGACAACGACGTGACACTGACCGCGAAGGTGCTCACGACCCAGGCGTGGAATCAGTCCGTGAACGCCGACTACGCCTCGTCGCCCAAGTGCCGCAACGAGTTGTGGGTCACCGGCAACACCCGCAACTACGAGGACACGAAATATCACCAGGTCGCACTGTTCCGCCAGCAGATGTCCGCGGACGGCGACGACGGCTCGAAGCAGCTCTCGGAATGGGCGCTGGAGGGCTGGGCCGGCGGGCTCTGGTTCGCCGATGCGGCCAACAGTTGTGGGGCCGATCTGACCAGGTCCTGTCTCGAGAAGTTCATGACCCGAAGCCAGCCGTACGACGGCGACGGCCTGCTGACTCCGCGGAAGTTCAGCGTTGACACTGTCGAGCCCAAGACCGTCCGCGACTGCATCAACGTCGCGCGCTGGGTCAGTTCGAAGGACTCCTGGGTCACCCAGGTGCCCAACATGGACACCAACTGTTTCCGGGTGCCGAACTTCAGCTACCCGGCCAACTGACCCGCGTCACTAGCCGGGCAACGCCGAGCCGGACAGCTCCGCGGGCTCACCGGCGAACGCGACTTCGCCACGACTCAACAAGAAGACCACGTCAGCCATCCGCAGCGCGTCGGTCAGATGCTGCTCGACGAGTACGACCGTTGTGCCGCTGCGGGCAAGGTCGGCGACGACGTCGAACAGCTGGCGGGTCACCCTCGGCGCGAGACCGTGCGAGATCTCGTCGAGGAGGAGCAATTTGGGCAACCTGAGCAGCGCGCGCGACATGGCGAGCATCTGCTGTTCGCCGCCCGAGAGCAGGCCGGCCGGCTGGTCGAGCCGGTCGCGCAGGACCGGGAACGCGGCAAACGCGGCATCCCAGCCCGCCCGGGACTGAGTGAACACTTCGAGGTTGTCGCGAACCGACAGCTCCGGGAAGACCCCGCGTTGCTCCGGGATCAGCAGCATGCCGGCGTTGGCGCGCTCGTGCGGCGCCATCGCGGCGAGTGATGCACCGTTCCACGTGATCCTGCCGGACCGGATCGGCAACAACCCGGCGATCACGGACAGCATCGTCGTCTTGCCGGCGCCATTGGCACCGAGGATTGCGGTCAGAGCGCCGTGCGGGACGTCCAGGCTGATGCCGTGCAGGACCTCGACCGCTCCATAGCCGGCGCGCAGGTCGCGAAGCGCGAGCTCGATGCTCATCCGCTGCTCGCCGCCTCGACGTCGAGGTAGGCCTCGCGTACCCCTGGATCGGCACGCACCGCCTCCGGCGCACCGGTCGCGATCATCTGTCCGGCGGCCATTGCGTAGACGCGGTCGGCCAGGCCGAACACCAGACCGACGTCGTGCTCGACGAGAAGGACGGCCACCCCACTTGTCGCCACCGCGCGCAAGGTGCGCTGCAGGTTCTCGGTCTCGGTGCTGTCGAGACCACTCGCCGGCTCATCGAGCAACAGCACCTGCGGGTCGTGACACAGGGCGCGACCGAGCTCGACCAGCCGCAACGTGCCGGTCGACAGCGCGCCAGCCGCGGCGTCGCGGACGTCGTCGAGGCCAAGCAGGCCGATGACGTCGTCGACCCGACGGGCATGCGCCCGCTGGTTGCCGATCGTGACGCCGATCAGCCCGGCGATCATGCCGCCGACCCGGTGCAGGACCCCTGCCGTCGTACGGTTCTCGGCGCCGACCAGCAAGTTGTCGGCCACCGTCATCGTCTCGAAGATCGCGAGTCGTTGGAAGGTGCGGCCGACCCCGAGCCGGGCGCGGGCGTCCGGGCTGCGACCGGTGATGTCCACGCCGTTGAGCCTGACCCGGCCGTCGTCGGGTTGCTCGACGCCGGTGAGGCATTGAAACAACGTGGTCTTACCGGCCCCGTTCGGGCCGATCAAGGCCGCGATCGTGCCGGCCTCGGTCTCGACCGAAACGTTGTCGAGTGCGGTGAGCCCGCCGAAGCGTTTGACGATGCCGAGGCCCTCGAGATGCCCGGTCGTCGCGGCGCTCATCGGCTCACCGCCCGAACGGTGTCGCGGGCCTGGATCCGATGGCGGGCTTGCAGGCCGCGCGCATTCAGCACCGGTTGAGGCCGGCCAGCCGGCACCGTCGCCTCGTATCGGCGCACCAGCGCGGCTGGATGCAGCGCCCAGACCACCAGCCGGCGCGCGGCGTCGGAGACCCCACCGGGAAGCAGGCCGATGAATGTCGCCAACGCGCCGATCACGATCTGGTAGGCGTCGGGGTTCGAGGTCAGCGAGTTGATCAGTACGACGAGGGCCGCGCCGAGCACCGCACCGGCTGCACTATCTGCGCCGAACACGACCACGACCGCAAACCACGGAATGCTCGAGGCGAGCGGATCGAACGCGTCGGCGGAGAACGCGCCGCTCTGCTGCACGAGCAGCCCGCCACCGATCCCGGCGATGACCGCCGACACCGTGAAGATGAAGACCTTCAGCGCGCGGATGTCGACGCCGACCGACCCGGCGCCGGGCTCGCTGTCGCGGATCGCGATCAATGCCCGCCCGATTGGTCCCGAGCGCAGGTTGGTCATGAGCAGGAAGACGAAGCCGAGCACCACGAGCTCGAACCCGTAGAAGACCCGGTCGCCGGACAGCGACAGCCCGAACAAGGACGGCCGCTGCACTTGCAGCCCGTTGATGAAGTACGGCTGCTGGAACACGAACCGGCTGACGAACGTGCCGACTGCGAAGGTGGTCAGCGCCAAGAACAAGCCGCGGCGGCGGATCGCCGGGTAGCCGGTCAGGAAGCCGACCACGCCCGCGGCGAGGGCGGCGCACAGCAGCGCGATCAACTCGGGCGTTCCGGTGCTGAATCGGCCGAACAGCAAGGCGCCGAGCCCGGCGTACCCGGCTTGTCCCAACGAGATCTGGCCGCTGTAGCCGGTGACGGCGACGATCGAGGCGAAGATCACCGCGAGGGCCGGGATCTGTTGCGCCTGGCGCAGGTCGCTGTCGCTGAACAGCAGCGGGCAGAGCAGGGCGGCCGATGCGACCGCATACATCGCGACCCGCAGGCGCGGACTGTGCTCGGTGGCCTGCCGTCTGGCGAACGATGCCGTGGTGCCGGCGTCGACACCGGTGCCGGCGAACCGGTTACGCGCCAGCAACGCGGCCAGCAAGGCCACGACCGGCAGGTTGGCTTGGAGCGCGTCCCAGATCTGGAGCGCCTGGCCGCTCGGCGAGAATAGGGACATCTCGCTCGAGCCGATTCCGAGGGCCAGTCCGGCGATGATTGCGACCGGCACGTTGGTCAGGCCGGCGATCACCGGCACCGCGAACGTCTCGAGCACGACCAACGTCAGCTCGAACGGCGTGAACTGGATCTGCGGGGCGATCAAGATGCCGGTCAGCGCGGCGATGAATGCGCCGGTCGCCCAGCCGATCGCCGCAACCCGGTCGGCGTCGATGCCGGCCAGCTGAGCCAGGTCGCGCCGATCGACGACGGCCCGGATCGACGTGCCGAGCAGGGTCCGTCGGGTGATCAGTCCGAGCACCGCAGTGCCGACGACGACGATCGCCAGGTCGCTCATCGCGTCGGCGTGGATCGTGATCGAGCCCACCTGCCAGACCCGCTGCGGCAGCAGCGATGGTGCGGACTGTGCCTGCGGTCCCCACACCTTGTAGGCGATCCCGATGAGCAGCACGGTCAGGCCGATCGTCGCGACCAGCGACTCGGCGGGCGAAGCGTCCCGTCGCTGCAACGGCCGGAACACGATCCGCTGCACCAGCACGCCGAGCGCGGGTGCAAAGACGAGCAGCACCACGAGGGCCGCGACCACGATCGGTACGTGCCAGTCCTCGACCGCCTCCCAGAACAGGTACGCCGCGATCATCGCGATCGCACCCTGAGCGATGTTGAACACGCCGGTCGCGCGGTAGGTGATGATCAGGCCGACGCCCGAGAGCGAGGCGATCGCCCCGAGCGCGAGCCCCGCAAACGCGTAGTTGAGGGCGAGCACGTCAGTCCTTCGTGGCTGACGGACCCGGATCGCAGACGGGGCATGGACGCAACGAGCGGGCGGCGAACTCGCTCTGGTCGACCGCAACCAGGTCGGACTTGCCCAGGACGAGCGGGCAGCTCGACCGGTGGTACGTCGTACCGTCCGGCAACGCCACGAGTGCCACCGATGTGTCCGACGCGGCGCCCCTCGACGGCTCGGCCGGGCCCGACCCGACGACCGAGTCAGGACCCGCCGGCTCGGCGACCAGCAGCGCGTAGAGGTCGTCGACCTTGCGTTCGACCCCGTCGAGCCGGCTGATCTCGCGCCGGATGGTGTTGGTGGCCAGCAGGACCGCGCCGATCAGGACGAGCGCGATCCCGGTGACCCCGCCCGAGACCAGGTATGGCAGCTGCTTCGCGGTCAGAGCCTGGCCGGAGACGCCGTACCAGCCGAGGAAGATCGCGAGCGCGCCGAGCGCCAACAACGCCCAGCCGAGATAGGGCCGGGCGACGTCGACCATCCACCGCCAGAACAGGCGGCGGTCTGCCGGTGGCAGGGTCTCGTCGCGGGTGGTCATCGTCGCCCTTTCCGGGTCAGCGCGCGTGCACGGCGCGGCGACACCTTCACTCTAGGTTCACCTCGTTGCCAGGTTGTGGCGCAGCGCCCGTGTCACAGTGAGGTGTGCGAACGCGCCCCGAAGTGATCGCTCATCGCGGGGCGTCGGCGGTCGAAGCCGAACACACGCTGGCCGCCTACCGACGCGCACTCGACGACGGCGCGGACGGGGTGGAGTGCGATGTCCGGCTGACCCGGGACGGCGTCCTGGTCTGCGTGCACGATCGCCGGGTCGACCGCACGTCCAGCGGCCATGGCGTGGTCTCCACCCTGGAGCTGGCCGACCTCAGCGAGCTGGACTTCGGCTCGTGGCGCAACGGGTCGGTCGAGGAAGCGCCCGACCCGCTGCTCACCGCTAGCTGGGAGGCCCCCGATCTCGACCGGACCAGCGTGCTCACCTTGGAGCGACTGCTGGAAGTCGTCACGGCGGTCGACCGCCCGCTCCGGCTCGCGATCGAAACCAAGCACCCGACCCGGTACGCCGGCCTGGTCGAGTTGACGCTGATCGAGACGTTGCAGCGGTTCGGCTTGGCTGATGGGAGTGGCAACGCCACGGTGCACGTCCAGGTCATGAGCTTCGCGCCGACCGGACTGCGTCGGATCAAGGCCCTCGCCCCGGACCTCCCGACCGTCCATCTGATGAAGCGGATCCCGCTGCGGCTGCGCGACGGTGCCATCTCGGCGAGTGCCACGATCGCCGGGCCGTCGCTGGAGGGCGTGAAGGCTTTCCCGTCGTACGTCGAGCGCGCCCATGCGCGGGGTCACGAGGTGCACGTCTGGACGGTCGACGAGCCGGACGATGTCGATGCGATGGTCGGCCTGGGAGTCGACGTCATCATCACCAACCAGCCGGCCGCGGTCCTCGCTCATCTCGCCCAGTCGCCGCAGACCCGCACCGCCACCTAGAGAAAGTCGCGGCGGACCGGGCAGGACATGCAGCGCGGCCCCCCGCGGCCGCTGCCGAGCTCGCTGCCGGCGATCGCGACCACCTCGATCCCGGCCGCTTCGAGCCGGGCGTTGGTCTCGACGTTTCGCTCGTAGGCCACGGCCACCCGTGGTGCGATCGCGAGGGTGTTGTTGCCGTCGTCCCACTGCTCGCGTTCGGCGGTGACCGGGTCGAGGCCGGTGTCGATCACGCGCAGGACGTCGATCTTCATGGCGTCGGCTGCCGCGCGCAGGAACGGCTGTGGTTCGCCGACGAGCGGTGGGCCGTCATCCCGCTCGGTGATCACGAGCGCGGTCAGCGAGTCGGCGACCGCCGGATACATCACGACTGCGTCGAGGTCGACCATCGTCACGACCGTGTCGAGGTGCATGGTGGCGCGCTCTTGCGCAATCGGTACGACGAGCACCGTGTGCGCGAAACCGCGAGCGAAGGCGCGGCTGGCCAAGGTCTCCGCGCCCGATGCCCGGGTGCGCTGTCCGACCCCGATCGCGATCACCCCGGGGGCAAGCAGCAGCACATCGCCGCCCTCGAGCCATTCGTCGTGATGGGTGTAGAGCAACGGGACTCCGGCGAACCGCGGGTGGTGCCGGTAGATCGCATCGGTGAGCCAGGTCTCGCGCCGCCGCGCCGGCATGCTGGGGCTGGTCACCGCGACCTCCCCACCGAGCCACACCGAGGAGTCCCGGGTGAAGAGCAGGTTCGGCAGCGGCGGGAGCACGAAGTCGTGCGGATCCATCAGGCGGCTGACGATGCCGGTGTCGGCCCGGAGCTCGTCCTTGGTCAGGCCTGCCATCGAGACGTCGGCCAGCTCGGTCGGGCTCGATCCCGCCAGCCGATCCGCGATGATCCGCCGCAGGTCGTCACCGAGCCGCTGGTCGGCGAGGGTGTGCGCGATCAGGGTCTCGCGCGCGGCGTCGACCTTCAGCGCCTCGATCAGCAGGTCGCGGAGGATCAGGACCTCGACGCCGTGCTCGCGGAGCGCACCCGCGAACTCGTCGTGCTCCTGTTGGGCCCGCCCGACCCAGGGGATCCCGTCGAAGAGCAGATCGGCGGAGTTCCGGGGGGTCAGCCGGGCCAGCTCGGGTCCCGGGCGGTGCAGCATGACGGTTCGCAGCCGGCCGACCTCACTGTTTGCGCCGTACGACGCGTTGGGCTCGGCCACGTCGGCAGCCTAGGCCGTGGCCGGGCCACGTGGTGCGGCCTCGGGCCCCCGAGGTCGATCCGGTTGAATGTCTGCTCATGGCGTTGATGCAGGACAAGGTCGCGATCGTCACCGGTGCCGGGCGTGGGATCGGCCGTGGCGAGGCGATCGAGCTCGCGCGGCAGGGCGCGGCGGTGGTCGTCGGCGAGGTCGACGAGGCGGCCGCCGCCGACGTGGTCGCGGAGATCCGCGCCGCGGGCGGTTCAGCGGTCGTCGGGCTCGGTGACTGCAGCGAGGTCGAGGTCGCCAATGGCCTGGTCCAGCAAGCGATCGATGAGTTCGGGCACCTCGATGCGGTGGTCAACAACGCCGGCATCCTGCGGGACCGGACCTTGGTCAAGATGACGCCCGAGGAGTGGGACGCGGTCATCAAGGTGCATCTGCGCGGTCACTACGGGATGACCCACGCTGCCTGCGATTACTGGAAGGCCGAGTCCCGGCCCGGACACGTGGTCTGCACGGCGTCGACCTCCGGGTTGCTCGGCAACTTCGGGCAGACGAACTACGGGGCGGCCAAGGCCGGGATCGCGGCCTTTTCGACGATCGTCGCCCAAGAGATGAAGCGCTACAACGTGACCTGCAACGCGATCGCGCCGGCCGCCCGCACCCGGATGACCGAGGGCGCGTACGGCGAGATCCTGCAGGACGACTCCGGCTTCGACTTCTGGCACCCCGACAACGTCGCGCCGTTCGTCACCTACCTGTGCAGCGACGCTTCCGCGCACATATCCGGCAAGGTGTTCGGCGTTCAGGGCGACGCGGTCGAGATCTACCGCCCGCACACCTCGGTGGCAGTCATCGAAAACGGTGGTCAGCGCTGGGATCCCAACCAGTTCACCGAGGTGGCACAGAGGCTGTTCGAGGAGTCGGGGATCGAGCCGGGGGCGGAGAACATGATGGCAAAGATGCGGTATTCCATGACCGGGCGTGGCGACTGACCCTTATGCGGTAGTTCCGGTTGCACCAACCGGCGTAACCAGGTCACCAAAATCCATTCATACTTGGTCGAGAACTGACCACGCAGTCAGTCGTCGTGAATCCCACCACGACGTCACGAGCGGGGGACATCGGCATTGCCCAGCTTGATCCTGCGGCTCGAGCACCTCGAGCCGGCGACGCCCGCTCCCGCGGAGCAGCCCGCCGTGCTCACGATGCCCGATGTCGAACCGACCCAGCCGCCGGCGGCTGAGCGACCCAACTCGACGTCGCTGAGCCGATGGAGCGCTGCGGTCGCTGCGGCTCACGACGCCTGCTTCGTGCTCGATGCGAATGGCGCGGTGATCAGTGTGTCGGTTGCCGGTGTCGAGCTGCTGGGCTGCGGCGACGAAACCGTGATCGGCCGGAGCATCCTCGACGTCATCAACCTGATCGACCTCGAAACCGGTGGAGCACACCCGGAGTACGCATCCCGGATCACGCCGCTCGTGGTCCTCGGCTCGCCCGGACTGGCCCGCAGCCTGATGCGGGTGCGGCACTCGGACGGCTCGATCGTCACCCTCGACTCCTCGTCCGCGTCGATCCGCGACGCGGCCGGCAAGATCCTCGGCTCGATCACCTTCCTGGCCCGGATCTCGGGTCGCTAGGCCGCTACAGCACCTTCGCGGCCTCGAGTGCGGTGATGACCGCGACGACGGCAAAGGCGAGTGCCGCGATCCGGCGTACCCAGACCAAGGGAATCACCCGCAGCATCGCCTTGCCACCGACGACGGCGACGGCGGCGACGAGCAACAGCCCGGCCAGCGAGCCGGTGAAGACCGAGGCCGGGTCGTGATATTTCGCGCTCAGTGATGCGGTCAGCAGCTGGGTGAGGTCGCCCCACTCGGCAACGAACAGTACGACGAAGCTGGTCAGGATCACCCGGCGGGTGCTGGGCTCCGCACTGACCTCGGCGATCTCCGCTTCGACCGCGGTCTCCTCCTCGCGCGGGTCGGAGTTCTCCCGCAACATCACGACCGCGCCCAGCGCGAAGATCGCCGCGCTGACCGCGTGCACCGGGGTTGCCGGGAGCAGCGACACCGCGCTGCCGGCCGCGACCGCGATCGCACATTGCACCGCGAACCCGAGTCCGGCGCCGATGAAGACCGGGCCGGCGCGGAACCGGGTCGCCAGCACCAGCGAGGCGATGAACGTCTTGTCCGGAAGCTCCGCAGGAACGATCAGCGCGAACACGGTCGCGATGACGGAAAGGCTCATCGGCTAGCCGTCGAGTGCGTGTAGGGCGGCTGAGGTCGCGCGCGCCAACAGGTCCTTGGCCGGCAGGCCGAGGGCGAGCGCAGCCGCCGCGACGTCATCGAACTCGGGCGTGAGGTTGGTCCGCCGCCCGTCCCGGTGCGCGAGCTTCACCCGGATCTGCTGGCCGTCGATGTCGACGGTGAGCCAGGTGCGGTCCAGGGCGTGCTTCGTGACCGCGCCGGACCGTACCCCGATCGTCGAGGTCTCGGTGGTGAGCACGGTCCGGATTGCCGCCGCGGACTCGGTGGCCACGAGCACGCTGATCGTGTGTGCCGGGCGGCCCTTCTTCATCAGGATCGGGGTCAGCCAGGCGTCGGCCGCGCCGGCGCTCAGCAGGTGGTCGATTACGCCCGGCCACAACCGCGGGTCGAGATCGTCGACGTTGGCAGCGATCACCTCCCACCCGCCGGCGCCGGTCGGCTCGGTTTCGCGGGTTCCGACGACGAGACGTACGACGTTGGCCCGGTCGTCGAGGTCACGGCTGCCTGCGCCGACGCCGACGGTGTCGACGGTGATGGCCGGCATCGCGCCGCTCGAGGTCGACCATTCGGCGAGCAGGGCGATCCCGGTCGGGGTCGCGAGCTCGACGTCGATCGGACCGCCGTGGCTGACCAAGTGGCTGCCGGCCAGCAGGCCGAGCGCGGCCGGCGTCGGCACCGGCACTTGCCCGTGCGCCGTGGCGACCATGCCGCCGCCGAGCGCAATCGGTGACACGACGAGCTCGTCGAGCCCGAGCTGGTGCAGGCCGAGGCAGCCACCCAGTACGTCGACGATCGAGTCGACCGCGCCGACCTCGTGGAAGTGCACCGCTTCGGGCGCCAGCCCGTGGACCGCGCCCTCGACCGTGGCCAGTCGCCGGAACACCGCCGCGGCGCGGGCCCGGGCGGCGTCCGGCAGGGCGGCTCGATCGACGATCTCGAGGACGTCGGCAAGGCCGCGGGTCGGCTGGTCCTTGCCGGCGGCCACCTCGACCGAGATCGCGGCGATGCCGTGGCGGGCGGTCTCGGCAGGAGTGCAGGACACGCCGAGATCGGCGAGTGAGACGACCAGTGCGGGCAGCCCGGCGAGGGCGCCGACGCCGTGCAACGCGCCGAGCACCATGTCGCCGCTGACCCCGCTCGAGCAGTCCAGCCAGCCGACTCGGCTCATCGCGCGCCGCTCCGGCGCGCGACCCTAGCGGCGAATACGCCGGCCCCGAACCCGTTGTCGATGTTGACGACCGTGACGCCGGGAGCGCACGAGTTGAGCATTGCCAGCAGCGCCGCGATCCCTCCGAAGGAGGCGCCGTACCCCACGCTGGTCGGCACCGCGACGATCGGCGTGCCGACCAAGCCGCCGACCACACTGGGCAGGGCGCCTTCCATGCCCGCGACGACGACCAGGCAGTCCGCCTCGGCGAGGGTGTCGCGCTCGGCCAGGACGCGATGCAGGCCGGCCACGCCGACGTCGCAGACCCGGCGGACGCCGGCGCCGAAGGCGCGGGCGACCAGCGCCGCCTCGCCCGCGACCGCCTCGTCGCTGGTCCCCGCGGACACGACGACCACCTCGCCACGCGGCTCGGGCATCGCGCCTAGCACGACGCAGCCGGCAATCTCGTCGATGGTTGCGTCCGGGAACGCCTCCCGCACCCGCGCGACCATCGAGGTCGTCAGTCGGGTCGCCATCGCCGGCCGGCCGCCGGGCGCCTGCTGCAGCGCGGTCAGCAAGGCGACGACCTGGTCGTCAGTCTTGCCGGCGGCGTAGATCACCTCTGGGTCGCCGGTGCGCAGGCCGCGGTGGTGGTCGAGCTTGGCAAAGCCGAGATCGGTGAAGCCGGCGAATGGTGCGGCGGCGAGGTCCCGGGCGGCCGCCTCGACCGACGTCGTACCGGCGGCGACGCCGTCGAGCAGGCTCCGCAGCTCCTCGGCGTCCACGGCAGCGACCCTAATCCCGGCGGCTGGTTTGCCGCTGACGCACCCTGTTCGTGGATCGGGTCAAGCGCCTGAGGTTGAGGCATTAGGCTGCCCTGCTGTGCTGCCCCTGCATCGTCCGCTGCTTGACGAGATCACCCTCGGGGCATCGGGAGTGGCGGTGCTCGGCCTGATCAGCGGCGTCATGGCCAACCTCCGGATCCGTCGCCTGAGGCGCGGATTGTCCGTTCTCGAAGGGCCGAACGGGCCGGAAGGCGTGCTCGAGGCGATGACCCGCGGGGTCGCGGAGACCCAGGCGCTGCGGACCGAGCTGGCCCGGGCGAAGAGCGATCTGGACATCGCGCGCGGCCAGCTTGCCGATGCCCTGCGCCATGTCGCGGTGGTGCGCTATGACGCGTTCGGCGACATGGGCGGCCGGATGTCGTTCACGGCCGCCTTGCTCGACGACTCCGGCGACGGGCTCGTGATCACGTCGATCAACGGCCGGACCGAGGCCCGCGCCTACGCAAAAGGTGTCCGGGAAGGTCATAGCGACCAGGTGCTCTCGCCCGAGGAGACCCAGGCGATCGCGCTCGCGCTCGGTCGCAAGGTCAAGGCCTGACCGATGGGCACGCCTCCCGCGCGCTACGGCTATCTCGGGCCTGAAGGCACCTTCTCTGAGGCTGCGCTGCGCTCGCTCCCGGCCGCGCAGGGCGTCGACCGGCTGCCGTACGTCTCGGTGGCGGACGCTTTGGACGCGGTCCGCCGCGGTGAGGTGTCGGCCGCGTTGGTGCCGCTGGAGAACTCGGTCGAGGGCTCGGTCGCCGAAACCCTCGACGAGCTTGCGTCCGGCTCGCCGCTGCAGATCGTCCGCGAGGTGCAGGTCGGCGTCTCGTTCGCCCTGATGGTCCGCCCCGGCACGGCGCTCGCCGACGTCGCGACCGTGACGACCATCCCGCATGCCGAGGCCCAGGTCCGTGGCTGGCTGCGCCGGACGTTGCCGTCCGCGCGGTTCATCGCGGCGTCGAGTACGGCGGACGGCGCCCGAGCGGTGGCCGGCGGTGAGGCCGACGCGGCGGTCGCTGCGCCGCTCGCGGCCGAGCACTACGCCCTCGACACGCTGGCCGATGACATCGCGGACACTCCTGGCGCGGTCACCCGTTTCGTCCTGGTGGCGCCGCCGGGCCCGCTGCCACCACCGACCGGCGCCGACCGGACCAGCCTGGTCGCCTACATCGCTGACGACCACCCCGGCGCGCTGCTCGAGGTGTTGACCGAGCTCGCGGTGCGCGGCGTCAACCTGACCAGGATCGAGTCGCGCCCGACCGGCGTCGGGCTCGGCCGCTACTGCTTCTCGATGGACGCCGAGGGCCATCTCGCGCAGGCCAGGGTGGCCGAGGCCCTTGCCGCGTTGCGCCGGCTGTGTGCCGACGTACGGTTCCTCGGGTCGTATCCGACCGCCGACGGCATCGCACCGACCGAGCGCCGAGGGACCGCTGATGCCGACTTTTCCGACGCCGCAGCGTGGGTCGAACAGCTGCGCCGCGGCGAACCCGGCTGAGCGGTCCCACTAACCTGGCTTCTCGTGATCGACCTGCGAGCGCTGCGCGAGGCACCGGAGGACTTCCGGCATAGCCAGAACGTGCGTGGCGAGGATCCCGGCACGGTCGACCGCGTGCTTGCTGCCGACGAGCGCCGGCGCGCCACAGTGACGCGTGCCGATTCGCTGCGGGCCGAGGCGAACCTCGCGAGCAAGGCGATCCAGACCGCGACGGCCGACGAGCGGCCGGCCATGATCGAGCGCGCCAAGCAGCTCAAGGACGAGGTCAAGGCGGCGGAGGCCCAGCAAAGCGACGCCGACGCCGCACTGCGCGCGGCTGCCTACCTGATCGGAAATCTGGTCGAGGCCGATGCGCCG
Source organism: uncultured Frankiaceae bacterium (assembly GCA_964395425.1). GTDB lineage: Bacteria > Actinomycetota > Actinomycetes > JAFAQI01 > JAFAQI01 > DATAUK01. Next base: position 23,690 of record CAYNDD010000017.1, read on the forward strand.
GTCGGCGGCGAGGACGACTCGGTCGTGATCGAGACGGTCGGCGAGGTGCCGTCGTACGACTTCGAAGTGCGGGACCACGTCGAGATCGGAACCGCGCTCGGCGCGATCGATTTCGAGCGCGGCGCGAAGGTGAGCGGGGCGCGGTTCTACTTCCTGACCGGCGTCG
>CAYNDD010000018.1:0-23494 GCA_964395425.1 uncultured Frankiaceae bacterium
CCCGGAGTTTCTGACGCCCTTTCAGATATGGTCGGTACCCGATCAAATATGGAGGACCTGTCCATGTCGTCGGTGCCCGATTCACGCTCCGACCTGCACACTGCCGCGTTCATGCCGGACCTGCTGGTTGCGGCGCTGACCCGGCACGCGGACCGACCCGCGGTCTATCTCGGTGACGAGGTCCTGACCGCGGCTCAGGTCGCGGCCGAGATCAGCCGCTACGTCCAGGCCTACCGCAGCCTCGGCATCGGGGCGCAGCATCCGATCGCGATGCTGGCGAAGAACCGGCCGGAAGTGCTGTTCACGATGGGCGCCAACATGCTCTCGGCCTGCCGGAGCACGTCGCTGCACCCGATGGGCTCGGTCGACGACCAGGCCTACGTGCTCGACGATGCCGGCGTCGAGACCCTGGTGTTCGACCCGTCCGCCTTCGACGAGCGGGCCGCGGAGCTGCGCGAGCGGGTTCCCGGACTCAAGACGCTGCTGTCCCTCGGGCCCTCCGACTCGGGTGTCGATCTGATCGCCCTCGCCGCGACCTTCGAGCCGCAGCCGCTGGTTGCGCCGGTGGTGGACCCCGAGCAGGTCACCGGGCTTACCTACACCGGCGGCACGACGGGCGCGTCGAAAGGGGTGATGCAGACCTATCGCAGCGGCGCGGCGTTGACCCAGATCCAGCTGGCGGAGTGGGAGTGGCCGGCCGACACCCGGTTCTTGATCGCTACTCCGCTCTCGCATGCAGGGGCGGCCTTCTTCGTGCCGACGTTGCTTCGCGGCGGCTGCATCGTCGTACTGCCGGGGTTCGACCCGACCGCCGTGCTCGAGGCGATCCAGAACTACCGGATCACCGCGACGATGCTCGTGCCGACCATGCTCTACATCCTGATGGACCATCCGAAGATCGACGAGTACGACCTGTCGAGCCTGGAGACCGTCTACTACGGAGCGGCCGCGATCTCGCCGACCCGGCTCAAGGAGGCGATCGACCGGTTCGGCCCGATCTTCTTCCAGTTTTTCGGGCAGTCCGAGTGCGGAATGACGATCGCTGTACTGAAGAAGGAAGAGCACGACACCGGCGACCTCGCCCGGCTCGCCACCTGCGGCCGGCCGGTGCCGTGGCTGAAGGTGGCGCTGCTCGACGATGCGCTGAACGAAGTACCCGACGGCGAGCCCGGGGAGATCTGCGTGCGCGGCCCGCTGGTGATGAAGGGCTATTGGAACAAGCCCGAGCAGACCGCCGAGGCGTTGCAGGGCGGCTGGCTGCACACCGGCGACATCGCTAGGCGCGACGCGGGTGGCTTCCTGACGATCGTCGATCGCAAGAAAGACATGATCGTCTCCGGCGGCTTTAACGTCTTCCCGCGCGAGGTCGAGGACGTCATCGGCACGCATCCTTCGGTCGCGCAGGTCGCGGTCATCGGCGTGCCGGACGAGAAGTGGGGCGAGGCGGTGAAGGCGGTCGTGGTGCTGCGGCCCGAGCAGAGCGTCTCGGCCGACGAGCTGACCGAGCTGGTGCGGGAGCACAAGGGTGCGATTCATGCACCGAAGTCGGTCGACTTCGTCGACGCGATTCCGTTGTCAGCGTTGGGAAAGCCCGACAAGAAGGTGCTGCGCGCGCAGTACTGGCAGGGCGCCGACCGGATGGTGAACTGATGGGCTATCCGCGCGACAACTACCCGCTCGAGCCGGGCGGCGTCGACGACTACCCGGTCAAGGTCGGCTCGATGCTGCTGACGCTGGTCGACCCACACAAAGGCTTCGAGGGTGCCTACAACCGGTGGTACGAACGCGACCACTACAACGCCGGCTGTCTCATCGGCCCCTGGAACTTCGCCGGCTCGCGGTGGGTGGCGACCCGCGAGCTGAAGGACCTGCGCTGGGGCACGACTGCGGTGGCCGACCCGATCGACGCCGGTTCGTACGTCGCGATCTACTGGGTCGAAGCCGGTCACCACACCGACTGGGACGAATGGGCGCTGCCGCAGGTGCAGTCGTTGTACGGCGGCGGCCGCGGGTTCAGCGAACGCTCGCACGTGCACACTGCGACTTTCGACCATGTCGGCGCGGTCTATCGGGACGACGACCCGGTCCCGGTCGAGCTGGCCCTCGATCACCACTACGACGGCATCGTCGGGGTCTGGCTGGACGGTCGCGGCGGCCTCGACGCGGCTGCGCTGCATGAGCTGCTCGTCAGCAGCGGTGCGCTGGCCGATCTGACGACGGGCTCGTCGATCGAGATCGTGTCCTCGTGGACGCCCCGGCCGGAGTTCCGCAACTCCCGCGACAGCGCCCCGATGGCGCTCGGTTCGCCGGGCGGCCAGGAGAACCGGCTGTGCCAGGTCTGCTTCATCGGCGGCGACGTCCGCGACAGCCTCGACCGGTTCCGCGTCTACACCGACCGGCTGGCGGCCGACGGGATCGCTGACACCGCCTTGGTCGCGCCGTTCCTGCGTACGGTCGTCGGCACCGACACCTACGTCGACCAGCTCTGGTGAGCCTCAGATGGTGTGGATCTTGTCCGTGCGGGTGTTCCAGACCACCGAGTTGAACTTGCCGAGTTGGCCGCTGGCCGCGTCGAGCGGCGCATAAGAGAACGTGATCGTCTCGTAGTCCAGAGTGAAGTGGTCGCTCGCCGGCCCGTCCCCACTCGACGTGAAGCTGTACGAGCTGATGATCACATTGGCGAGGTCGATCTTGACGAACTTCGCGCTCGTCTCGATGTCCTGCAACGTGACCTCGACCGCCTGGAACACCCTGCCCTCGGCCATGTCCAGGAAGTACGTCGGTGACTTAGGCGTTGACGGTGCGGTGAACTCAAGGTTGGACGGCCCGGCCTCGCGACTGCTCCGGCGGCCGTGGACTGCTGGTTCGCCGGCGCCGAAGCTCACGCTCGTCACCTGGACCGGGGCCGCCGTGTTGAACTTGACGAAATACGCAACCGCTCCGGCGCGGCCCACGAGGTTCGGGTTCTTTGCCGCGGCGCGGGCGGTAGCCGGCAGGCCGGCCGCGCCCAGCAGGGCCCCAGCGCCGATCGCGCTTCCCTTGAGAATCGTGCGGCGGCTCGTGTCGTGCTTCTCGCTGCCCATGGACCGGCCTCCCCTGCTGACCCAGACCGCGTGGATCGCGCGCGTGGGTTGACCGTACGCTGACCCACACGCAAGCGGCAAGGAGCAGCGGGGTGAACACTCGAGCACGGCCGGTGGCCGGGCGGTGACACCTCACCTCGCCGCCGGGCCGAAGGTCGTACCCGGGTTGCGCGCGGTGGCCGAGGCCTTCGCCGGTGCCGGCTACCGGCCGGAGGGGATCGCGGCCTTGCTCGGGGTCGAGCGCGACATCCCCACGACTCGTGCCGACCTGAGCCTTCACCGGCGACGGCTGGCCGCCGCTCCCGGCCCGCTCGCGGACCTCGTCGGGCTGTTCGCCTTCGGCTGGCCGGTGGCGATCGACCGGGCTGTTGCCGCGCTCGGCTCCGCGGGCGTCGACGCACTCGTGGCGAGCGGTGGCTTGGTGGAGCGCGACGGCGCGGCGCACCCTCTGGTGCGGATCGCGCCCCACGACGACGTCTGGATCGCGTCGGACCGACCGGTCGAGGACGAGTCCGACGACGACCCCCAGCACGTGCCCGGGATCAACCCGCCGGCCACCTTGCTCGCCGCGCTCACCGTTCGTCACCCGGTCGGTTCGGCGCTCGATCTCGGCACCGGCAACGGCATCCAGGCACTGCTGCTCTCGCGGCACTGCGACCGGGTTGTGGCCACCGATAGCAATCCGCGGGCCCTCGCGTTCGCGGCCTTCAACGCCGCACTCAACGACATCGCGACGATCGAGCTGCGCGCGGGAAGCTGGTTCGAACCGGTTGCCGGGGAGCGCTTCGACCTGATCGTGAGCAACCCGCCGTACGTCATCTCCCCGGAGCACGAGTACATGTACCGCGACAGCGGCCAGGAGCCCGGCGCGGTCTGCGCGACGGTGATCGGCGGACTACCCGCGCACCTCACCGATCGTGGCTATGGATCGGTGCTGGCAAGCTGGCCGGTGTATGTCGATCGGCACTGGTCCGAGCAACCACGACGGTGGATGACGCGGGGCGGTCGGGCGTGGCTGTTGCAGTTCAGCCTCGACGACCCGTTGTCGCATGCGGCCCGATGGAACCAGCCGCTCGCCTTGGCCGGGCAGCTCGACGCGTTCGACTCCTCGGTCGGGCGATGGCTGGACTACACCGGCGCACGCGGGATCGAGGCGATCGGCTATGGCGCGGTGGTCCTGCAGCAGCACGATGGCGAGGCCATCGCGCTGCGCGCCGACCATGTCCGGGCCGGACACGGCAATATCACCGCGCAGGTCGAACGGGTCTTCGCGGCGTACGACCTGGTGGCCGGGCTGGACGACGATGCGTTCGCCGGATCGACCTGGCAGCCGGCGCCGGAGTTGCTGGTACGACGAGGCTTGCGTCACATCTCCGGAGACTGGCAGCCGGCCGAGACGGTCGTGACCCTGGCCGACGGTGCGCTGGTCGAGGCCACCCTTGACCCGATGATGGGGGAGATCCTGCTTCGGTCGACCAGCGGTCTTTCGGTGCGAGCAGCTGCGGAGCAGGTCGCCTCGCTCGCCGGGCTCGACCCCGATCAGTTGCCCGGGCTGGTGACGGCGGCGGTTGCGATGGTTCGCGAGCTGGTGACGTTGGGAGCACTCGTCGCGACCGGCTAGCGCCGGATGCCGGCCGTCAGCGCCAGGCGAAGACGGGTTGTTCGAGTTCGTCGACCCTCGTGGTCCGGCCGTAGAGCGCGAGCTCGCGGAACTGGTAGATCACCGCCGCGGTCGGCGCGTGGATCAACGTGCGGAACATCAGCAGCTGGATCACCGGCGCCGGTGACTGGCGGATCCGCTTGAACCTCGGCTCGACGCTGAGCTCCGCCTCGTAGGCGATGTGGAGCCGGGCGACCTCGGCCGGGTTCGGCGCGATCCGGTCGACGACCGGGCCGGCCCACACGACCACCGGGGTGAGTCGGTAGCCGGACCTGGTCGAGTAGTCGTCGAGGCGGCCGAGCACGGTATCGGGGGACAGCCCGAGCCCGATTTCCTCGTCGAGCTCCCGCAATGCAGCCTGCTCCGGGCTCTCGCCCGGATCGATCCGGCCGCCGGGCAGCGCCCATTGCCCCGGGTGCGCGCGCATCGTGTCCGGGCGTTTGGTGACGACGATGCCGGGGCCTTTCGGATCGACGACGACGGCCAGGACGACGGCCGCGGCTTTGCGGTCACCCAGGTGCTGCGGTCGTCGCTCGAACTCTGCGACCCGCTTGGACAGGGTCTCGCGATCGAATCCGGTCATGCGGAAAGCAACGGACCGACGTGCTCGCCGAACGCGCTGACCTGGTCGACCAGCTCGCCCGCGGACCGGCTGGCGAAGCGCACCTGCAGGTGGTTGACACCGGTGTCGGTCCACGCATGCAACGCAGCCGCGATCTGCTCGGGGGTGCCGGTGGTGGCCGGTCGGCCGAGATCCCACGTCGGCGAGCCGACATACAGCCACTCGGTGATCGCCCCGATGTCGCCGGTGTCGTCGCCGCGTTCGCGCCGGTAGAGCTCGATCAGCGGGGGCAGGTCGGCCAGCGGGGTGCCCTGCGGAAGCCAGCCGTCGGCCAGCCGGGCGGCCCGGCGTACCGCGGGCGGGGCCGAGCCGCCGACCCACAGCGGGGGCCGCGGTTGCTGGACCGCGCGCGGCTCGATGTCCATGCCGTCGACCTGGCCGTCGCGCAGCGCCACGTCGAGCAGCCGCAGCGCGTCGTCGCTCACCCGGCCGCGGTTGGCGTAGTCGGCGCCGAGTGCGGCGAACTCCTTCTCGACGTGCCCGACCCCCACGCCGATAATTGCCCGCCCGGCCGAGAGCAGGTCGAGGGTCGCAAAGGACTTCGCAGCGACCAGCGCGGGGCGGTAGGTCAGGTTGTAGACCGTGGACAGCAGCCTGGTCGTGGTGGTCTGGGCCGCGATCCAGGCCAGCGTCGCGATCGTGTCGTACCAGATCGCACCCATCCGCGGCGAGAGCTCGGCCGGGATCGCGACGTGGTCGCAGACCCCCACGTAGAAGAAGCCGCTTCGGTCGGCGGCCCGCGCAACCTCGGCGATCTCGGCCGGACCGGCGTCGCGCTCCCACGGCTCCACGAAGTACGTGCTCTGCGCCTGCACCGGGAGCTGCAGGCCGTAGACAACGCTGCCGGGCGGCACGATCGGCGCCATGGCCGGAGTGTAATCTGACGGGGTGTCAGATCGGCGGGTGCCGGCGATCGAGGGCTGGTTCACCATCGATGCCGAGCCGGCCCTGTTGGGCAATCGCTGCACGAGTTGCTCGACCGTGTTCTTCCCGAAGGCGTCGTTCTCCTGCCGCAATCCCGACTGCGACGGCGTCGACTTCGAGCCGGCCACGTTGTCGCGGCACGGCCGGATCTGGTCGTTCACGGATGCGCAGTACGAGCCGCCCCCGCCGTACATCGCGCCACCCGGCGACCACCGCCCATTTGCGCTGGCGGCCGTGGAGCTCGACGCTGAGCGGATGGTGGTGCTCGGTCAGGTTGCGGCCGGCTACGGCGTCGACGACCTCAGCGTCGGTCAACCGGTCGAGCTGGTGGTCGAGGACCTGTACTCCGACGACGACCACGACTACGTCGTCTACAAGTGGCGGCCGATCGGCGCAACCGCATGAGCGACGTCGTCGTTGCCGGGGTCGGAATGCACCCGTGGGGCAAGTGGGGCCGCAACTTCGTTGAGTACGGTGTCGTCGCGATCCGCGCGGCGCTGGCCGACGCCGGGGTGTCGTGGCGGGACGTTCAGTTCGTGTCCGGCGCCGACACCGTGCGAAACGGCTACCCGGGCTACGTCAGCGGCGCGACCTTCGCCCAGGCGATGGGCTGGACCGGCGCGCGGGTCGCCTCGTCGTACGCCGCCTGCGCCTCGGGTGCCACTGCCCTCGAGGTGGCCCGCGCGGAGATCCTCGCCGGTCGTTGCGAGGTCGCGATCGCGGTCGGTGCCGACACCACCGCGAAGGGCTTCCTCGCGCCCAACGCCGGCGAGCGACCCGACGACCCGGACTGGTTGCGGTTCCGGTTGCTCGGCGCGACCAACCCGACCTACTTCGCGCTCTACGCCCGGCGGCGGATGGCGTTGTACGGCGCGACCGAGCACGACTTCGCGGCGGTCCGCGCGAAGAACGCCAGACACGGGCTGGACAACCCGAACGCGAGGTATCGCAAGGACTTCACCGTCGAGGACGTCCTCGCCTCCGCCATGGTGGCCGACCCGTTGCGGTTGCTCGAGATCTGCGCGACGAGTGACGGCGGCGCCGCCGTGGTCGTCACCTCGGCGGACTGGGCCGCGCGCCATGGCATCGACCACGCGGTGTCGATCCGCGCGATCTCGACCGTCACTCCGGCGTTCCCGCAGACGGTGATCGAGATGCCGAACTTCTCGACCGACTCCGCGGTGGCGGTGAGCGGGCCGGTCACGCCGTTCAAGGCCTCGATCGCGGCGGCTGCCTATGAAGAGTCCGGCCTCGGGCCCGAGGACCTGTCACTCGCCGAGGTCTACGACCTGTCCAGTGCGCTCGAGCTCGACTGGTACGAGGACATCGGGCTCTGCAAGGCCGGCGAGGGCGAGCGACTGCTGCACGACGGCGACACGACGATCGGCGGGCGGATCCCGGTGAACCCCTCCGGCGGGCTGGCCTGCTTCGGCGAAGCCGTGCCGGCGCAGGCCCTCGCGCAGGTCTGCGAGGTCACCTGGCAGCTTCGCGGCCAGGCGGGCAGCCGTCAGGTCGAGGGTGCGCGGGTCGGGATCACGGCCAACCAGGGTCTGTTCGGCCACGGCTCGTCCGTGCTCCTGTCGGTCTGAGCCGCCGCCTGCGGAGAGCGGCTATTTGATCGCGACCGGCGCGACCGGCGCGCCCGCCGCATGCACGACGGGCTCCGGCGTGGCACTCAGCAGGAAGCTGTAGCGGCCGTCATCCGCGCAGTCGGCGGAGAGCTTCTCGAGGTCGAAGTTCTGTCCCTGCACGAGTCCCATCTCGACGATGTGCAGCATGTGCACCGGAAGCACCACGTCGTCGCGCTCACCCGGGAAGACCTCGAAGGACAGGTTGTCAGTCGCGACGGCCGCGACGTCGCGCTCGCGGAACCAGCGGACCGTCTGCATCGACGGTCCGGCCGTACTGATGCTGTAGGCGAGCTTGTCACCGGCCAGCAGGTGCTGGATCTGCCCGGTCCGCAGCAGCACGATGTCGCCGCTTCCGACCCGCACGCCGGCCAGCTCCTCGGCCCGGTCGAGATCGGCTGGGGTCAGCGGGTGACCGCCGTCGAGTCGCTCGACGCCGGCGGAGGCGGCCAGATCGAGCAGGACGCCGCGGGACACGATCGCGCCGAGCTTCTCCGCGCCGAGCCGGGTCGCGCCGCTGGCGTCGATGATCGATGGCGGGTAGCCGTTGTACATCCGGCCGTCGTAGCTGACATGCGCCAGGGCGTCCCAGTGCGTCGCGGCCTGCACGCCCATCGACAGTGCGTCGTCGTTGAATCGCACGCCGCGCTCGTCGTCGCCCAGCAGCTCGTGCTGGGCGATCGTCGTACGGATCGGGTTGGTGCGGCCCTTGACGAACCCCAGCTGCGGTCCGGCTTCCGACATCGGAAGGGCGAGACTGATTCGCTTCCCGTCCCGCACCAGTCCAGCCGCCGCGCGGACCGTGTCGGCGGTGATCAGGTTGAGCGTGCCTCGCTCGTCGTCGCTTCCCCACCGGCCCCAGTTGTTGACCGCGGCGGCGAGCTTCGCGAACTCGGCGATCTCCGGGCCGCTCACGCCGCGATCATTCCCGGTCGGGCGGGGTGCAGATCCGGCACGCGCTGAGCGTGGTGATGCTGAGCTCGACCTCGCTGAGATCGTCCCGGCCGACCACGACGGTGCAGTCGCGTCGGTGATAGATCGTGCCGTTCGCGGTGGCGACGTAGCTTTCTTCGACCGCGTCGATCCCGGTGATCTCGCCGGCCGCACCGGCGGCGAGCAGCGCTTCGATCCGGCCGATCGCGCGGGCCAGGCTGACTGCTTGTGCCCGGGCTTCGCGGATCCGCACGGTCTGCCAGTACGCGAAGTACGCGAAGCCGCCGGCCACGACCACGGCGAGGCCGAGGATGCCGCCGGAGATGATGTAGTCTTCCTGCTCGTAGACCAACGTGGTGTGCGCCGCGTTCGCCCAACCGAGCACGATCAGGACGATGCCGAGCGGGATGAGCACTGCGCCCGCCACCAGCAGCCAGCGGTCGAGGCTCCCGGCCGATGCCCGCCGGCGCAGCCGGCCGATCCGGTCGGACAGCCCGTTGATCCGGTCGTCGGCGGACTCGGTCGAGGTCGTCATCGCTCCCCTTCGAGGTGGCAGTCGTCGCCCTTGGTCAGCAGCACGCGGTCTGCAAGCCGGATCAATCCATATCCGACCACGATCGCGGCGATCACCGCGAGCACGTCCCAGCCGGCCGACAGGGTCATGCCGCACCGCCCAAATAGGCCGCGGACATCTGGTCGGCGATGTCCTGCGGCTCACCCACGGCGACGATCCGGCCTTGGGAGAGCACCGCGGCGAAGTCGGCGACCTGCAGCGCGGTCGTGACGAACTGCTCGACCAGCAGGATCGTGATTCCGTCCGCCGCGAGCCGGCCGATCAGCTCGTAGAGCTCGGCCACGACGAGTGGCGCCAACCCGATCGAGATCTCGTCCAGCAACAGCACGGCCGGGTTCGCGACGAGTGCGCGCGACATCGCGAGCATCTGCTGCTCGCCGCCGCTCAGCGTGCCGGCGCGCTGGTCGCGGCGCTCGGCCAGCTGCGGAAAGCGGCCGAACGCGGTGTCGCGCACCGACCCGATAGATTGGCCGGCGGCGAAGGTCCACATCCGCAGATTGTCCTCGACCGTGAGGTTCGGGAAGACCCCTCGGCCCTCGGGGATCCGGCTGACGCCGGCCCTGGTCAAGGCGTCGGGCGCGACGCCGTTCACGTGGGTGCCGGCGATGTGCACGCATCCCGAGGTCGGCCGGATCGCGCCGGAGATCACCTGCAGGGTGGTCGACTTGCCGCCGCCGTTCGGCCCGAGCAGCGCGAAGACCGTTCCGGTCGGCACGGCCAGGTCGAGCCCGTGCAGGATCTCGATCCGCCCGTAGCCGGCCCGGACATCGATCAGCTCGATCGCCTGCGTCACGGCGCCGGCTCCTCGACCCCGAGGTACGCCGCCTGCACCACCGGGTCGGTGCGGATCTCGGCCGGGGACCCTTCGGCGATGACCCGGCCGAAGTCCAGGACGTAGATCCGGCTGCTGACCCGCATCACGAGTTCCATGTGATGCTCCACCAGCAGGATCGCCATTCCGCTCGCCGCGAGGTCGAGCATCAGGTCACCGAGCGCCTCGGTCTCGGAATGGCTGAGCCCGGAACCGGCCTCGTCGAGCAGCAGCAGTCTTGGCCTGGTGGCGAGCGCGCGGCCGAGCTCGACCAGCCGGGCCAGGCCGGTCGGCAGCGAGTCGACTCGCGCATCGACCACGCTGCCCAGGCCCACCTGCGCGATGATCTCGGCGGCGATCTCCCGGGGCGCCCGGCGCTCGCGCGACCACGACCGGTGGAACTCGGCGGCGGCCAGGATGTTTTCGTACGCCGTCAGGGAGCCAAAGACCTCGAGGCGCTGGAAGGTCCGGGCCACGCCGAGCCGGGCCCGCTTGTGCGGCGGGAGCCGGCTGACGTCGTGGCCGTCGATGACGACCCGTCCGCTGGTCGGTGCCTGCAGTCCCGTGATGACGTTGAAGGTGGTGGTCTTGCCGGCGCCGTTCGGCCCGATCACGCCGGTGACGTGCCCGGCAAGAGCAGCGAAGGAGACGTCGGCCACCGCGTCGATGCCGCCGAACCGCACCGACACGCCATGGACCTCGAGCACGGGCCGGGCATCGGGCGGCGGCGAGGTGGGCGCGGGTTCAGTGAGCTGGGCTGGCAAGCCGATCACCTTCCTCCGCGATGAAGGCGGCGGCCGGCGTGCCGGCGAGGTAGCTGCCCGGCCCGCGCCGCGGACCGGCAGCCCGGAACAGCTCGATCATGTTGGCGATCCGCCCGCTGATGCCGTTGGGGTCGCGGCCCACACTGATCGCGGCCAGGCCGGTCAGCAGGTACTGCAGCTCGCCGAGCCGCGGAAAGTGCGGCGCGGCGACATTGAACGCGGTCAGCGTCGCCGCGCCGAGGAGCGCTCCGGTCGCGGTGTTGATCCCGCCGACCCGGGCCAGCAGCAGAACGGTGAGGCTGACCAGCGAGGCGAAGTCGGCGGAGCTGACCGCGCCCGGGCTCCCGCCGTAAAGCACCCCGGCGAGCCCGGCCATCCCGGCCGAGATCGTGAAGGCGATCAGCTTGGTGCTGTTGATGTTGACCCCCAGCGTTGCGCAGGCGGCCGGCGAGTCGTTGGCGGCGACCAGCCGGCGGCCGAATGGGCCGCGCCGCAACGCGAGGACCCCAATCGCGCAGGCCACGAACACCACGCAGGTCAGCACGAAGAAGGCCTGGTCCGACCGGGTCGGGATGCCCGGGATCTGCACCCGCCGGATGAACAGGCTGCCGCCGGTGCCGAGTGACTCGTTGAAGAACGCGGAGTCCATGATCGCGGCGAACGCGAAGGTCGCCAGGGCGAGATACAGCCCACGCAGCCGCAAGGTGGGCATGGCGACGAGGGCGCCCACCGCCGCCGACAACCCGATCGCGGCGAGGACGCCGAGCCACGAACCGCCGTGCGCCACGTGTCCCATCGCGTAGGCGCCGAGCCCGACGAAGGTCATCTGGCACAGCGACGCCATCCCGCCGTACCCGGTCAGAAGCACGAGGGAAAGCAGGACGAGGGCGAGCGCGAAGCCCTGCGCGCCGATCCGCAGGTTGTTGCCGGACAGCCCGGTCGAGACCACCGCGGCACCCACGATCAGCGCGGCGCCGACCGCGAGCGAGCTTCGCAGCCCGGCGACCCGCGGTGGCACGACGCCGCTGAAGGACGCGGTCCGCAGCCGGCTCTGGGGCAGCAGGATCAAGACCACGAACAGCACGACGATCGGGATGATGTTCTGGATCCGGTCGGTGAACCCGGTCTGCGGCAGGTAGCCGAACAAGACGCTCTGGCCGACCGCGATCCCGATCGCGCCGGCGATCGCCATCGGCACGCTGCGCAGCCGCCCGATGATCGCGGCGGCGTATCCATCGACGACTAACAAGGTCAGATCCAGGACACTGAGCTCGTTGATTGCCGCGAGCAGGATGCCCGCCAGCGAGGCGAGCGAGCACGACAGTGCCCACGACATCTGCTTCACCCGGATTGGCCGGCCGCCGGCCATCGCCAGCAGGTCGGCGTTGTCGACGACGGCCCGCATTGCGATGCCGGCGCGGGCCCTGGTGAGCAGCAGCCGAAGCCCCACGGCAACGACGATCAACGAAACCGCGGCCACCACCTGCTCGTAGCTGATCAGCAGCCCGGTGACGTCGAAGCCGTTGCCGTGAAAGAACTCCGGCAGCGCACGGCCGACCTGCTGGTTCCAGATCAGGTTGCTCAGACCGACCAGGAACAGCAGGAGCCCGAGGGTCACCACGAGAGTGAGGTCGATCGGCGCGCCTTCGAGCGGGCGCATCAAGATCCGCTCGACGATCAGGCCGAACAGCGGCGCCAGCACGACCAGCACGAGCGCCACGGCCAGTACCACATTGAGATGCCAGCCCTGCCAGAGCTGCCAGAACGTGTACGCCGCGATCATCGCGATCGCACCGTGGGCGAAGTTGAAGATCCCGGTCGTGGTGTAGGTGACCACCAAACCGGTCGAGATCAACGCGTAGACGCAGCCGGTCACCAGCCCGAGGACGACATAGCTGAGGAAGAGCGTCACGGTGGTGAGTGTCCTACGGCGTGTACGGCAGGAAGCTGCCGTCGCACCGATAACCCACCTTCGGATCGCTCATCCGCTGGAACTGGCCGTTCTGCAGCTGCCACAGGACGTAGCAGTGATTGCCGGTCGTCTTCGAGCTCGGATCGGTCGGCGAGATCAGACCGCGGTCGCTGAAGTTCCTGAGCTTCGCCAGCGCCGCCAGCACCGTCGCGCGGTTCGCGGTCGGGCCGGCGTTCTCGAAGGCCTGTTGCAGCATTCGACCGTCCGCCCACGCGAACATCGCGTAGAGGTTGAGCGGCGCCTTGCCGTTCGTCGCCTTGAACCAGGTCTGCAACAACTTGACCTCGGGGATGTTCGCCGCCTCCGAAGCGTTGAAGAACAACGAGTACTCGCTCCATCCCACGATTCCGTTGAGCGCGGAGACCTTGCCCTGGAAGTCCGGGATGAATGCCGAGTCGTAGGCGATCGGGATGATGTTGATCACCCCTTTGCAGGCCGCGATCGAGTGCTCGTTCTGGATCATCGTCGCCGCGTTCTGCGCGTTCTCGGCCGAGGTGTAGAAGACCTGGATGTGGTCCTTGCCGCAGGCGGTCTGGAAGTTGCTGGTGAAGTTGCTGTCGGTGGCCGCCGCGGTGTTCTGGTAGGTGAACTTCCAGCCCTGGCTCTCGGCCGAGTGCAGCATCGCCGCCTGCTTGGCCAGCGCCGACGGCACGTCGGGGGCGATCGTGCCGACATGTTGGACCTTTGACCCGTACTTCTGCGCGAAGTACTTGAACATGCCGGTCGCATAGCCGGCCGACCCCGGTTCGAGGTCGAAGTGGTTGCTCGGTGTTTCGGCGGTCGGGTCGAGCGCGACGTGGATATCCGGCACGGTCGGGTGCGCCTTCACCACCGTGGCGCCGCACCCGATGCCGTCGTACAGCGAGAACGACCCGACGAAGGCGAAGACCTTGTTGATCAGGCTGGTGGTGTCGTTCTGGTTCATCGTGCAGCTGGTGCCGGAGTCGAGGAAGTCGATGATCACCTTGCGGCCGCACAGGCCGCCGGTCGAGTTGATGTAGTTGGCGAAGGCATTCGCACCCTGCTGTGCCCCGGCGAACAGGCCGCTGACCGGTCCGGTCCGATCCGCGACCGTGCCGAGCGTGATCGTCGTACTCGTCAGGCCGACGTCGGTCCCGCTGGTGGGGCAGTTCGGGTTGAGCGCGACGCCGGAGGTGCTCGGGCTCGGTGCGCCGATCCCGGGCTGCGTGCTCTGGGAGGCGCTGGCCGAGGTCTGTGGTGACGGCGAGACCCGCGCGCCGCAGGCCGCCGCGCCGAGCGCGGCCACCAGCAAGACGGCGGCAAGAGCACGAGACCTACGCATCCGAGTCCCTTCGGTCATCTGGCTCCGTGTCACGTGGCGCTGTCATCTGGCTCGGCGCCCGGGGGCCGTCATGGTCGATCCGGCCGGGGCGCCGGTGTCGGGCATCCCGAGCTTGCGGTGGTCCCACGATCGCGTCCGGGCCGCCTTGACCCGGATCGCCACCCGCTTGTTGAGCATCGCTTCGACGATCGGCTTGAGGTTGTCGGTATAGGGCCCGTAATAGCGCTCGAAGATGTTGACGCCGATCGCCCACAACAGGTCCGGGTCGTCGCTGACCTCGGCGACGCCCTCGATCTCGACCCCGCGCAGGTCCTCGTACACGATGCCGTCCTCGACCAGGCAGCTGACCCGCGGGTTGCGGCGCAGGTTGATCGCCTTCTGGGACTTTGCCTTGGTCTCGAAGCAGATCTCGCCGTTGAGCACCGCGAACCACATCGCGACCAGATGCGGCTGCCCGTCCGCTCCGACGCTGGCCAGCGTCATCGACCGGCTGCCGTCGAGCAGCTCCTGGATCTCAGACTCCGACAGCACGATGTCGGCCCGCCGGTTGACGCCCATGTCGCTCAGCTCGCGGCGGACTGCGCGAGCAACTCCGCCATCCGTTCGGTCGTCGCGATCCATTCTTCGACCAACTCGAACATCACGTCCTGGGTCGGCCGCACGCGGTTCATCCGGCCGACGATCTGACCGACCGGGAAGCCGGCCAGCTCGCGGTTGTGCGCCCGGCTCACCCGCCTCGCCATCTCGCCGAACAGGATGCCCTGCAGCGGCATCGGCAAGGTCTTCGGGGCGTCCTGGCGCTCCCATGCCTCGGTCCAGGCGGTGCGCAGCTGGCGGGCCGGTTTGCCGGTCATCGCGCGCGACCGGACCGTGCTTCGCGAGTCGGCGGCGAGGATGTTGTCCAAGGCCTCGGGCGGGGTGTTGGCCTCGGTCACCGACAGCCAGATGGACCCGGTCCACGCGCCTTGTGCTCCTAGCGCCAGGCTGGCCGCGATCTGCCGCCCGGTGCCGATCCCGCCGGCCGCGAGGACGGGTACGTCGGGACCGACCGCGTCGACCACCTCGGGGACCAACACCATGGTGGAGATGTCGCCGGTGTGGCCGCCGGCTTCGGTGCCCTGGGCCACGATGACGTCGACACCCTGCTCGACCTGCTTCTCGGCGTGCCGCTTGCTGCCGACGAGCGCGGCGACCAGCACGCCGTGGTCGTGCGCGGTGTCGACGACCTCCTTGGGTGGCGGCCCGAGCGCGTTGACCAGGAGCTTGGTCGGGTGGGCGAGCGCCACCTCGACCGCCCGGGTCGCCTGGTCGTCGACGCCGAGGCCGGCCGCCCGGGCCCGCTCGTTGTAGTCGGCGGGCAGCTGGGGGATGTCGTACTCGGCCAGGATCGCGTCGACGTAGTCCCAGTACTGCTGCGGGATCATGGCGCGGAGCTCGTGCTCGTCGGGCTGCTTGCCGCCCTTGCCGACGTAGTTGGCCGGCATGACAAGGTCGACGCCGTACGGCAGGCCATCGATGTGGTCGTCGATCCAGGCCAGCTCGACCTCGAGCTCTTCGGGGGTGAAGGCCAGCGCCCCGAGCACGCCGAAGCCGCCGGCGCGGCTGACGGCGGCGACGACGTCGCGGCAGTGCGAGAAGGCGAAGATGGGGAACTCGATCCCGAACTTGTCACAGACCGCGGTGCGCACGTGTCCTCCGAAACCGAATCTGACGCCTCGTCAGGTTGCAGAGTACGGTGCTTCGGGTGACCTCACAACGATCCTCGGAATTCGCTACACCGAGTCGTGACGACATCGTGGCGATCAGCAAGAAGCACGTGTCGAAGATGGAGTCCTCGGACGCCGACGAGGTGTGGGTCTGGGTCGGGATGCACCATCTCCTGCTGCGCACGATCGGCCGGCGTACCGGCACGGAGCACAAGGTGGCGCTGCCGTTCTGGCGCGATCCGGATGGGCACCGGATCGTGGTCGCGTCGTTCGCCGGTGCCGCTGCCGACCCGGCGTGGTTTCTCAACCTGGCCGACCGGGAGGCGAATCCGACCGTTCGGGTCGTCGTGCAGGGTGGGTCCTTCTGGTCGGAGCCCGAGGTGCTCGACGGCGAGGAGCGCGGGCGGATCTGGGACCTGCTCGTCGTCGACCGCCCGCACTACGTCGACTACCAGCGCAGCACCGAGCGGACGATCCCGCTCGTCCGCCTTCGCGAGCCTTGTGGCGGGTCCGAGGCGGCCTCCACCGTTCCTGACGGGTCGTCAGGTTTGGGTTAGGGTTGGCCCGTGGCCGAGTTCCCGAAGATCGTCTCGGTCGACGATCACGTCGTCGAACCGCCGAATCTCTGGCAGGACCGGCTGCCCGCCGCGATGAAGGACCGCGGCCCCAGGGTCGTCTTCGCGCCGAAGGGCGACGTCAGCTTCGTCGGCGGCAAGCTGACCGTGTCGATGGGTGAGCCCGGCAGCGGGCCGGATGTCGCGTGGTGGATCTATGAAGACCTGAAGCGCCCGTTGATGCGCCTCGACGCGTCGGTCGGCTTCGACCGCGACGAGGTCGACCTCCGGCTGGTCAGCTACGACGACATGCGGCCGGGTGCCTACACGGTCAGCGACCGCCTCGCTGACATGGACATCAACTGGACTGACTCACAGATGTGCTTCCCCACCTTCCCGCGGTTCTGCGGTCAGACCTTCCTGGAAGCAAAGGACAAAGAGGTCGCGTTCGAGTGCGTGAAGGCCTACAACGACTTCCAGGTCGAGGAGTGGGCGGGGCAGGCCGACGGCCGGTTGATCCCACTGATCATCGTGCCGTTGTGGGACGCCGAGCTCGCCGCCACCGAGGTACGACGGAATGCCGCCAGGGGAGTGCGCGCGACCTGCTTCAGCGAGATCCCGCCGTTCCTCAACCTGCCGAGCCTGCACGACAAGAACCGCTACTGGGACCCGTTCTTCGCCGCCTGCGAGGAGACCGGCACGGTCATCAACATGCACATCGGCTCGTCGTCAAAGATGCCGTCGACGTCGAAGGACGCACCGGCCGCAGTGGGTTCGACCCTGACCTTCGCCAACTCCTGTTACTCGCTGGTCGACTGGCTGATGAGCGGGACCTTCATCCGCTTCCCGAAGCTTCAGGTCGCGTTCTCCGAGGGGTCGATCGGCTGGATCCCGTACGTGCTGCACCGCGCCGACGTGGTGTGGGAGGAGAACCGGGGCTGGGGCGGCGTTGCCGACACGGTCACCCAGCCGCCGAGCGAGCTGTATTTCCAGCACGTCCTCGGCTGCTTCTTCGACGACCCGCACGGCCTGCTCAACCTCGAGCACATCGGCGTGGACAACGTCGCTTATGAGAGCGACTACCCGCACTCCGACTCGACCTGGCCGAACACTCGCGCGGTGGCCGAGCAGCAGATGAAGCACCTCGAGGCCGACGTGGTCGAGAAGATCGTCCGCGGCAACGCGATCCGGATCTACGACCTGACCCCCGAAGGCCGCTGGAAGGGCTAGCGCAACCGATGCTCGACTACCTCGTCAAGGGCGGCACGATCGTTGACGGCAGCGGTTCACCGCCGTACGCCGGTGACCTCGGCGTGCGTGGCGGCCGGATCGTCGCGGTCGGAGTGGTCGACGAGGAGGCCGCGGAGACCTTCGACGCGACCGGCCTCGTCGTGACGCCCGGCTTCATCGACAACCACACCCACTACGACGCCCAGCTGTTCTGGGACCCGTGGGTCACGCCGTCGAACGAACACGGCGTCACGACGGTGCTCGGTGGCAACTGCGGGTTCACCCTCGCTCCGCTGCGGCCCGAGGACGCCGACTACACCCGCCGGATGATGCAGAAGGTCGAAGGGATGCCGCTCGAGGCGCTCGAGACCGGCGTGCGCTGGGGATGGGAGACCTTCGCGGACTATCTCGCCGCGGTCGAGGAGGCCAAGCTCGCGGTCAACGCCGGCTTCCTGGTCGGGCACTGTGCGATCCGTCGCTACGTCATGGGCGCGGAGGCGACCGATCGCGAAGCGACCGAGGCTGAGGTCGCCCAGATCGTCGCGCTGCTGCACGAGTCGATCGCCGCGGGTGGCCTCGGACTCTCGACCACGCTGTCGAACACGCACTCCGACGGCGACGGCAAGCCGGTGGCCTCGCGCAAGGCCGGCAAGGACGAGCTGATCGCGCTGTGTACGGCGGTCGGCGAGCACGAGGGAACCTTTATCGAGGGCATCGTCCCGGGCTGTCTCGACAAGTTCACCGACGACGAGATCGAGCTGCTTGCGCAGATGACGGCGGCGGCGAAGCGATCGATCAACTGGAACCTGCTGACGATCGACTCCCGCGAGCCGGACCGGATCCCGCGCCAGCTCGAGGCGTCCGCCCGCGCGCGCGAGCTGGGCGGCCGGATCATCGCGCTGACCATGCCGGTCCTGGTGCCGATGAACATGAGCCTGCTCAACTTCTGCGGCTTGTGGCTGATCCCCGGCTGGAACGCCGTACTCAACTGCCCGGTGCCCGAACGGATCGAGAAGCTGCGCGACCCAGAGGTACGGGCGCACATGATCGAGCGGGTCAACAGCAAGGAGGCCGGAGTGTTCCGCCGGCTCGGCAGCTTCGGCCGCTACGTCATCGGCGACACCTACAGCGAGGCCAATGCCGGGTTGAAGGGGCGAGTGGTCCGCGACATCGCCACCGAGCGCGGCCGGGCCGACTTCGACACGCTGATCGAGATCTGCATCAACGACGACCTCAGGACCATCCTCTGGCCGATGCCGAACGACAACGACCCGGACACCTGGGCGTTGCGGCAGCAGGCGTGGGCCGAGG
Organism: uncultured Frankiaceae bacterium; assembly: GCA_964395425.1. Taxonomy (GTDB): domain Bacteria; phylum Actinomycetota; class Actinomycetes; order JAFAQI01; family JAFAQI01; genus DATAUK01. Next base: position 19,076 of record CAYNDD010000018.1, read on the forward strand.
AGGACATCATGCTGGGCGGGTCGGACGCCGGCGCGCATCTCGACCGGATGGCCGGCGCGCCGTTCCCGACCAGGTTTCTCGGCGACATGATCCGCGGCCGCCAGCTCGTGCCGCTCGAGCGCGCGGTGCAGATGATCACCGGTGCGCAGGCCGACGTATTCGGGATCATCGACCGCGGCTATCTGCGCGAGGGGCATCACGCCGACGTGGTCGTGTTCGACCCGGCCCAGATCGCCTCCGAGGACGCCTCGCTGCATTTCGACCTGCCCGGCAACGCGCCCCGGCTGACCGCCGGCGCGATCGGGATCAAGCGGGTCCTGGTCAACGGCGTGGAGACGATCCGCGAGGGCGAGGTGACCGGCGCACGGCCGGGCAAGCTGCTGCGTTCCGGCCTGGACACCGTGACGGTCGCCACCAGCTGACGCCCTCGCGATGATCAATCGCGATCAGCTGCATGGACGTAGGGTCGGCGGGTGGCTGCCGCGGTCCCCTTGCGCCGGAACCGCGACTTCGTGCTGTTCCAGCTCGGTCAGCTGCTCTCCGACGCGGGCGGCGGGACGACCACGATCGCCTATCCGCTGCTCGCGCTTGCGCTGACGCACTCGCCGGCCAGGGCCGGCGTGGTCACGTTCGCGCGCACCCTGCCCTTGGCGCTGCTCGCGCTCCCGGCCGGTCTGCTGGCCGATCGCTGGAACCGCAAGTGGTTGATGATCGGCGCGGACGGCGTCCGGGCGATCGGCGTCGGTGTGCTGGCCGGGCTGATCGTGGCCGGCCACGCCGACTTCTGGGTGCTGCCGGTGGTTGCGGTCGTCGAGGGGAGCTGCACGGCGGTGTTCACCGCCGCCCAGTCGGGTGCCCTGCGCAACGTCGTACCGCTCGAGCAGGTGCCGGCCGCGGTCGGCGTCCAGAGTGGCCGGACCGCCGTGGTCGAGCTCGCCGGCTCGCCACTCGGCGGCGCGTTGTTCGCGATTGCGCGCGCCGTGCCGTTCGTCGTCGACGCGGCGTCGTACGCGTTCTCCACCGGGTCGTTGCTGGCGATCCGCACGCCGTTCCAGCAGGTCCGCGAGCGGGACCGCTCGTCGATACGGCAGCGAATGGCCGAAGGCTTGCGCTACCTGTGGGGTGAGCCGTTCCTGCGCACCTGCGCGCTGCTGTTCGGCGTCGCCAACTTCATCATCCCTGGCCTGCTGCTCGCGCTCGTCGTGCTCGCCGACCGGCGCGGCCTGTCCGGCGGCGAGGTCGGGTTGCTCGTCGCGGTGTTCGGCGCGTCCCTGTTGATCGGCTCGTTCCTCTCCTCACTAGTACGCCGGAAACTCGGCGCGCGGCAGGTGATGCTGCTCGAGCTGTGGACCTACGTCGGCTGTGTCGTCTTCCTCGTGTGGCCCAGCGTCTTCGTCCTTGCCGCCTGCCTGGTGCCCACCGGGTTGGCGATCGTCCCGAACGACTCGGTCGTCCACGGCTATCGGATTGCGATGACCCCGGACCGGTTGCTGGGCCGGGCCGAGTCGGTGCGCAGCATGATCTCCTTGGTGCTGGCTCCGCTCGGGCCGCTGGTGGCCGGTGTGCTGCTCAGCGTCAGCAGTCCGCGAGTCACGATCGGTGTGTTCTTCGGGATCGGCGTGGTGCTCGCGGCGTGGGGCACGCTCAGCCCGTCGATCAAGGCGGCCCCGAGCCTCGACGACATCATCGCGGCGGCTACCCGGCCGGCCGCGGTCGCGACAGCAGATCCTCCACCGGCAGGGTGTTGATCACCCGGCTCGGGTCGAGGTCGCATTCCTCCGCGCGCACACAGCCGTTCACCTGCCATTCGAGCTGCCCAGGCGCGTGCGCATCGGTGTCGATCGAGAACACGCAGCCGGTGTCGATGGCCTGCCGTAGGAGCCGGCGCGGTGGATCGAGCCGCTCCGGCCGCGAGTTGATCTCGACTGCCACGCCGAACCGGCGGCAGGCTTCGAAGACGATCGCGGCGTCGAACTCCGACTCCGCCCGGCCGCGGCCGGACAGCAGCCGGCCGGTGCAGTGGCCGAGGATGTCGGTGTGCGGGTTGGCGACCGCCAGCACCATCCGGCGGGTCATCGCGGCGGCATCCATCCGCAGCTTGGAGTGCACCGACGCGACCACGATGTCGAGCTGCGCGAGCAGCTCCTCCTCTTGATCCAGCCCGCCGTCGTCGAGGATGTCGACCTCGATCCCGGTCAGGATCCGGAACGGCGCCATCTCCTCGTTCAGCCGGCGCACGATGGCCAGCTGCTCGCGCAACCGGTCCGGCGACAGGCCGCGGGCGACGGCGAGGCGCGGCGAATGGTCGGTGAGGGCGACGTACTCGTGTCCGAGGTCGCGGGCCGCGCGGACCATCTCCTCGATCGGCGAGCCGCCGTCGCTCCAGTCGCTGTGCATGTGCAGGTCGCCGCGCAGGGCCTGTCGCATCGGGCCGGGGGGACTGGCGGCCGGCAGGTCGGCCTCGACCTTGGCAAAGTACGCCGGACGCCGGCCGGCCAGCGAGTCGGTGATCACCGCGGCGGTCGAGTCGCCGATCCCGGGCAGCTTGGTGAGGGTGCGGTTGGCGATCCGGGCGCTCAGCTCGTCCAGGCCGATCGACTCGGCCAGCGCGGCAGCAGTGCGGAAGGCCTTCACTCGCGGCGTGGCGGCGTTGGACTGCTCGAGCAGGTAGGCGATCTCGCGAAGGTCGGCGACCGGGTCCCGCGGCGGCGCAGCGTCACTCACCCCCGCAGTCTTGCAAGTCGGCCGGCGGCGGGCGGCGCGGCCCACTTGTCGGCCGAAACGGGAACGTGTTCTACTTTTGCGGTGAGCGATGCGGAGATCGTGGTCGATTGGGACGAGTGCGAAGCCAACGCGGTGTGCGAGAGCATCCTGCCTCAGGTCTTCCAGGTCGATGAGAACGACATGTTGAACGTGCTGATCGACCATCCGCCGGCCGAGCTGCTCGACCAGGTCCAGCAGGCGGTCGACATGTGCCCGAAGCGCGCGCTGTCGCTGAAGCGGAATCAATCGTGAGGGCAGCGGTCCTTCACGAGGTCGGCAACGAGACGCTGGACGTCCGCGACGACATCGAGTCGACCCCGGTCACCGATGGCAAAGTCCGGATCAAGATCAGGGCCACCGGGGTCTGCCACTCGGACCTGTCGGCGATGAACGGCACCATCCCCTGCGCGGTGCCCGCCGTACTCGGTCACGAGGGCGCCGGCGAGATCGTCGAGGTCGGCGCCGGGGTCGAAGGATTGCAGGTCGGCGACCACGCGGTTGTCTGCTGGTCGCCGCAGTGCGGCCGCTGTACGGACTGCGTCAACGGCAAGCCGCACCTGTGCATGACCTACATGCTCGACGCCTTCATGGACGCGCACTTCACGATGGCCGGTACTCCGATCTACGGGATGGCCGGCGCGGGGACGTTTGCCGAGGAGCTGATCGTCCCGGCCGCGGGTGCGATCAAGATCGACACCGACGTGCCCTATGACATCGCGTCCCTGGTCGGGTGTGGCGTGATGACGGGGGTCGGCGCGGTCGTCAACGCGGCCGAGGTCAAGCCGGGTTCGTCGGTGCTGATCATCGGCTGTGGCGGCGTCGGGATCAGCGCGATCCAGGGCGCGCGGCTGTGCGGAGCCGCGACGATCGTCGCCGTCGACATGGTCGAGCACAAGCTGGAGTGGGCGAAGCAGTTCGGGGCGACCCATGCGGTCACGCCGGCCGATCTTCCGGCCGCGCTGCTCGAGCTGACCGGCGGCGCCGGGTTCGACTACGCCTTCGAGGTGGTCGGGCGGGGCGACACGATCCGTACGGCGTACGACTCGACCCGCCGCGGCGGGATGACGACGGTCGTCGGGGTCGGGCGGGCCGAGGACATGGTCTCGTTCAGCGCCTTCGAGCTCTTCTACAACGAGAAGAACCTCCGCGGGACCTACTACGGCAGTGCCAACATCCGCCGCGACTTCCCGCGGTTGCTGAACCTGTGGCGGGCCGGCCGGATCGATCTCGAGGGCATGATCACGAAGCGGCTGACGATCGACGACATCAACGACGCGTTCGGTGCGATGCAAGCCGGCGAGGTCATCCGCCAGGTCATCACCTTCGACTGATCGTTCGCCACCAACCCGGGGAGTCCTTCATGCAGGTCGGGCTCGCGCTGTTTGCCACCGACCGGACCAGCGACATCCGTGATGTCGCGCGGGCCGCCGAGGACGCCGGCTTCGAGAGCCTGTTCGTCGCCGAGCACACCCATATCCCGGTCTCCAGGGACTCGGCGTACCCGCTCGGCGACGCGCTGCCCGAGGAGTACTCACACACCCTTGACCCGTTCGTCGCGTTGTCGGCCGCGGCGGCGGTGACCGAGCGGATCCGGCTGGGCACCGGGATCTGCCTGGTCAACCAGCGCGACCCGGTCGTGCTGGCCAAGGAGGTGTC